>NZ_JBQDNB010000006.1:0-211652 GCF_052096715.1 Providencia sp.
AATGAGCATGATTCACATCAATAATCGCTTTATCAATGTCTTCTTTAAAATCAAAGACATTAACAAAGCGTTCCGATGTGGCAAAGAAAATTTGTCCCCGAACTTCATAATGACGTACCTTTCTGTCTAGTCTTGATGTAACTGTCATGTATCTCGCGACTTTATTGGCAAAATTAAGCGCTGCGATGAGCACCCCGACAAGTACCCCGTAAGCCAGGTTATGGGTCCAAACGACAACAATGACGGTGGCTATCATAACGATGCTGGTTGATAGCGGATGGACTCGTATATCGGCAAGGGATTGCCAAGAAAAGGTCCCAATTGACACCATAATCATCACTGCAACTAACGCCGCCATAGGGATTTTTGATACCCAATCATTAAGAAAAACCACCATTAGCAATAAAACAACACCCGCAACCAGTGTCGATAATCGACCTCGGCCACCCGATTTTATATTGATAATGGATTGACCGATCATCGCACATCCTGCCATCCCGCCAATAAATGCAGTGGCTATATTGGCAATGCCTTGCCCTTTACATTCTCGATTTTTATCACTGGTTGTATCCGTCAAATCATCCACAATCGTTGCAGTCATCATTGATTCCAATAAGCCAACAACAGCAAGCGCTAATGAGTAGGGTAATATGATAAGTAGCGTTTCAATATTCAAGGGAATATCGGGCAAAAGAAAGATAGGCAAACTGTCAGGCAGAACGCCCATATCACCAACCGTTCGGATATCAAGACCAAGCCATATTGAAATTATCGTTAATACAACAATACACACTAATGGAGACGGAATGGTTTTATTGACTAATGGAAACAGATAGATAATCCCTAAGCCTGCCGCGGTCATTGCATAAACATGCCAACTCACATTGGTTAATTCAGGGAGTTGCGCTAAAAAAATCAAGATAGCCAGCGCATTAACAAATCCCGTTACCACCGAACGTGAAACAAATCGCATTAAATTACCGAGCTTTAAATATCCGGCGATAACTTGAAATATCCCGGTTAATACCGTCGCAGCTAATAGGTACTGAAGGCCATGTTCTTTCACCAGAACGACCATTAAAAGTGCCATTGCACCAGTTGCCGATGAAATCATGCCGGGGCGCCCCCCGATAAAAGCGATAATTACCGCAATAGAAAATGCGGCGTATAACCCAACTTTGGGGTCGACGCCTGCAATAATTGAAAATGCGATAGCCTCAGGAATTAACGCTAAAGCAACAACAATACCGGCTAGGACATCCCCACGGATGTTACCCAGCCAGTCCTGACGAGAGGATGACAAAAGCATATTAGACTACCTTGTAATCTATCAATCCCAAGATGGGAGAGTATATTTTAAATAAACGAAATTATCCCAAAGAAGGGATGTGGAAATTGGCTGATTTAGTATCAACCTAAAAGGAAGGAGGTATCTCAGGGTGGCGTAAGGCGCATAATATAATCAGCTGTTCCTATGAATAGTATATTTTTTTTAAAATACCAATATCAACGACCTTAAGCAAGTACCGGATTAACATGAGCGTACTGATGCCATACATCGGTACGCTCATCATGATAAATATCGTCAGTGATTTACTTTACTCTGATGCCTTGTTTATCAACAATAACCTCGCCATCTTCTTTAATAAATTCACGTTGTTGCGAATGAGGTAATATATCCAAAACGACTTCTGAAGGTCGGCAAAGCTTAGTTCCTACTAGTGTAACAACAATCGGTCTATTAATCAGTATTGGGTACTGCAACATAAAATCAATGAGTTGGTCATCGGTATAAATATCATTTTCTAAAGCTAATTGTTCATACGGTTCAACATTTTTTCGTAGTAACGCCCTTACCGTGATTTTCATATCAGCAATAAGTTGTACTAACACATCTTTAGTCGGCGGTGTTTCTAAATAATAAATAATCGTTGGCTCAATGCCGCTATTGCGGATCATGGCAAGCGTATTGCGTGAAGTGCCACAATTTGGATTGTGATAAATGGTAATTTCATTCATTCGGTTAGCCTTAATTTAACAGTGAAAGTCGAAGCACTAAAGCGATAAGAGTGACGGTAAGTACAGGGAGTGTCATGATGATCCCTGTTTTAAAATAGTATCCCCATGTAATGCTCATGTTCTTTTGTGATAAAACATGCAGCCACAGCAACGTCGCCAAACTCCCTATAGGTGTAATCTTAGGCCCCAAATTGGCACCAATCACATTGGCATAAACCATTGCTTGTTGAATTAGCCCTGACGCTTCACTCCCTTCAATGAATAAAGCACCAATTAATACCGTTGGCATATTATTCATTATTGAGGATAAAAATGCAGTTATAAATCCCGTACCAATTGTTGCTGCCCATAACCCTTTGTCTGCAAGGTAATTGAGCGTTTCAGAAAGATAATCGGTTAACCCTGCATTTCTTAAACCATAAACAACCAAGTACATACCTAAAAAGAAAATGACGATTTGCCACGGTGCGCCACGTAATACTTTTTGGGTATTAATCGTATGGCCTCTGGCTGCAATCACCCAAAGAATTAAGGCGCCAATAGCCGCAATTGCACTCACTGGAAGACCTAATGGTTCTAAGACAAAGAAACCAATAAGTAGCAGTACCAATACCAGCCAACCTGCTTTAAACGTTGTCATGTCCTTAATGGCTAAAGTCGGTTCACTCAGTTTGGTAACATCATATTGTTTAGGAATATCTTTGCGGAAAAACCAATGCAGCATCGCTAATGTTGCAATAATTGCTGCAATATCCACTGGCACCATAATCGATGCATATTCAGTAAATCCAATATTAAAGAAGTCCGCAGAAACGATATTCACGAGGTTCGAAACAATCAGCGGCAAGCTCGCCGTATCTGCAATAAACCCGGCAGCCATGACAAAGGCTAATGTCGTGCCTTTGTTGAAACCAAGTGCCAATAACATCGCAATCACAATGGGCGTTAATATCAATGCTGCGCCATCATTGGCAAATAAGGCCGCAACAGTTGCACCAAGTAACACGATATAACAGAATAACAGTTTTCCTTTACCCCCGCCCCACTTGGCAATATGTAATGCCGCCCATTCAAAGAAACCACTTTCATCTAAAAGTAGGCTAATGATAATTACGGCGACAAATGTCGCCGTGGCATTCCATCGGGATGTCTTGAAAACTGATCACACCAAAGATCAGTGCCAATACAGCCCCTGCTGTAGCACTCCAGCCAATACCCAGTCCTTTGGGCTGCCAAATAACAAAGGTGATCGTTAAAATAAAAATGAATGCGGCAATAAACATAACAACCTCATTTAAAAGGTGCTTTTCCGCACCTTTTATTTTTAGAAAATAAAACTTATTCTGCGAGCTGACTTAATGCAGATATCCCCACAGGCACTGTTTCAAGCAAAGGAACAATAGCAACACGTTTTGCCAATGTTGATGTCACCTTTTCAATCTGAGCGACTTCCTGTTCTGCTCTTGAAAGTAACAATGGTGAGGTTGTTTCCGTGATAGATAGACTGTTATTGATTACCCACGCCCACGGATGTATGTCTGCCCGTATTAAATCATTTTGCAAATTTTCCGCCTCAAGCACAGGCGTTGTTTCAGCGAGTGTCGTAATAATGACTTTGGTGCGTTCAGGATCTTGTAATTGCATCATCGGCGTTAAATAGTGGCCTTTTTCACCCATATTCTTAGCAATTCTTTATGGTATGCCCCTGTTGCATCCAGAAGTAATAATGTATGCCCAGTCGGCGCAGTATCCATGACGACAAAACGTTTACCCGCGTCTCTAATGATGCGAGAAAAAGCCTGGAATACCGCAATTTCTTCAGTACAAGGAGAGCGCAAATCTTCCTCAAGTAATGCGCGCCCCTCTGCATCTAAATCTTTCCCTTTTGTTTCTAAGACATAATGACGATAACGTTCAGTTTCAGCGATAGGGTCAATTCGGCTAACTTGAAGATTCGGTAAAACACCATCGAGGGTTGATTCAATATGCGCGGCTGGATCGGATGTAGTCAGATGTACATCAAGCCCTTTTTCTGCCAATTTAACCGCGATTGATGCCGCAATCGTTGTTTTCCCTACACCACCTTTGGCCATTAACATAATCAGCCCATGCTGTTACTGAGATATTTCGCCAACCAGTTCTGACAAGGTGGGTAAAGAAATAGGTTGTTTTGTCGGGGTAATAGTTGGAATTTGTGGCATCTCATTAGATAACAACTGCTTCAGTGCATCGACACCCACCATATTGATATTTTGTAAATAAATAATATCGACAGGTAACGAGCGTAGTGCTTCAGGCATAGATGCTAATGCCGCTTGTTCACGAGAGTAGAGCGCATGGGATAACTTATCATTTTCAGTCACCGCCGTTTCAGGGAAAACACCATTGACAATTAATTGCTGATTTCTGATACCCAGAGATGACAACTCGCTATAGGTTCTCGCAACCTCTCTCAATGCCGCTGATTGAGGTCGTGCAACTAATACTAACCTTGTTAGTGATTTATCACTCAACGCTTCCACCGCCATGCTGTACTGTTCACGTTGTTTATCAAGACCAGACATTGGCCCTAAACATGACGCACCATCAGGATTATCAGTAATAAAATCACTCCATGCACTCGGGAGTTGTAATAAACGGATGGTATGCCCCGTTGGTGCGGTATCAAAAATGATATAGTCAAATTGCTTTGTAATTTCGGTATTGGTTAACAACCCAGTAAATTCATCGAAAGCTGCAATCTCTGTGGTACAGGCACCTGATAGCTGTTCCGTAATACTTTGAATTACCGCTTCAGATAAACTTTCTTTGATTGGATTAATAATTTTGTTTCGATATTCTTCAGCGGCAGCTTGAGGGTCTATTTCAATAGCAAATAAATTTGGAGCCCATGTTATTGGCTTAATATTGTTGCCTATCGATTGAGAGAATACTTGCCCAACGTTAGAAGCTGGATCAGTGCTCACCAGTAAGACTTTTTTCCCTTTTTCAGCCAACTTAATTGCGGTCGCACAAGAAATAGAAGTTTTACCCACTCCGCCTTTTCCAGTAAAAAATAAATAATTAGGTGTGTTATCTAAAAATTTCATTTTATTGCTCCTGTTAACAACACGTTTTACCATTACCACAACACGATTTAACAATTTCGGCTTTTTCAATATTCGGCCGAATACCAAACCATCTTGCTAGCTCATGTCGTTTTGGGTATCGACCAGTCAGCACAATCTCACCATCAAGAATCAATAGTGGAAGTGACTCGGCGCCTGCGGTTTCCAAAAATGTTTTTGCTTTTGTGTTGTTAACGAACTCCATAGGCTCTTGCGCTAAATTAAAACGCCTTATACTTGCCCCTTGTTTTTTTAACCAATCCACATCTGTTGCGAAGTCTACCAATGCTTGATCGACTTCGGTTCCGCAAACACCAGTGCTACAGCATAATGCGGGATCAAATACTTCTAATTTTTTCATATCTCAACCTTATATATGTTTTTTCGAATATGTTAACTTAAAAATTTTTATATAGAACAGCTACTCGCAGGTTCTTTTGTCTCTAAGCTTTTGAGTAAATCTGCAACTCTATTTTTCTCTGTGGCATAGGTGACATCAATGATACTTTTCACCCACGGTAGTAATGCTGGAGATAATCGATAATGAACCCATTTACCATGTTTTGAATCGAGCAAAAGACCCGACTCTCTAAGCATTGCTAGATGTCGAGAAGTCTTTGGTTGCGATAAATTCAAGGCCGTATAGATATCACAGACACATAGCTCACCAGATGCTTTCAAAAGCAACACGATATCGAGTCTTGTTTGGTCACCTAAAATTTTAAACAGCAGTAGTGGTTCCATACATTCTCCTATATTTAATGTATATAAGGTATATTAAAAAAACACATTCGGCAAAACACATGTATTAGCCTATGAATTATCTAAATGGTTTTTCTTACAACGCTATCTTTATTTATTAATAATCCCTTACCGAGGAGCTTGGAACTTTTAATTTTTCAATGTAAGGGTTTTATGCCGGAACCTAGTGGCTTGACGTGATGATCGGCACTTTGAAACAGGCCTCCATGATCTATACTGCGAGTTCTTACTCCAATCTAGCTCCATTCCTGACACTTCAAGAGAAATCACAGTACCCATAGTTCAACCTTTGAATGGCATTTTCCGTAGTACTGGAATACTACCATTACGCCGATTGCGCATCCATGATTTGAACTGGCTTCTATACTCTGTTTTTATCAAATTGGACTGTTCCACGGTAGCGTCTATTCTTTACTCAGACCAGACGGTCAGGCGTAATTGTGTTCTACCAACGATACCTGTCAGTTCAAGTCTGAGCTAATGCCTCTCAATCAAACCTGACTTGTTCCAAAGTTTCGAAAATCAGTATTGAGTTCCTTGGTATTCTTTTTAGTCAGGTACGTTATTCGTAATAAGAAATCAAGATAATTAGAATGACGGGTCAGAGCATCTCGTCTATCAAATCGAAATACGGGATTATTAGGAAAGTTAACCAGTGACGCATAGTCTGGGTAACCTAAGCCAATAGCACTACACCACGCTCGTTGTATTCTGTTCGCCATATTATTGGCATCATCTTGTAAATAGTTACCTAAGTAGCCGTATACATCACGATTAAATAACAAAACTAAATGGTAGTGAGGATATTCACTTTCGTTACGTTCTCTTACCCAGACATAATAAGGGAGTGCTGGTGTACCAAAGCGTCCAGCACGATGATGAGCTGCTCGCAGTTGGCTTTTCAGTGACTCGATAAAGCGGGTAATGGCTCGCTCATCTGCGCGTTGAAAACAGAGTGGCGTATCTGGGGCATCAGGAATACTATCCTGAGCGAACCGTAAATCAACTCGGATCGCCAATATCCGGTTATGCTGTTCTAGTGCATTATCAACCACTGCCAGTAATCGACATAGGATATGCGGGGAAATTAGGGAATCATAGCGACGGCTAGCGAGGATTACAAGTTGATTAAATTCAAATTCACTTAATGCGTAAGATGACATATTCATTACCTTGCTATCATAGGGATATCTGTATTCATTGTTTAAGCACCTATTGTGTCCATAACTCACCGTGTTATGGACACAATAGGTATGCGATTAGATAATCATTGCTTAGGTTATTGATAGACGTTATAATAACGAGCTACGTTGTATTTAATAGAATGGTATATATTACCTATACCGGCACTATTCCACTCAATAAAAGACATACTCAACCACACCCAAAGCCGCAACAAACCTAGCTTGATGATATAATCTTACTCACTAATATTATTCAAAATAACTCTGAAGTTATCCTTATCTTGGTGAGTTATTTAGCATGAATAAACCTCTGCTACTCAGAGGAATATTTAATCGTTCCACGAGTTCTTCAGGGGCCATCTGAGCGCCGATAAACTTGACATAGTTAATGCCCTTTTCTTCAAATAATTGAACCTTATCTTCTTGCTTTAGTTTTTCTAATGCTGGCCGCAAACGGTCAGAGCGCCTCAGTGAATAGGGGCCATTTTTAATGATGTCATTTCGCCTGAAATCATAAGATTTATTGCTGACAAGATGTTCTTCCAACCATAACAGGAGTTTTTCAGCATCACTGACTTCCTTAAAATCATCTATTTTTTTGATAAAATGATTAAGATACCACTGAGCGATATAGACTGCCGATTCAAGCATCTCCTTAGTAATAAGCGCTGAATCGGGAGTTATAAATATTTGCATGACAGCAGCAATTCTAGAAGCATGCTCCATAAAGCGTGCAGCATAGTCATCATAGGCATGCAATTCTCCGCCCGGTTTCATCATCGTGGCTATCTTCTTAGAATAGTTATCCCATAACATCTGAGCATCATATGCAAGGGTAATACAAACACGTTCTTCAGAATCCTCCCGACGTTTAATCCCTTTTTGTAAATGGTTTATCAACGTAGATGAAAAACCCGCTAAGCTTAGTTTATCGAAATGAGCAACACCGTTTATCTTACTTAGATGTTTAATTTGGTCTAAATCCACTAATAGGCTACGTGCTAAAAAGCCTGAGCCTTGCACTTTTTTTCCTCTTCTCACTAAAAAATTGTCAAATAACGTTGGTTGCAACATGAGTAACATTCCAAATCTGAAATCCCTGATAACATAACAGTCACTAGATGCTCGACTTACCGCTTTACCATCAGCGCACCAAAGTGAATTTAGTAATGGAGTTTTTCGAAATAAGTTGCTTTCAAGCACCTCTCCAGCCTCATCGGACATAAGTGTCAATACTGGATAGCTAAGCCCCAATTCCTTGCTTAATGCTTCACTTGTTGAATCATTGATTATTAAACGTTTTTTTACTGGCTCTGCCGGTTTTTGGCTCAGGCACGCTTCTAAATCTAGAAGAGCTTCATCCGTATTTATTCCCTGCATCAGCGCTTTTTTATAACGTTTATCCAATGCGCAAAATGTGCAATTCCAGAGCACAAGACTTCTATCATAGGACGCCTTTTCAAGATGAAACTCATCTTCTAGTTGTTGCTCAAATTCTGAAATTGCTTTCGTGAATAGTTTATAAACTGTCGATTTTCTACACCCGGATCTCGCAAGCACAATGCTATAAAGTGATAATGGATATTTCAGTCCATGCCTAGGCTCAACATCAAATCTATCCTGACACGCCAATGACATAACGCTTAGCATTGTCGGAAAAATAATTTCAGCCGCAGCCCCCGTCCTTGCATGTACCTGCACAATCATTTCTTGACAGTATTTAGGCAGTTTTTCGATTTTTAAGCACAACTCTTCATTTTTGTGAGACATTTTATCATCCGTTGTTAATCAAAATTAATTAATTCGTGAAGCTAACCATTTTTCAACTGAGGCGTATTGCCATCCCACTGATGATGCACCAAGCTTGATTGGCTTAGGAAAGTCTTCGTCGTAATACTTCGAACGAGGGTTCAATTTTTCATAAATGCTGGATCTAGATATACCCAGAATGACGGTTAACTCAGTCATACGCAAAATACGTATAGACAAACTATTCTGATTAATATTCTCTTTTAGATGATGCATTTCGCTCTCCATTGATTAGCGCTCTTAAGTGATATTAATCTGCCACATCATCTGGCAATATGTCCTCGTAGAAAATTGGAAACCAACTGGAGAGCATCATGTACACCCATATCTTTGCTAATTTAATGTTAACTGCCTATGAAATAACAGTTTTAAATAAAGAAAAAATAGAGAAAATCAACAACAATAAAAGACATAATGAAAATAAAAAGAACAAAACTCTAAATTTGGCAAATCAGAGGAAAATTAAAGATTTTTCATTTCATCAAGATTTTTTTGCAGAAACAGGTAATTTGAAAACGAAAGAATATGGTAATGACAACATCAACCCCGAAGAGGTTTACCATAAACTGATTAATATCATTGACGACAAAGAAGTCTTTACTCAAACGGAAAGACAATTGTTTTTCTATAAATATGAGCAATTGTATAATGCGCTTATTGCTCAATATGTTGTTTCTAATTTAGAAAAAAAAGAAATATTAAAAAAATATACAAAAGCCATCATACCCGCCATTGTGGCATTAGATATGTATAAAACGCTTAGCGCTTCAATAGATAAAGAACAATTACATTTTTACAGCCATATTCATCGTTTTATATTAAGTGAATATTATTCCAGTCATCATCACAACCTCAAATCACTCTGTAAGAGCGTGAGGGCCTATCTAAAGCACTACATCAAAACGTTAGAATTTAACCCCATCGTTAATCTCCATGAAATTACAACATCAATTAGCAACATAAGAACCACATCACTCTCAACTATATGTAACATCGATACCACAATTGATGCTTGCAAAAGGGAGGCGAGAGAAATTGGCGAACCGCAAGATACTAAATTTGAGCAACTGAGAGTGGCTTATACCTCTCTCAGCGTACTGCTCGCCTTTCAAAAAATAACTCACCTACTGGCTCCACTTGTATCAAATTATAAAAAATTACTCGAAAGTAAAGTCACTGATTCAGATCCTCTATTTTTTCTAGAACAATATATTTATCAGGATGTTAAAGAAGATATTATTTTTTTAGGCGAAAATGTACTTTATGATTATATTAACGAGCTAATTTTGCACGAAAAAATAGATATCCCTATTTGCAAGGATAACTGTGATTGTGGTCAAGGTCCTGAATGTGAGTGTCAATGTATCCCTAATTCTGTTTACGGTATACTTAATACCCTAGAATACTTTATATTTGAAAATCAATCTAAACCATCTTTACTCACTCTCGTATTTTCCTTCAATTTACCTGACCTTACCCCTGATATAATTAGCATGTTTGAATTATCACAAGAAATGAATAATTTTTGTAGAGAGGTTCCATCACTTGAATTATATATAAAAATCCTCCATATTCTTGAACTGCTTTATAATAACGAATTAGATAGTATTAAAGAGGTTATGAACGAAATTGCATTTGAAGAATTCCCTTTAGGTTTTTTTACATCAACACTTGCCATTATCAATCTCGCATTAAAAATAAAATTTGAGCCAAAATCGATTCGGTACGGAACATTACTCGCCTATATCAATCCTATTTTAACGAATCAAGGTGTATATACTGAATTCCAAGTCGTCATTCCCGATGTCGAAAATCCCACTATGCCGGTTGCTGATACATTAAGAAATCCTGTCGTTAATAATCCCAATAACCAAACTGTTCTACATTCAATCATGGTATATAATAGAATGATTAAAAAAATGACTCTCTACGATGACGGTCATTTCAATCGAATTGCCCCACAATCCGTTCATGGGCTTCTCGATTCTGTTGAACTCGCACTCAAAAAATTAAGAGACGTCATTTCGAATGAGAAAAAATCGCTAACGGATGAAGAATTAGCTAGCCTTATCATTAGAAATAAAATTTTAACTAAACATGAAATTAATAATAATCTGATAGGTATTCTCAATGAGGCAACACTATATAATTGTCTTGGTTGTCTTGCTTACTTATATGAGCATTTAAAGTGTTTGGGGGAAGAGCTTTCTAATATTAGATCACTCATAGGATTATCCAATATAGACCATCAAAAAAGAGAGCTATTACGTCGAGCATTATTCATTGCGAAAGAAAATCAGTCTAAAAAAGACTGTTAACACACGGGATTTTATTTATATCAATCAATGGCTATGCAACAGCTGCTACATGTAGCAGCTGTTGCATTGTGTACACGTTTTTTTTGTATTTTATTGATTATCAAACTGTCCGTTATCCATTTCACTGAAAATCAATATTCATTACTCATGATCAATTACCGGTATTAATCATATATCGAATGATATAACTTCAAGTATCGAATACACTTACCTTAATATAAACCTTAAATTTAACGCCGATTGTCATGGGTTAATTTTAGTATAAAAAACGAATACTATTCCTGCAAAAAATTAATATTCCCCAATATCACAAATATCACACCACAATAAAAAAATGCTAAAAATTATTCACAACATATTTAAATGACAGATATAAAATAGTTCTCACATAATATCATAAAGAAATATGCAATAAAAAATCATTTCCACAGTAAGAAATATTATCAGGCTATCTTATCTGAAAGTTTGACACATAAATCATATTTATTTAATGTACTGTATAACATTGATTAAATTTCATCTATAATTTAAAGCATTTATCAGAAATTATAATAATTGTAAAATAATGATATAACAGCAAGCTCAATAAAAAAGTGAATTTGAATAGCATAATCATGCTAAAATAACGTTGATATTCCCCATAGTTCTTAACAGAACACTATACACCGAAAAACCAATAGCCATGTATCAATGTCAATATATAAATCTATTTAATATAAAGGCCATTATTAAATAGCAAAGGTAGTAACATTAAGCCATTCGTCGAGTATCGATAGCTGCATTACCTTTATTACAGCGTCATCACCCATAACGCTAAGAAATACCAATATCTAATAATCCCCCTTACCCATAACCTTAAATATTTAAGCTGTATAAAAAAGACGTTAACACATGCATTGATAGACTATACACGTATTATGGCATTGCGCGTAGACTTACGATTCCCTAAAACTGATGAGAACGATGATATGCCTACTCACTTTATCAACTTAGATAAAGTGATGTCGCGTTTCATTGATTCATTAAACGTAAGACTCAAGTATAATCAACTCAATACTAAACGACTCAATAAACGAGTTTACCCTAGCCGTTTACGTTATGTTTGGGTAAAAGAGCAGGTGAGTTCAGAGTACCCTCATTACCACTGTGTATTAATCTTCAATAAAGACGCCTACTATCACCTAGGTGATTATAACTTAGATGAATCTAGTCTACCGACGATGATTGCTAAAGCGTGGTACAGTGCGTTACAGAGCGATTTAGACCCTATTACGGATACGGGGGCACTAGTTGAATACCCTGTTCACGGTAAATACTGCTTAGATCAAAACTCATCTAAGTTTGAAGCGGATTATGCGGTATTAATGCAACGGTTAAATTACTTAGCCAAAGACTACTCAAAACATTATAGTGCTAATTCACGGAGCATAGGTTATAGCCTCTCTTGATTATAACTAAGGTTAGTGGTTTATAAAAAGCTACTAACCTATTTGACCTCACAGCATATAATCCCCCTTCTCTTCCACTTTAAGCGATCTGCGGACATTGCTAGCAGCATTCTGTGTGAATCGATGGGGAACAGTTCATTGCCTAACGATTTCAAATCTCAAGCCTGGTCATACTCTTAATTACCCCTATGCTATGCAGATAAGATTCTCTGTAATGGTCAACTAAAACTGGCCACTGTAGTGGTCAACAAAAATTGGTCACAGTTTTATAGTTTTCCCAATATAATCGTTCTGATTCATTGGGCGTTAAGGCGCCGGATGTGAGTTTGTCTGTACCTGTTGCGAAAAGCCAATTGCAATTTCCCGATGAAACGCCGTGCTTTACCCTTAAGCAGGTCTCTGTCACTGGGCAAGATACCTTACCCCATTGGGTGCCGGTTCAGCGCTTATTCCATTTTTAATCTCTCATTTACCCGTTCTGCTAATGCATTTTGATAGCAGTCATATTTTAGGGGAAATAGACAATATTTGTCCGTCATTGAGCAGATGTCCATAGCCGCCTTTCACTCCCTCCGTCAGCTAGATAATCAACTGTTCAGCTTGGTGAGTAAGGGTGTAGAGCGTGCCCACCTCCAACCCCTTCAGCTACTTACCACTGATAATCAGCGGTGGGCTGGGGTTCGGTCGCTGCCGATCCTGTTTATACATCGGCATTATTACAAAAAATTTCAGATATATATTATTTTCTTGAATGACTGTTATTTTCTTTTATTTCAAGGAGTAATATGCCTCAGCACACACATTTTAAAACCCTCCTATCCGCTCTACCTCATTCATTTCAAAAATCTTTCTTCAACCAACTCAACCACCTAATCAACTACTCACCCTCCATTGGAATAATGGGCAAAACAGGAGCAGGAAAATCCAGCCTCATCAATGCCCTATTTCAATCCCCCTTATCGCCTGTCAGTAATATCTCTGGCTGCACACGCCAAGTCCAGCGCTTCAGTATGACTATGAACAGCCATACGCTCACCTTTATTGATTTACCCGGCGTGGGGGAAAGTCTTGAACGGGATAAAGAGTACCACCAGCTTTATCGCAACTTATTGCCGGAACTGGATTTAATTATATGGGTACTCAAAGCCGATGACAGAGCATGGTCTTCCGATGAACAGTGCTACCGCTTTCTGACTGAGCAATGTGGTTATCAACCTAACCGCTTTCTGTTTGTGCTAAACCAAGCCGACAAAATAGAGCCCTGCCGCCAATGGGATGTTAAGTGCCAACAGCCATCCCCTGAGCAAGCGACTAACTTGGTATTGAAGCAGCAAGCCGTGATAACCTCGTTTAAGCCGCATCACCCTGTGATGGTCGTGTCTGCGGTAGAAAACTATCAACTTACTGAGTTCGCAGAACAACTCATACAGACATTACCAGCACAAGCCAGTAGCGGTGTGGCTAGGCAACTGAACAGTACTTACCGGACGCTATCAGTGGAAGATTCCGCACGTAATGATTTTGGGCAATGTGTCAGTGATATTGTCGATACCTTGATAGACATCCTTCCGCTTCCATTACTGATAAAAAGTACGATTAGCACAGTCAAAAGCAGCATCATATCTGTCGCTAAATCAATGTGGAGCTGGTTCTTTTAACTCCTTAAGTTAATACATTATTTATCATAATCAGCGCCAGTCCTTAACGGGATTGGCGCTTTTTTATTTCTTTTTATTGGAGACTCAACTTATGAATAATACAACCGAATGCGCTATCACAATGACACTCATTCCTGATAAACAACGCCTTGATTTTTGGCTCAATCATTTTGGTGGAGTGAAAGGCTGGACTACCTTTGAAGTGGTCATATTCACGACGATGGGACAGTTTTGCGATGATTATCATGGAGGCTGGTGGGAGTATTGCACGCTCTCCAATGGTGGTGTCTTTATCTATCCTGATGTTTCGGAAGAGGCTTTGACGCTGTTCAACATGCATAACGGGAATGAAGCCGAGGTCAGCTGTGAAGCCGCAGGGATTGTCGTTTGCCTTATTCTGTACAGCATCTGGTCATTTCAAACAGAAAGCGAAGTCATGTGCGACCGCTTTTATCAGTTACGTGAGTATGCATTACAGCATGCTGAAGCCACTGCCATTTTCCATTTAATTGATTAATCAGGAGTTTTACCATGAGCTTATTAGCGTCTCGTTTTTGTTCTGCCAACAGTATTCGTCGTGACCGCCCACTCACTATTGAAGAATTATTTCGCACTGTACCCAGTATCTTCTCCGAAGAAAAACACGTTTCACGCAGTGAAAAATACACTTACATCTCGACCGCCTCGCTGTTAGAAAGCCTGCAACGAGAAGGCTTCCAGCCCTTTTTTGCGTGTCAAACTCGCGTTCGAGATATCCGTCGTCGAGAGCACACCAAACATCTACTTCGATTACGCCGTCATGACCAAATCACGGGGAGCCAAGTCCCTGAAATCATCTTGCTCAATAGCCATGATGGCTCCAGCAGTTATCAAATGTTACCGGGCTTTTTTCGATACGTTTGTGCTAATGGGCTAGTTTGCGGAGACCGTTTTGGCGAAGTCAGAGTGCCACATAAAGGGAATGTGGTCGATAAAGTGATTGAAGGTGCTTACGAAGTGTTAGAGACCTTCGAGGCGATTGCCGATAAGCGTGAGCAAATGCAATCACTCATATTGCCCTTTTCAGCGCAACATATCTTTGCCCAAGCCGCGTTAACGTATCGTTATGGTGAAGAGCACCATCCCATCACCGAAGCCCAAGTATTACAACCTCGGCGCTTCGAAGATAAGAAAGATGATTTGTGGACAGTCTATCAACGTTTGCAAGAGAATTTAATTAAGGGGGGATTATCAGGCCGTACCGTAAAGGGTAAGCGTGCCCGCACGCGCTCCGTGAATGGGATTGATGGTGACATTAAACTCAATAAAGCCTTGTGGGTACTGACAGAGCAAATGCACTCGCATTTTGCCCACTGTGAAAAACGATGAACCACCAGAAGAGGTCATTGGGTTTATGACGAATAAGATGAATCTATCAGAACGACAGATACAAACAATGCGCAATGTGAAACTCAAATTCGGTCAACTCTGCAATAAAAGAACGTTACGCTCACTGGAGAGGAAAGGTTTACTTCGATGGCATCCCTCACAGAGTTGGATATTCACGGAATTAGGCTTTAGCCTCTATAATCAAATGCAGAAAAGTGATTGTTTTCTCGATATTAAATGATTAACCCAAAAGTCCACCGAGTTAGCGGATACCCCATTATTACACTCGATAACCGTATTTTTGCATTCGATAATAGTAGATAGTTCACGGAGGTTATTCTAAACACCTCATCCATCCTCTTCCCGTTTCATCAACCATCCATTAACGATTTTTCTTATTAGCCCCCAAAAGATGTTGATCGATTCCGCCGATCGATAAGGGCTTATTGATAGTTATGATCGATATTACCGATCGTATTTCATTTATTAATAGGTAAAACAGATCGATTAAGTTAAACTCTCTTACGCTAAATTGTCTTTATGTCAGTGATATCAAGGTGATTGAGTTAAATCGCTCACTCCCCCTCGCTGACATAACACAACTCAACCACACTTAATTTTATATTGCTTAAAAGGAAATCATTCATGAAAAAAGTACTTATTCTTTCAGCCCTGATGGGATGCGTTACGTTACCGGCATTCGCCAACACGGATGACAGTAAAACAGGACTCTACGTCACCGGTAAAATGGGGGCTTCGATTATACAGATGTCAGGCCAACAGTTTGTCTACAGTGGCTTTGCAGAGGCGGGGGATAATGGGACTAAAAATGGGGATAGCCACCGCACTGGCGTCTTTGGCGGTGGACTCGCTTTGGGTTATGACTTCGCCAGTCAGTTTGATATCCCTGTCCGGGCTGAATTGGAGTTCATAGCCCGAGATAAAGCCAACGCGACCTACAATATCCGTAACCGGGTTCGCAACGGCGTGACCCAAACGCGCGATATTAAAAACCAAGTTAAACTCAATACCTTGATGGTGAATGGGTATTACGACATCAAAAATAGCTCGGATTTCACGCCGTTTGTTTCTGTCGGACTGGGCTATGCGGCGGTTGACTTTAAAACTACGCGTGCCGATGCCAATAACCCGGGAATATCTGAGCATTATACAAACACACATACTGCCAACAACTTTGCATGGAGCGTCGGTGCTGGGGTGAATTACGCCATTAATAAAGATTGGGATATGGGTCTTAGCTATCGCTATTTAGATGCAGGAAAAGCGGATATCACGACAGCGGTTGGGGATGGTAAACACACGTCGAAAATCAAAGTGAAAACCAACGACATCCTGCTCGGTCTCACTTACCGTTTCTAACTTAAGCATTACCCTCAATTATCCTAGCCAACATGCTTTTCCGTGTTGGCTATTTTACATCCTAAAAAGGTCATTACATGAACCAACCTTATTTGATTAAATACCTGCTGATTGCTTTCGTGATTAGCGCCATTGTCGTGATTTATAATTGGATTTCCCCCACAGGTCATATTTACGGAATTTGGGCGGGCATTAAATTTTTCATGGTCATGGGGTTAGGCACAGGACTGGGCATGTTTATCGGTAATGCCATACGACTCGCTATCATGCCGGATTACATCACGACACGTGAAGGCGCGATAGGCCTGATACAGGCCAAACTCTTTTGGGCCATCGGTCCACAAGTTATTGGCTGGTTTGCAGGGCTTATCCCTGTGTACGCCTTCTTTTATGGCTAAAGACACAATGAAAACACTCACCCCATTTCGCTTATGCTCACTCCTCTTAAGCCTCTTATTGTTAGCCAGTTGTTCCGAGTCGCCTAAAGCGGTCTTTATGCATCAATGTGTTAACAACAGTAATGCCTTTAATAAACAAGAATGTGAGTGTGCATTCACACTTCTAAGTAAAAAGTTCCCCGAAGACAAACTGGCCCAATTCATGACGTCAAAAATCAATACGGCCCAATCATTAACCGAAGAGCAGCGTCAATACCTCGGTTATTCCGCCAAAGCGCTTCAATATTGTTCTCGACATCGTAGAGGTTAAATCAAGATGAAAAAAAGACTATTCGCCTGTTTTCTCATGGGCTACTCGCTAAGTGTATTCGCTATCCCCAATTATTGGTCGGCGACCTACGCACAAGGGTATATGGAGTACGGTATCAGTAATGATAAACACCTCAGTGTCATTATTGCCTGTAATGTTGCGGCCGATGATGAAGCCGATAATAGCGTTTACCTTTATCACGGCGAAAACCTTATCGATACGCACAATATCGCCTTCGTGATTAACGACGAAGCCTATTACATCCCCGAGCAAACCCAAACGCGCAGTGAAGGCAATATGTGGAACAGCTTTACCCGTGCTATCGCCGATGCCGATGAATTTGACGTCTATGTCAATGATAAACCGATTGGGCAATTTACCCCCAACTCTAAAAATAGGCTAAAGACTTTTACCGATTTTGATTGTGAACCTTTGCATTATCGTGACGTTCCTCACTAATTCCCCTTCCCCCCTATTTAAGTTTCTCTATCGGCTCAATCTTAATGAGCCGATCCAACCTTTATCAGAAGGACATTGCATGAAGAGTATCTGTGTATTTTTATTCCCTATTTCGTTCTTATTAACCGGTTGTGACAACGCAATACAACAGGTTAAAGATATGTCGTCCCCAGGTTTTAGCCAGTATACGTATCAACAACTCTTAGACCATCGGGATATCTGCCAATCCACTGCTTGGTCAACGGAAAATACGGTTCATCAACACGTCATTTATACCTGTGAACTCAAGAAAGGCAAAAGTTACTTCAATTACAGTGAAGAAGCACGACAGGCATTGTATGCAAAAGCCTATGAGCAAGAGACTCAATTTTTACAACAGCAAGCACAGTCAATACGGGATAATGCCAATGATCGCCTTAATCAATTAAGCACCGACGTTAAGCAGTTAGAAAAGTTACAGCAATATTCTGGTAATCTATTTGCCATCAAATCCCTATCCCCCATAGAGCAAGCGGTATTACAAGACGCATTCTCTTCTTATTATCAACAGAATAAAGATAGGCCAGAAATACAAAAGGTCATCTCAACACTGCCAAATCGTCATATCCCCCCAAATAGTACCATTCATAACCTGACGATAATCAATTTTGATCATTACCAACATTATCAAGAACTTTATTTGTATTTTCACTACCCAGAAGCAAAAACACGTATTCAGGAAATGCTTGATATGGCTAAATCCAGAATGTCATCACATTGTATTTCAGAGGAATTGGACAAGCAAAAAGCCATTTATAAAGAAAAAGTGAGGAATGATAAGGTGTTTCTAGATGCCAAAAAAGCACAATATATTAAGAGGGAAAGAGAGGGCTGTGAACGCTCAAGTGAGCGTTATATCCGATTTGATCCGAACCATTTAAAAACCTGTGAAAGTCGAATTAGCTTCCCTGAATATGAATGCGTTGATAGTGAATCGGCAAACCGTTATCAACAAGATATTGAAACACTGAGAAATAATGCAACAATGCATTGCGAAAAACCGATTATAGAAAAATGGCAAGCGTTTGATAGCACGTTAACAACCCTGAGCGATGCGATACTGAGTCTCAAAAATACAGTAATCGAACGTGAAACCACTGCACTCAAACAAAAAATGCAAGAATATCAGGAGAAACTCGATAACCTAGCACCAAAGAAACAAAATAAAGTGATCGACGCTCAAGCCAAATTAGCCGCTGAAAATGCCGTTAAATATTACCTTCAACAATATCCCGATAAAGGCGTTGAAAAAATTGTCTGGGAATTTAATAAAGGCACTAATAGTTACTTTTTAAAAGAGAAGCAATTGATTGCAGAAACAAAAGACGGTGAGGTTATCAGCATACAGCCTCTGGATATGAGCCAACTCATTGCGGGTTCATTGCGTAATATTGATAATGTAGATGATTACATGACAATGGGCGATCCATTTCGCCTTCCACCAATCTCAGCCCAATAATAAAAGTAGGATAACGAGATAGCCGAGGTCACTTTGCTATCAAGTTATCCTGATGAGCAAAGCACTAAAATACAGGGTAGCGTCCAATACAGACCAATATCATGGGAAGGAAACCAAAACATAATGGCATACTGGATGGCATACCAGCAAAACCTTAAAAGCAAAAACGCCATGCTAATCAATAGCATGGCGTCAAATAATGGCGGAGGAGGAGAGATTCGAACTCTCGGATGGTTTCCCATCGGCGGTTTTCAAGACCGCTGCCTTCAGCCGCTCGGCCACCCCTCCGCAATGACGAGCACTATAAACATCCTCGCATTCAATGTAAACCCCTAATTAAATCATTCGCCTTAAAAATAAACACTTAGCATACTGATGGGTGAAATTATCAACATTTATCACTTGCGCCTTGGGTTATGAGTCAATTTTTGCTAAATTTATGCTCTACTTTTGTTTGGATTGAAATAAGTATGTTGGTTTTTAACAATCAAGAAATTGAAACAGATGCGCAAGGCTATCTACTTGATAGCCAACAATGGAGCGAAGAATTAATCCCGCTTCTGGCTGAGCAAGAAAATATCGAGCTCACTAATGAACACTTAGAGATTATTCGCTTCGTTCGCGCTTTTTATTTAGAGTTTAATACCTCTCCAGCGATTCGGATGTTAGTAAAAGCCGTTTCACAAAAATTTGGTGAAGAAAAAGGAAATAGCCGCTATTTATATCGACTATTTCCAAAAGGACCGGCAAAACAAGCCACAAAACTTGCAGGTCTTCCTAAGCCAGTTAAGTGCATCTAATAAACGTTAATAGCGGACAGTAAAATCCGCTATTGCTTCTGTTTGCCAATCTTCACTAAAAAAATGGTCTATTTTTGCACCGGGCGGGCCCCCGGCTTTTAACCACTCATCCACAAAGTCTATATCCTGCTCATTTCCATAGATAGCTAACTTGACACTTCCATCGTCCCTATTACAAACAAAACCTTTTATGCCATTTTGATTCGCCCAATGATAGGTTTGATAACGAAAACCCACCTCTTGAACACGACCATAAATATAAAAATAGCGACCTGATACTGTCATAATAGTCTCCTGTATTAGAGCATAATATAGCGATACCTTCTTTTAGCAGTTGTCTTTTCTGGATTGAGCAGATAATCTAATTTCTGAGGCACTGCTTTTCATCGTAACGTATAAAGACAGTGTATTTAGCAGTTGTCTTTTCTGGATTGAGCAGATAATCTAATTTCTGAGGCACTGCTTTTCATCGTAACGTATAAAGACAGTGTATTGCGTTATTGATAATTGTCCATATATTAGCTTGAAAACGCGAAATACTGCCCATATATAGATTTAAAGTACAAGCAAGGCTTATAGGAGGTCGCTATGATGATCACCAGTAAATATGGAATCGGGCAACAAGTAAGACACAAACTTCTTGGTTATCTTGGGGTCGTTGTTGATGTGGACCCTGAATATTCGCTCGAACAACCACATGATGATGATATCGCATCTAACACTACGTTGCGCGATCTACCTTGGTATCATGTTGTTATGGAAGATGACAACGGAGATGCTGTTCATACCTATTTAGCGGAAGCTCAAATTACCTATGAAGCTTTTGGCGACCATCCGGAACAACCGTCAATGGATGAACTAGCAGAATCAATAAGATCGCAATTATTAGCACCGCGCTTACGCAACTAACTAACCTGTGGGTTGGTATCTAAAATTACTCGTCAATGATAAATAGTAAAGCAGTTGATCGAACTGCTTTACTTCATCATATGTTCAAAAAGTATTATTTCTCAAGACCTAATGCAGGAATTTCTTGTTTTGGGCATTTATCCATTACAAACTGCATTCCTGCTTGTAATGCAATTTGCTTAGCCTCTTCGCTAATAATCCCTTTTTGTAGCCACAATACTTTTGCATTCACGTCGACCGCTTCTTTTGCTACACCAACGGCCGCATCTGCGTTACGAAATACATCAACCATATCAATTTGTTGAGGGATGTCACTTAACTGAGCATATACTAACTGGCCTAATAAATATTGGCCTGCTAATTTAGGACTAACAGGTATAACGGTATAGCCTTGATGCAATAGGTATTCCATCACCTCATAACTTGGTCTATCTTCGCGGTCACTAGCACCCACTAAGGCAATTATATTTACATGCTTTAAAATTTCAGCAATTTCTTGATCTCTCATCAAAATATCTCCCAAAATCAGTAAACTATTCACCTACATTATGATATATCTTGTATCTAAATGCTCATTCGTTTTTAAAGGCGAAATCATGCCTTTTATTTAAGGGAATATCATGGAATCAACGACCCGTAAATTAGCCGAATCAAAAAATATCGCACTGGTTGCCCATGACCATTGTAAACCTTCCTTACTCGCTTGGTCCAAAAAAAATAGTGAACGACTTCAACTACATAAATTATTTGCGACAGGTACAACAGGGACTCTCATTAGCCAGCATACAGGTTTACAAGTCACTGGTATGCTTAGTGGCCCGATGGGAGGAGACCAACAAATTGGCGCAATGATTGCAGAACAAAGAATTGATTTGCTAATTTTCTTTTGGGACCCTCTAAACGCAGTCCCACATGATCCTGATGTAAAGGCACTTCTACGTTTAGCAACGGTATGGAATATTCCCGTTGCCACTAATGCAGCAACAGCAGATTTCCTTATCACATCACCTTATTTTGATAGCACAATTGATATCGTGATCCCCGATTATCAAAGCTATTTAAATAAACGAACAACTTAATTTTACGCCATACCCGTGCCGGATAACCTCCGGCACACGACTAAAAATCAAAATACATCATGGTTTTTTCTGTCTAGGTACGCCTAACTCGCGAAGATCTTCAACAAAATCAGAAGGATTTTCTGGATTATATAATAACCAAACTTGCTGCTTAGCACGAGTTAATGCCACATATAGCAATCGCCGTTCTTCCGCATGCTCAAACTCTTCAGGTTTTGGTAATAGAGCCTGTTCAATAATCGATTCCCTCGCAGGAGCAGGAAACCCATCCTTGCCTTGGTTTAAACCACAAATAATCACATGGTCCGCTTGCTGTCCTTTTGATGCATGAATAGTCATAAATTTAATATTCAGCTTTGGCCAACGCGTCTGTGCTTTGTTTAAAATCTCTGGCTTTAAATAATGATAACGAGCAAGAATTAATATCGTTTCATCATCAAGAACATAACCGCTCATTTTATCTAATAAACGCTCTAACGCATCTTCATGTAATAAAACTACCGACCTTTTATTACCTTTTGTGAGACTATTAAGGGGTTTATCTAATTGTGCAGGATTTTGTAAAATAAACTGATTCGCGATATCACCAATACGTTCATTAAATCGATACGTGGTATCTAAAGCGCAGCTATCACCTTCACCAAAATAATGCTGAAATGAGGTCGTTAAATTTAACTCAGCCCCACTAAAACGATAAATAGCCTGCCAATCATCGCCCACAGCAAATAATGCCGTTTGCTTATTTTGTTGACGTAGTGCTTGAAGCAATTTAGCTCTTAAAGGCGAAATATCTTGAAATTCATCGACTAAAATATGTTTCCAAGGGCTAATAAAACGTCCTTTTTCCAATAAGTTTATCGCCTGATGTATTAAACCTGAAAAATCGACTGCACCTTCCTCTTTCAAGGCACTTTTCCAGACCTTTAATAAAGGTGCCATCAATCGAATACGTTTTTGAAAAAGGTCTTTTATTTCTTCATCTGTATTTTCTATCATGTCCTTTTGGCTACCCCCATGCATTCGCATAAGGTTCAGCCAACGTTCTAAACGAGCACTGACTTTATAGCTAATTTTTTCATCATGCCAAAATTCACCTTCAGGAATTTGCCATTGTAATTCGTCTGATAGCCATTCACGCCAACCTTTGGCTTGCGCTTTTTTACTTGAACACTGCTCACGCCATTCATCTAATAGTAACGTCTGACGTTTTTGAGTGTCAGTTTCTAATTCACTAATCACCGGAGATTTATTACTACCTTCTCGGATAATCTGCAACGCTAAGGCATGAAATGTTTTTGCTACAATATTTTCTTGTTGAAGGCGTAACTGGATACGCTCATTCATCTCATCTGCCGCTTTACGACCAAAAGCAAGTAATAGTATTTGTTCTGGTTTCGCTAGCTCACGTTGTAATAACCATCCCGCTCTTGCCACCAAAACAGAGGTTTTGCCACTACCTGCCCCCGCAAGAACTAATACATTGTCTTCACCGTTAATAACTGACAGTGATTGAGAATAATTTAACGCAGAAGATTCCACATTTTGAAAAAAATCGGCATAGCGAGAAAGAACAGACTCACACCATTTTTCATTAATTTGAGTACGGCAGCGTTGACTCTGATTAAGCCATTTTTGACATAATTGATATTGAGAAAAACAATTTTGAAATGATGAAATACGTGCTAAAGGTAGTGGGAGCGACGAGAATTGTTGTGTAATTGACTCTCTAATTGCCGCTAAATTGCGTAAACTCAGCCAAGCATCCTGAGTTGTTTGCTGCAATATACGTTCTGCCAGTGAAGTTAACACCTCAGCACTCACCATACTCATTTCAGCGCTCCATTGCTGCCATTTTTCATTTAGATAATGATAAAAATGCTGAGTTTGCTTCCATTCTGTGCCATGCAAGCGCACCACTTGCTCACCAATGATTTCAAATTCTAATTCGCCCCATACAATCCCTCTTTTACACCGAATATCAATGAGTTCATTAAAAGGGATCATGTATTGGTGATTTTCACCACTGACTTCTATGCCTGCATTAAGTAAGCGAACCCGATTATAGGGATGCTGAGCCAGGCGCTGTCCAATCTGCGTCGATTTCAGTTCCATACGTCTTGCACCTGAATTAATCAATAATGAAAATAATGGCAGCTTGATTTCAAACGGTTTTTTATTATCGAGAAACAAGCTATCCTATATAAATTAGGGATTGTCTTACCTTTGAGGTATTTTGTGTTAACGCTGCTGACCAATTTTCGCCGTGTGCTTTATAACAGCCATATACTCTATTATATCCGAATCTTAATAGCGCTGACAGGAACAACATTAGTTCCATGGTTATTAGGTCAGGATCCTAAAGTCACGATCCCCCTTACATTGGGTGTTGTAGCCGCCGCATTAACTGACTTAGATGATAGGCTAACGGGCAGAATAAAAAATCTCATCATCACTTTATTTTGCTTTTTTATTGCATCAGTCTCAATTGAACTGTTATTCCCCTACCCCATCTTTTTCTTTTTCGGTCTCGCTTTTTCTACCTGTGCTTTTATTCTACTTGGCGCATTAGGGCAACGCTACGCAACTATCGCCTTTGGTGCCTTACTTATCGCCATTTATACCATGCTAGGTGTGCCCATTTTTGATACTTGGTATCAACAACCCGCCTTGTTGCTGACTGGTGCTATTTGGTACAATATTTTAACTTTGATAGGGCATCTTCTATTCCCTGTTAGACCATTGCAAGATGCCATTACTCAATGTTATCAGCAACTATCTGCCTATTTAGATGCTAAAGCCAACTTATTCGATCCCGATCTCGAAGATGACTACCAACAATCCGTCTATGATTTAGCACTGGTTAATGGCACCCTTGTTAGCACAATGAATCAGGCCAAAATTGTCCTACTCAGTAGGTTAAAAGGCGATAGAGGCCAAAAAGGCACACGAAATAGCCTCCATTATTACTTTGTTGCACAAGATATTCATGAACGAGCAAGCTCCTCACATGTCCAATATCAGCAATTAAGTCGTACATTGCGCCATTACGATATCTTATTTCGCTTTCAACGTTTACTCACCATGCAAGCAAGAGCCTGCCAACAGGTAGCTCAATCCGTATTATGGCGTAAACAGTACCAACATAATCCTCGCTTTGAACGGACTTTTGCTTACCTCGAAAATTCATTGCAATTATTAAAAGTACAATCACCTAATCTACATGAAATTAAAGCGTTGCATAATCTGCTTAATAATTTAAAGGGCATTGATATACAACTTAAAGGATTAGGTTTAGAACAAAGCTCATGGTTACAAAATGATAAACAAATTGAACAACTTTCTGACGAATCCCTTTCTGGTATTGGCGATATTATTGCGCGGGTAAAACATAATCTAACGCCTAAATCTTCACTTTTTCGCCATGCCGTCAGGATGTCAATACTGTTATGTACCGGCTATGCCATCATTCAATTGTTTGATATGGAACGTGGATACTGGATTTTGCTGACCAGTTTATTTGTCTGCCAGCCCAACTATAGCGCCACTAAACGACGTTTAGCGTTAAGGATCATCGGAACCATTGTCGGTATTTTGATTGGCTTGCCACTTCTCAATATCATTCCATCTATTGAGGGGCAACTTACGTTAATCGTCGTATCGGGATTACTGTTCTTTATGTTCCGTAGCAGCCAATATGCACAAGCCACCTTATTTATCACACTATTAGTTCTATTTTGTTTTAATTTATTAGGTGAAGGGTTTGATGTGGCATTACCAAGAATCATTGATACTGTCATCGGCTGTTTCATTGCATTACTTGCCGTTAGCTTTATTTGGCCAGACTGGAAGTTTCGCCAACTTCCACAAGTTATACAAAAGACAATGGAGAGCAACTGCCGCTACTTAGATGCAATCTTACAACAGTATTATCAAGGTAAAGATAATAGTCTTGAATACCGCATTGCTCGTCGTGATGCTCATAAGAATGATGCCGAATTTGCCTCTATTGTTTCTAATATGGCGACTGACCCAAAATCCTATCAAATTACGCAAGAACAAGCTTTTCGGCTACTTTGCTTAAATCATACTTTATTAAGCTATATTTCAGCACTTGGTGCACATCGCGAAAAAATGCCAAATAACGAAAATCTTACCTTATTAAACGATGCAGTTTGCTACGTAGAGTCTGCTATTCAAGTAACTCAACAGGATGAAACAATTGATGAAAAATCCGATCAATTACGTCAAAGCTTATTACAACGAATTGATAACACGTCCACCAGTGACGATGAAAAAACACAATTGATATTAGAGCAAACTAAATTGTTACTCGAACTTATTCCTGAAATTAAGCTCATGATAAAACAAATTAACGTATCTTAAACGTACTGATGAGCGGGCATTAAAATCCTATAGTGGCGTTTAATGCCCGCTCTGTTATTCATATTGTTACAATGATATTTAATCAATAACGTAATTAATTAACATCGTTATACCAGTTAATCAATTCCTGCTTAATATTTGTTGGCAGTACGGCACTATGGCAACCTTCAATTGCAGCGGCGAGTCCAATTAAAAATTTAATACTCGGATTATGTCGTCCATGTTGTTTTAATTTAAGAAAACAAGCTTTAGCACCCATCATACGCAATTCCTCCACATGATAGATACCAATTTTACCCAAAGCCCTTTCAACCGACATATTCATATTGGGTAAATCTTTAATACGAATTGATACTGTTTGTTTTTGTTGCAGCTCCTCCATCGCAGAACGATACGCCAATTCAATGTAGTAAAGACATAATCCTTCATCACACCATATTTGTTCAGGTAATTGGTAATATCGAAGTGCTAATGGGATCCCTTTTTTACTATAAACTAAGCGGTTAAGTTCCGAGGCCTCAAAATGACTTCCTGCCAATAAACATCCTCTTAAATAAAAATGCTCTTCTAAAATCACCCCAATAATTGCATTATCAACAAGTAGGCAATGCCCACCAAAATGATTTTTTCTTTTCAATTCCCCAAATTGACCTAATAACCGATACAAATTGTAAATTTTTTCTTCCTGTAATGACATATGCCCTCACTCCTTTTAAGGCTTATTGCACTTCAATTCCTACGAGTAGAAACTTTAGAAGTCCTTTTTTTACAAATAATTACACACAACTGATTCTGAGAGTTTCTACAATAAATGCCAAGCTTAATGCATTTAAAAACCACAAAGTTGCGAAGCGCTTTGAAAAAATAGGCTTGATATTGGATGAATATACAGTTACTGTACGTTCATACAGTATCGTAACGAGGTGAATTATGAGCATCTATTCTTGGAATAACACAACAGAACATTCTCTCAATGATTACACACAAACTCTGTCATCAGAAAGTCACTTAAGTGACTCAATGCAACAAGGTATAGTGAGTGAACTTGTCTACGATGAAAAACACCCAATCATGGATTATATTCTTTTACCTATGCTGCGGCAGTTTGGTATACAGTCGCGTTGGCTGCTTTGGTTAAGCCCAAATAAAAAATTAAGTAAACACTGGTTAGAGCAAGCTGGAATTCCAACGCATAAAGTTATGCAATTAAGTCATATGGAATCTATCACGACGATTGATGCAATGGAAAAAGCACTCAGAAGTGGTAATTATAGTGTCGTATTAGGATGGCTTCCTGAAATAAGTGAACATGATTTCATCCGTTTACAATATGCTGCTCAAGAAGGTCGCTCAATTGGCTTTATTATGCGTCCACAAATGACATATAATATGGCTAGCATCAATTCTGGACAGCAAAATCATCTAAAAATTCATTCAGACTATTATCATTAAGCAATATTAAGAATTTTCTTACTAAATTTAACCTCTTGTAATAATTAGCCCTAAAGTGAAATGAAAAACATTGAAGATCAACTAGATAGCTAAAAAGTAAACAAGATGCTAAATATATATATCCCTCTGATTTATACAATAAAATAATATTTTTTTTAACCTTTATTGCTCACTCTACTTGTATCTTTCTCCGTTCGTTGTAGACTTTAGCTTGTTATGCGTAAGGCATTATTTTTTACTTTTCGTAATTTTTTGTAGATAATGTCAGCGAACCTAGCAAGTAAATAGAACCAATGGCAAATAATAAGGCTCATTGAAGCCAGCCAATATTGGATGATAACGAGGCGTAAAAAATGAAAAAAACAGCTATCGCAATAGCAGTGGCAGTAGCAGCATTTACAACTGTTGCACAAGCAGCTCCAAAAGATAACACTTGGTATACTGGTGCTAAATTAGGTTGGTCACACTATGAAAGCACTAGCCTAAACCCATCTAAAGCTGATAACCAAGCATGGAATAATGTAGGTAACTCTACTGACCGTGACACTATCGGTGCAGGTGCTTATGCAGGTTACCAATACAACCAGTACATGGGTTTTGAACTCGGTTACGACTGGTTTGGTAAAATGAAATATAAAGGCGCTGACAACAGCGGCGACCTGAAATCTATGGGTGTTTCACTAACTACCAAACTGAGCTATCCAATCATGGATGACTTAGACGTTTATACTCGTCTTGGTGGTATGGTATACCGTACAGAAGCTAAAGCTAAACAAGATGGCCAACGTTTCAAAGAAACTGACACTGGCGTTGCACCTGTATACGCATTAGGTCTTGAGTATGCAATCACTCCAGAGTGGGCTACTCGTTTAGATTACCAATGGGTTAGTAGCCTAGGTGATAAAGACAATATCGGTGTTCGTCCAGACAATGGCATGCTGAGTGTTGGTGTTGCTTACCGTTTCGGTCAAGAAGCAGCTCCAGTAATTGCACCAGCTCCAGTTGTTGAGCCAGCAGCTCCAGTTGTTGAAAACAAACGTTTCACACTGCGTTCAGACGTTCTGTTTAACTTCAACAAAGCAACTTTGAAACCAGAAGGTCAGCAAGCGCTGAACGAACTGTATACTGAACTAAGCAGCATCGACCCTACTCAAGGTCGCGTACTGGTAGTTGGTTTCACAGACCGTATCGGTTCACAAAACTACAACCTGCCACTTTCTCAGAAACGTGCTCAGTCAGTAGTTGACTACTTGGTATCTAAAGGCGTTCCTACAACAGCAATCGCTGCTGAAGGCCGTGGTAAAGAAGATCCAGTAACTGGTAACAAATGTGACAACGTTAAAGGCCGTGCTGCTCTAATCGAGTGCTTGGCACCAGACCGTCGCGTTGAAATCGAAATTCAAGGTACAACTGAAGTTGTAACTCAACCAGGCGCTTAATTATTAGCCCTAGTTAGAATTTTGAACTGAATACTAAAAAACCCCATTTTATGGGGTTTTTTTTTATACTTATTTTGGTCTCGGCTTATTTTTAATTGTTCATTATGCTCAAATTGAGACTTACCCTAAAAATATCAATATTAACTGCGACCCTTTATTGCTTAATCTTATTACTTTGGATCTTTATTACTCTGAGAGCTGCCCAAAATAGCCTGTAAATCATGTTTTAATGCACTCATTTGATTTTCATATTTATCTTTATGTTCTGCATCTTCAATTAACTGAATAATAGTCTCAGATAACGTTTTATTACGTTTTACTGCTAAATTAGATAAACGCTGCCAAACAGAAAAATCTAAATCAATAGATTTTTTCCTGGTATGTGGATGTTCCGCATTGAAATGACGTTTACGTCTTGCACGTATACTTTGCTTCATTCGATTATCAAGCTGAGGATTCATGTGCTCTTTAATCCATTTAAGCACATCAATTGGGCGACTTTCCATTTTCAGCAGTAACGCTATCGCTTCTTTTTCTGCACTTCTTTCAAGATAACGACTAATCGCCTCGCCAGATCGGGATTTATTAACCAGATACTCCCACTTCCAGCCACATTCAAGATTTTCAAGCTGCTGATATTTCATAATTATTCCTGAAGAAAATCGAACCTATAGTTATATTAGCAATATTAGAAATAAAATGCTCAAGTAGAGATTCAATTTCTCAACTAATCTGTTTTTAACCACAAAGAAAATAACAGTTAAGACGCCAAATAGTGTAGAATTCGCATCCATCCGTTAACAAATTAATAAATTAATATGTCCACTTTTGAATACATACTTCTCGTTTATGGGATTGGGGGCGTATGTTCTATGTTAATCACCCTATTGCTTACCAAAGACCCAAATTTTTATATGCGACTACTGAGCGCAGTATTAATTGGCTTCACATGGCCTATGACTTTGCCAATTGTGCTAATGTTTTCCCTATTCTAGTCAATAATTCAACAATTCTTGCTGCAAGATTGGCTGTCAAAGGCTAATATAGCAAACTTGCCCACTGGGTAATAAACTGACCTGAAATGTTATAATAAAAATAGTGCAAAAAAATGTAATAACATCAAGCCAGATTCAGGTACAAGCGCCCAGCTAAATGGCAGGCATTTCATTTATAACCATATTAATAGCAGATAATTATAGTGATCAGTCAAGAACTTACATGGCAAGGCCTAATACCTGATTTATCGTCTCTACAAACAGATTTTGTCTCTTCGGCAACACTCGCGCCAACAACGCTATCAGATATTCAACCACGACTATTTGATGGGATGCAGCGCTTTGTGAATGAGTCGGATCAAACACGGTTTATGTTTATCAAATCAGATGAAAGTGAGGAATACCTCAGTCTTTTTGCTGATTCAATTCAACCATTGCTGATAAATTCAAAAACCATTGATGGTGACTATTGCCTATCTGAAGATAAGCAATTATTTCAATGGAAAAATGGCATTAAAAGCCGATTCTCGACACAAGAGAGCATTGCTTATCGCCCATGGATTGAACCAGAGCAATTATTTGGCTATATCACGCCAACAATGACACTTGTTCCTGGACTACTACACCAAATTAATGGTGGCGTATTGATCATCGCAGCTAACACGTTAATCGTTCAGCCACTCATGTGGACACGATTAAAAAATATGGTTAATCGTCGTCAATTAGAATGGCTACCATTATCTGAAAATCATACCCTTCCAGTTTCCGTTGAACCTCAACCTCTAGAACTGAAAATTATCATCGTAGGAGATAGGTTAGCACTGGAAGAAATTGAATATAATGATCCTGAGTTATTTAGCCGTGCTATTTATGGTGAATACGAACCCGTTATGTTTTTCGAGGAAGAAGAACAATTATCGCTATGGATGCGTTACATTAAATCTATCATTATTTTAAATCAGTTGCCGGATATTGCCGCTGATGGCTGGCCTACATTAATTACTCAAGCAACACGTTACTGCGAAGACAAATTCAATCTGCCTTTAGATAGTGCTTGGTTAGCACGCCGTCTTATGGATGCCTCACACCATAAAATTGATAACTTAATCACTTGCGATTCATTAACTCAAGCAGAAGAAAACCGTCTATGGCGTCACAGTTTTATTGCTGAACGCACCTTAGACGATATTTTACAAGATCAAGTCCTTCTTAAAACCGAAGGGGAAGTTATTGGTCAAATTAATGGATTATCAGTCTTACAGTACCCTGGTCATCCTGAAGCTATCGGTGAACCTTCGCGGATCACCTGTGTCGCACACTTAGGTGATGGCGAATTCACAGATGTCGAACGTAAAGCTGAGCTTGGTGGCAATATTCATGCAAAAGGCATGATGATAATGGAAGCCTATTTAAATTATGAGCTGAAATTAGAGCAACCACAGCCGTTCTCAGCGTCCATTGTGTTTGAGCAATCTTATGGTGAAGTTGATGGCGATAGTGCCTCACTCGCTGAAGTGTGCGCATTTATTAGTGCTTTATCACTGCAACCAATCGATCAGCAAATCGCGGTAACGGGTGCAATTGACCAATTTGGTTATGTTCAACCTATTGGTGGTGTAAATGAAAAAATCGAAGGTTTTTTCGATATCTGTGCTAAACGTGGTTTAACTGGCAACCAAGGTGTTATTATTCCTTTGGCAAATGTTCGTCATTTATGCACTAACAATGACGTTATTGAAGCCGTAAAAGAAGGCCAATTCCATATTTGGCCAGTTGAACATGTCGCACAAGCGATTACACAGCTCACTAAGCAACCTTACTTTGAGCAACAAGCAGATGATGATAGTGTACATCTGTTAGCTTTAATTCAGGAACGTATTCATCAAGCCAATACTCCAGATAAAGCAAGGCTTCCTTGGTTTCTGAAATGGCTTGGTTGAGTAAAAAATATCAGATCGGAGTTGTTCAGCGTACAAGTGTAAGCTATTCTATGGACCTATACATAATAAAGGCAATCTTAAGAACATGGTTGATAAACGCGAATCCTATACAAAAGATGATTTAGAAGCTTCTGGAAGAGGCGAATTATTTGGAGAAAACGGTCCGCCGTTGCCATCAGGAAATATGTTGATGATGGATCGCATCGTCAAAATGACTGAGGATGGCGGTTCATTTAATAAAGGCTATGTCGAAGCTGAACTTGATATCAATCCTGACCTATGGTTCTTTGCCTGCCACTTTACTAATGACCCTGTTATGCCAGGTTGTTTAGGCCTTGATGCTATGTGGCAACTGGTTGGTTTTTATCTCGGTTGGCTCGGCGGTGAAGGTAAAGGTAGAGCACTTGGTGTAGGTGAAGTTAAATTTACCGGACAAGTTCTACCAACGGCTAAAAAAGTCACTTACCGAATCAATTTCAAACGTGTGATTAACCGTAAATTGATTATGGGTGTGGCTGATGGCGAAGTCTTAGTTGACGGTAAAGTAATTTATACCGCCTCAGACCTAAAAGTCGGTTTATTTAAAGATACTAGCGTATTTTAATTGCCAACTAAGCCTTAAAATGCAAACCTCCGCAAATGCGGAGGTTAATAAATTAACAGATTATATTTAGATTAAATATAAAATTACTTCAGTTATCTAATCTAATAAATCACGGTATATTCTCTTTTATACAGTAACAACTGCCCTGTCCTCCATTGCTTTACGCCAACCACCTAACCAATGTGAACGAGCATCTACTGCCTGATAAGGACATAATTCTTTCGAACGCCCTACTATACCGGCTTGATATCCTCTTGATAAAGCTCTTTCTAAACGATCACGTTTCTGTCTTTTCATGCCTTACTTCCCTCATCATTAAAAATGGAAAAGAAAACAGCACCTACCTTTCGTAATAGGTACCCTATAGGAATAACGCTCTCAGGGTAGAAAATCAAGTAAAGATTTTAATATAAATGTCATAAATAGTATAAATGTGACTTACACACTCTAATTATTCTAATACATTGAATATATTATAAATAATTATTAGTTCTTTATTTTTCATCATATTATACGCAATAGATGTGAATTTATGAGTAAACGAAAACGGATTAAAAAACTAATATATTGATGGGATAAAAGAAAATAAAAAATAGAAAAAATAACAAAAAAATGCACTCCATTTAAATATCAGGAGTGCACTTCAATAACCTAACCTATTAATAACAAATTTTAATCGCTAACGTTCAATCACTTCTTTTGCAATACCATCAGCGACTTGTTGCCAACCAAGTGCAAGTGTGCGTACTAGCTCAGGGTAGCCATCTTCTTTTTGTTCTAATTGAACATCAAAATTACGGCGAGTGACTTCTTTTCCTTGTGTAAAGGTCCAAAAGCCTTGCACTAAAACAATACCATCATAGCGGCCATTAAAAGCCGTTAAAGTAATGTCTAACGTATCAGGTGAATTTTGTAGCGCCTGTAATGACACCAACTGTTCAGGTAAGGCTGTTGAAAGCTCACTGACCATTGATTGCCCTAATTGCTGCTCAAGTGGGCTCGCCCATAAATGCGTACTCGCATTACTATAGCTAACATCTGAGGTTTGATAGGTTATTCCATTAGAGGTCAATACATCCGACAACATAATGCGTTGTAACCAAACCTGATTTTTACTCATCACCTCTACATTTTGAACCTTAGAGGATTTCATTGGCAGCTGATAATACATTTTTTCAGGAACGCTACTACAAGCCGCCAACATCAAAACAAATAGGGATAATAAATATCTCATTATTTTTTCACTCCTTTCGGCTCAACATCCTTAGTCGGTTCTGCTTCAAAGACTAATGCATTACTTTTATTATTCAATGTCCGCAATAATGGCTGAACTTCTCTTAAGACTTGATCTAAGCGTTGCATATTATCAACCATCTTATTATAAGCAGGAGAACCTGGTTGGAAGCCTTGCATTGCGCGATTCATTTCTTGCAACGTTTTTTGTAAGTCATTTGGCAAATTCTGAAACTCTTTGCTCGCCATCACTTTATTCAGTTCAGATAGCATCACATTAGCTTCTTTAATTGTTTTTTGCCCTTCAGCCAATGTTTGTGTTGTTTGGTTCAACATAGGCTCAATTGGCATATCATTAATTTTATCCAGTACCGCAATCACTTTTTGCTGTATTTGCGCTAAACCACCACTTGTAGTCGGGATAATTTTATAACCGGCAACAACGGTAGGTCCTTTATATTCCCCTGCATTCGGGATGAAATCGAGGTCAATATAAAGTGCACCTGTCAATAAATTACCTGATTTTAATGAGCCTCTTAATCCTTCTTTCATTGCTGTCTTCAATTCATTTTTTAAATTGAAATTAGCTCCAACATCTTTTGAGAAACGTTCAGGCTCAATGTGGATTAAGACAGGAATACGGAAATCATTATCCAGTGATTGATCTAGACCAGCGGTATAAAAAGGAACCTGTGCGACAGTACCTAGGCGAATACCGCGGAATTCAACAGGTGCACCCGGTTGAAGTCCGCGCACTGAATCAGAGAAAAACAACACGAAATCTTGATACTGAGTATATAAAGAATTCTGAATACTACTTTGGCTATCAAATAGTTGGAACTCAGCATTTTCTTTAACGCTACTACCTGGAACCCAACCATCTGGCACATCAAAACTCACACCGCCCGTTAATAACGTTGCAATTGAGCCCATTTCAACATGTACCCCTTGGGATGACATATCAAAGGCAATTCCGCTATCTTTCCAAAAACGAACGTTAGAGCTAATTAGCTTGTCATAAGGAGCATTGATGAATAATTGATAACGCATATCACGATTATTCATATCAAAATTACTGGTTTCGACAGAACCAACACGGTAACCGCGAAATAGAATCGGGTCTCCCGGATTAAGTTGCCCTGCCTTATCACTCATCAACGTGATACGGATACCTTTTGCATCTGGTGACGCTAAAGGTGGAGTATCCAATAAGGTAAATTCAAAATGCTCTTTGGCAGCGAGTCCTGGTTGCAATTCAATATATGCACCTGATAACAACGTGCCTAATCCAGTCACACCATCACGACCAATTGTTGGTTTAACTATCCAAAAAGCAGAATCTGTACGCAGTAGCTCTTTCATGTCATTATTTAGCCGCGCTTTAATGATTACGCGACTGAAATTGTCATCGAGGGTAACGCTTTCCACAACACCAATATCGACACTGCGACTTTTAATTTTCGTTTTACCCGCCTCAATCCCTTCTGCGTTATAAGTTATCAGCGTGACTTCAGGACCTTGATGGCTATAGTGGTAAAATAGTATCCAAGCACCTAATAATACAGTCACAATAGGGATCACCCATACCGGTGACCAGCTTTTTAATTTACTGACTTTGGCGTTGGCCTGTGGTGTTTCTTGATCTGTCACCCGATGACTCCTTCTTGTTCAACAGTTTTTACTGTATTTCTTTTTTCACTGCGATCCCATGTCAATCTTGGATCAAACGTCATCGCGGCAAACATCGTTAAAATAACAACGACACCAAAGAAAATCACACCCTGTGCAGGGACGATACTCATTAACTGCCCCATTTGAACTAATGCGGCTAAAATAGTGATAACAAACACGTCAATCATTGACCAACGACCAACATACTCCACCATTTCATAAATAAAATGCATACGATGCGGATCTCTATTGCCATAGCCTTTTGAATCAAGGCATAGCCACGCAATACTTATCATTTTCAATGATGGCACCATAATACTGGCAATAAAAATAATTAAAGCCACAGGATAGGAACCATCTTCCCACAGTAATATCACACCATCCATAATGGTTGAATGCAAATCACTACCTAAGGTATTCGTTGTCATGACGGGCAATACATTCGCAGGAATATAAAGCAAAATTGAGGTTAATAATAGTGCCCAAGTCCATTGTATACTTTGATGTTTTCGAACGGCACCATGTGCATAACAACGCGTACATTGCGATTGCTCTGCCGGTAAAATTGCCGTGCAAACAAGGCATAACCTGACACCTTGGCTAATTCCGGTTTGCCCAACTTTCAATTTTTTATCCAGCAAAGGCGCCGCTTCAATTCGATTCCATAACCAATGGCGGTCAAGGCACTGAAATGCCCTGACTTGTAACATGCAAAATAAGCAATAAGGGATAAAACTCAGCCCGACACCAATATCACCATAAGCAATTAATTTTACAAAGCTGACTAATACACCCGCTAAAAATATCTCAGCCATGCACCATGTTTTCATCTGAAATAAGATGCGTGTTATCCACACTTTTAATCTCTTAGGGATATGCACTTGCAACCCTAAGAGAATAATCGTCACCATACAAAATGCAGGGATGACAAGTGAAAAAAACAAGAAAAACAAAGCTAAACCGCTATAGCGGGTTGTCGAGATAATTTCAATGATTTGAAAAAGAGAGATCTCATTTTCAATACCCGCCGCGCCCATTTTCACAAAAGGAAATAGACAAGCAACAAATAGCATCGCTAGTGCGCTAAATGCATAAGCTGCTGGTTGCTTGTAAGGGTATCGCCACTTTGAAATTAACGTTGTATCACAGCGTGGACAAGTCGCTTTACTGCCCTGTTCCAATTCAGGAACGGCAATCAGCATGTCACACTGTGTACAAAGTACATGTTCATGAGACTCATGAGAACACAAGGTATTGTCTCTCCTCTTTATTTCAAATCGTTATCTCAACCGTTTTTCTGTAATTCAAGCTCTTGCCAACGATCAAACGCTTGCTCTAATTCTTGCTCTTTTTCAGCCAGAGAGCTCAAGGTTTTTTCTGTAACATCATGAGGTTGATTAAAGAAATCAGCATCACCAATTTTTGCCTGAAGCGCTTCAACTTCGGATTCAAGTTGCTCTAATTTTGCTGGTAGTAACTCTAATTCACGCAGCAAATTGTAGCTTAACTTATTCACTTTCTTTGTTGGCTCTTTTGGCTTAACACTTTTTTCTGGCGCAGCGACTTTACTGTTTTGTTCAGGCTTTAAACTCACAGTTTGTGCTCTTTGTTGCTGAGCATCAAAATATCCGCCCGCAAAACGCTTAATTACGCCATTGCCTTCAAAAATCCAGCACTCTGTCACACTGTTATCAACAAATTCACGGTCATGGCTGACCAACAACACAGTACCTTGATAACTATCAACTAATTCTTCAAGTAGCTCTAATGTTTCCACATCAAGGTCATTGGTTGGCTCATCGAGGATCAATAAGTTACTTGGTTTTAAAAATAAACGAGCAAGTAATAAACGATTACGCTCACCACCGGACAATGCTCTCACTGGTGTCATGGCACGTTTTGGTGGGAACATAAAGTCTTGTAAATAACCTAAGACATGGCGCGGTTTACCGTTAACCATGACTTCTTGCTTACCTTCAGCAAGGTTATCCATCACGGTTTTATCTGGGTCAAGTGCAGCACGATGTTGGTCAAAATAGGCAACTTCAAGTTTTGTACCACAATGTACTCGACCACTATCTGCCTGTAAATCACCAAGCATCAAACGTAGCAAAGTTGTTTTACCACATCCATTTGGGCCCACTAGCGCAATTTTGTCTCCACGCATAACTTGCGCAGAAAAATCATTGACGAGTACTTTATTATCAATTTGATAATTCACGTTTTCCATTTCAAACACAATTTTGCCTGAACGGGCAGCTTCGCCAACTTGCATGCGTGCAGTTCCCATTACTTCACGGCGCTCGGAACGCTCGACTCGCAAGGCTTTCAGTGCACGAACACGACCTTCATTACGCGTACGTCTCGCTTTAATCCCTTGGCGGATCCAAGTTTCTTCTTGTGCTAGCTTGCGATCAAACTCAGCATTTTGCATTTCTTCTACGCGCAGAGCTTCTTCTTTACTCAACAAGTAGTTGTCATAATCACCCGGCCATGACGCTAATTGTCCTCGGTCTAAATCGATAATACGAGTTGCCATATTACGAATAAAAGAACGGTCATGGGAAATAAATACGATACTACCTTGGAAATCTTTTAAGAAATTTTCCAACCATAAAATAGTTTCGATATCTAAGTGGTTCGTTGGCTCATCAAGGAACAATACGCGAGGATTACTCACCAGCGCACGACCTAAAGCCGCTTTACGCAACCACCCACCCGAAAGTGAAGACAGCTCAGCATCTCCCGGTAAACCTAGTTTCTTTAGAACGTCCTCAATACGAGAATCGAGTAGCCATAAATTACGGTTATCTAGAATTTCTTGAACTTCAGATAATTTATTTAAATTTTTCTCACTCGGGTCTTCTTCAACCAATTTTAAGATATGGTGATAATCTTTTAAATATTGTGCTTGTTCAGCGACGCCTTCAGCAACAAAATCATAAATAGTCCCTTCAACGTTACGCGGAGGGTCTTGTTGCAAACGTGCCACGATAAGATCTTGTTCATAAATTAGCTGACCATCATCAAGAGGTTGCTCTTTAGTCAGCACTCTCATCAACGTTGATTTGCCCGCACCATTACGGCCAACTAAACAAACTCGTTCATTATCTTCAATATGTATTTCTGTGTTATCAAGTAGTGGTGCATCACTAAAAGCAAGGTATGCACCAGACAAATTAATTAAAGCCATTGATTCTTATCCTTTACTCTGCGTGACGAATTAGCCAGCAGTTATGAATTTGACGATTACGGGCGAAATCTTCTGAACGTGTTTTGCCAGTAATTTCTTCTGCATGTAGCCCTAGCTCATCCAGCGCCTCAGTATCCATTTTGAAACCACGTTTATTATTCGAAAACATGACAGTTCCACCACGGCGTAGCAGGCGTTTTAAATCGGTAATTAATTGAATGTGATCGCGTTGTACGTCGAAAGTACCATCCATACGTTTTGAATTTGAGAACGTAGGGGGATCGATGAAGATCAGATCAAATTGTTCGTCACTATTCGCTAACCAGCCTAAACAATCCGCTTGTATTAAACGATGTTGGCGACCAGATAAACCATTTGCTTGTAGATTTTTCTCTGCCCATTCTAAATAAGTACGCGACATATCAACAGAAGTGGTACTTTTTGCGCCGCCAAGACCTGCATGAACAGTTGCAGAGCCTGTATAACAGAACAGATTTAGAAAATCTGCACCTTTACTCATTTGCCCTAACATTCGACGCGCGACACGATGATCAAGGAATAATCCTGTATCAAGGTAGTCCGTTAAGTTAACTAACATTTTCGCGTTGTATTCTTGCACTAAAAAGAAATCATCTTTTTGTGCCAATTTTTCGTATTGTTGTTTGCCTTTTTGACGTTGACGCGTTTTCAGTATCAACTGATTAGAGGTCAATTCCAAAACATTCATCGTGGCTGTAATGACATCAAATAGACGTTGGCGTGCTTTACGCTCATCAACGGTTTTTGGTGGCGCATATTCTTGCACAACCACTTTGCTACCGTAAATATCCACGGCTACGTTATATTCAGGCAAATCCGCATCATAGACTCGGTAGCAATCAACACCTTGCTGCTTCGCCCATTTACTCAGTTTTTTATGATTTTTACGCAAACGATTTGCAAAATCAGGAGAAATTTCACCAACACCTTCAGAAGGTACTGCTGCCAGTATATAGTTTTTCTGCACGCAATCGAGAGGACCATTTTTGGCCTTAAATTCGCGCTCTGAACGTAATTGCAAACAACTCAGTAACTCAGGTGAACCACTGAATACCGAAAAACGCCATCCAGGAAAACGAGCTTTAACGACACGTCCAAATTGACTGTGCAATGCCACCAGCGCTGGCTCGCTTTCTAAACGTTCACCGTATGGTGGATTACAAACAATCGTACCGGTTATCTCAGTTTTTACTGGATTTTCAAGAGATGCTGCATCCCCTTGATTAAAGCTAATTAAATCTTGTAGCCCTGCTCTGCGTGCATTAGCGCGTGCCATATCTAATACACGTTTATCAATGTCATAACCATAAAAACGTGAAGTCGTTTCTTTAAGACCTTGACGAAAACGCACTTGTGCTTCCGCTTTTAGTTCACGCCATAGCTCCGCATTATATTTCGACCACGCGTAAAAACCCCAATGCTCACGATATAAACCTGGCGCTCTATCCGCAGCCATCATTGCAGCTTCAATTAATAAAGTACCTGAACCACACATAGGATCGACCAAAGGCGTCCCATTTTGCCAGCCAGAACGATTAATAATCGCCGCACCCAAGGTTTCTTTTAATGGTGCTTGACCCGCAAGGTCACGATAAGCACGAACATGTAAAGAGTCGCCACTTAAATCTAAAGCAACACTGACTCTTTCTTTATTAAGGTACACATTGACACGAATATCAGCTTGCTGACGTGCAACATCAGGTCGTTGATCTAACTTACGCGTAAAGCAGTCTACGATGGCATCTTTGACTCTCAATGCACCATACTGACTATTACGAATTTCGTCATTCGTACCGGTAAAGTGCACCACAAATGTGTCATTAACTGAGAAAATTTCTGTCCAGTCAATCGCTTGTACACCTAGATACAAATCCATATCGCTATAGACGTCAAAATCACTTAAAGGCAATAAAATACGCGATGCCAGCCGACTCCAAAGTAGGCTTTGGTACATCACTCGTTCATCGGCCTGAAAATAGACACCCCCTTGTGCAATCTTGCACTGGCTAGCTCCAAGAGCTTCCAATTCCGTTTTCAGTAGTTCTTCCAGGCCTCGAGCTGTGCTGGCAAACAAAGAATTCATAGTATTTATTACCGATTTCAATGAAAATTGTTGCGCATTATAGCTAATCTTATGCGCTTGTCATAAAGTTGCTGTGCAACAATTATAAGGATTAAAAAATGATAACGCTTTCGCGCATTTATACACACCCAATCAAATCAATGAGAGGGATACGTTTATCTCATGCATTCGCTGATATCAGCGGACTGACTTTTGATCGTAACTTTATGGTAACGACACTGGAAGGTAAATTCATTACTGCAAGAAAATATCCACAGATGTTACTGTTCACACCCGCTATGCTTAATAATGGGCTTTATCTTAGAGCACCAAATGGCGAAAGCGCTACCGTATTGTATCAGGACTTTAACGATAATCAGAGTCCTACTGAAGTTTGGGGCAATCATTTTCATGCGCTTATTGCGCCGGATGCCATAAATAGTTGGTTAAGCAGCTTTTTTGACGAGCCAGTTCAATTACGTTGGCTCAGTCCTCAGCTATCTCGCAGAGTGAAAACCCATACCGATATTCCATTATCCTTTGCAGATGGTTACCCTTTTCTATTAATTAGTGAATCTTCAGTACAAGAACTTCAACGTCGTTGCCCTGCAAGTATTAAGCTTGAGCAATTTCGCGGTAACTTGATTATTACTGGCGCCAAACCTTTCGAAGAAGATACCTGGAAAAAAATTCAAATAGGCAATATCGTTTTCACTTTAGACAAGCCTTGTAGTCGCTGCATTTTAACTACCGTCAGCCCTGAAAAAGGCATCAAACATCCGAATAGTGAGCCTCTGGCAACGTTACAAACATTCCGCACAGCAGAAAATGGGAATGTGGATTTTGGTCAAAATGTCATTATTCACAACACGGGTGTCATTCGCGTTGGCGATCAACTCACCGTATTAGAAACCAAGTTAGCAGAAAAATACGTTGAGAAAGAAAGAGAAACACCCGTCGCGATATCGACCAATAAACCACAAATCAACACGTTGAGTTTAATCTTTGAAGGTATTGAATATCAAGGGGATAATCAGAGTGTTATCTTAGAACAGCTTGAATCACATGGTATCTCTGTTCCATATTCATGCCGTGCAGGTCTTTGTGGTTGTTGTAAAATAAAGCTTATCGAAGGGGAAGTAACACCATTAAAACAAAGTGCAATTAAAGATAATGGCTATATATTAGCCTGTAGCTGCATACCTAAAAGCGCAGTCAAACTCGCTTTAAAATAGTATTAATAGATTTGTCTATTCAAACACCATCACGAAAAATAATTTAGATAAAGTGATGGTGTTAATAAACTAGCGTTAAATTAATCGTTATATTTATATGATGGTATTTTATTTATTTTTACTTTTCTGTATTCACCGATCATAAACGATCAACTAAATGACATTTCCATATAGTATACGCTTAGTCTTAGCTGAATATTGCATCATACGATCATTCATGATCTTAATTGGATCGCAAAATCGCAAAGTCCTATCTGATAATTCAAGCTGTGGCTCCGCTAATAAACATAAACTCGCCGATATACCTGCTTCCGCAATGATAAATGTTGAATAGCAATTAGTATTCTCTAAACACACTTGAACCAATTGCCCTTGAGCAGGCTCAGTAACATAGTGAAAGGTTGAAAAATACCAGCTTTTAGGCATTTGTGGTTTTAAAAAACGAAAAGCAACAAGACTATTTAATACTAACTCCGCTCTTTCTTCGAGAGTTATATTTAATCTCTTCGCTTGCTCATCAAATATATAATATTCACCTGCATCTTCAATACTAAATGGCATTTCATTTCGAGCAAAAGCCGTTAGCATTTTTGCGGGAAAACATGACCGGAATATCATTCCGTTGGCGAGGTCTAGCATCACCCTGTCATGATCATGATCAAAATACCAACGCCAATGATCATCAGGTTTAATTTTCATAAACGATCCTTCAGCGATTTATCGGTAAATAAACTTTAGGATCGATCATCAATAATGATTGTTCCAAAAATCTATAATGAGTCCTTAATGTCCAAGTTAAGATTAGATAATAAAGCGCTATATTTGACGTAAATAACCTATAACTTAAAGCATAAAGGAGATAAAACTAGTTAAAAAATAAACAATATTCATAATATAGATTAAAAGGGGGAATAAATAAACCCCCTTGATATGTAAATTTACACTTTATTAGATATTATTGACAATATCTTTTATTAATTTAGGTCCATGGTAAATAAAGCCAGAATAAATTTGTATTAATGAGGCCCCAGCTTCCATTTTTTCCCGAGCGGCAGTCAGTGAATCAATTCCACCCACACCAATAATTGGCAATTTACCGTTTAATTCTTGGGAAATAAGCTTAATCACTTGGGTACTTTTTAATTGAACTGGGCGTCCGCTTAATCCCCCCATTTCATTGCAATAATTTAAACCTTGTACCAATGAACGGTCTAACGTTGTATTCGTGGCAATAACACCATCTATATTATGTCGAACTAGGCTATCAGCAACCTGAATAATTTCTTCTTCAGTTAAATCCGGTGCAATTTTAACAGCAACTGGAACATATTTCTGATACACAGATTGCAACTCAAGTTGCTTAGCTTTAATACCACTTAATAAATCATCTAAAGCTTCGCCATATTGCAAAGTGCGTAGACCGGGAGTATTTGGAGAAGAAATATTCACGGCAATATAACCGGCATGGGCATAAACTTTATCCATGCAAATTAAATAGTCGTCTTTACCTTGTTCAACGGGCGTATCTTTATTTTTACCAATATTAATACCAATTATTCCGCCATAATTTGATTTTTTGACATTCTCAACAAGGTTATCAACGCCTTTATTATTAAATCCCATTCGATTAATCAAACCTTCCGCTTCGACTAATCTAAACAAACGCGGCTTGTCATTACCTGACTGTGGTTTCGGCGTAATCGTTCCAATCTCAACAAAACCAAAACCCATAGCGCCGAAAGCATCAATACAATCACCATCTTTGTCTAAACCCGCAGCAAGCCCTAAGGGATTCTTAAACGAAAGTCCCATGCATTGAACAGGTTTAGTCGCAACAGATTGGCGTAAAAGGAATTTTAGAGGGGAATTAGTTAAACGTTGGAGCTGACGAAAAGTCAATTCGTGAGCTTTTTCAGGGTCGAACTGAAATAGTGCCTTGCGGGCAAGGTGATATAACATATTCAATAACCTATTTTCTATCTATGCGAATACATGTCTAAGCGTAAAGAAAGACACAATATTGCGCGTGCCAATACACTCGCCAATTTAGTTTGCCGAGCCCCTAATAACATAGCTTATTTTTCATTCGATAAAACGCGCTATAGACTACCTTAACTTGACGTTATTTACCCATGAAAAAATCAATAAAAATGATGTTTGATTGATTTATCACCATTTAAGACCCTGTTAGATATGCGAGGACAACAACAAGATAAAAATAATAGATAATAAAAAGCCCCTAAAATTTAATTTAAGGGCTTAAATTGACAGTTTAATCGTTATCCCATTTAGGAAATATATAAACCTAGTTTTGATACTGTTAGCTTTCTAACGCTTTAGTCACCTTCTCAAATAAATCCCCTGAAAGGTTGTCTAATGCTTTTAATTGCAAAAGGATATTACGCATCAAACCTTGACGCTTTTCATCATAACGCTTTAAGCGAATTAACGGCTCAATCAATCTTGAGGCAACTTGCGGGTTACGCGTGTTTAAATCAACTAATATTTCATATAAGAATTGATATCCACTGCTATCTTCTGCATGAAAATTCACTGGGTTACCTGCCGTGAAAGCCCCGACTAATGAACGAATACGGTTTGGATTACTCATACTAAATGAACGATGATTTAATAATTTTCGGACATTTTCTAGCGCATCTTTAGAAGAATTAGCGCCTTGCAAAGCAAACCATTTATCCATCACCAGACCATCATGGTGCCAGCGTTCATCAAAATCAGCCATTAATTCAACATGACAAGGCAATTTCTCTTCATAAGCTGCGGTTAGCGCAGCTAGCGAGTCAGTCATGTTATCCGCGGTTTTATATTGGTTTTGAACCAATTTATTGGCCAATTCCTTATCGTCACCCGCAGCAAGATATTGCAAGCAAGTATTACGTAATGCACGCTTAGCAATGTCTTGGTGATCAACTCGATATCCATCAATTTTAATTGAACCATATACCGCCAAAAATTCATCATGTAATTGGGTAGCCAGTTGACCATAAATGAAATTATGAACTTCATGAATAGCAACAGGATCAATCACAGGGAATTGTTCCGCAATCTCATTTTCTGATGGCAACGTTAAAATCAATGCAGCCAAAGCCGGATCAATTGAATCACTCAACAGCACAGCTCGAAACGCATCAATGACATGCTCAGGTAAAACTAACGCTTCACCCTGATGAAATTTTGCAACGTTGATTTTCGCATAGTTATTAATTAACTGCTGAGCCGCATCCCAACGTGAGAATTCATTGCTGGCATGTTGCATTAAGAAGGCTAGTTGCTCATCAGTATAAGGATAGTCAAGCTTAACAGGCGCTGAAAACTCACGTAGCAACGAAGGTACTGGTTGACTGGTGATTTCATCAAAAACAAAAGTTTGCGACTCTTGGGTAATATTTAAAACTGAATTTACCTGATTCCCTTCGCGTTTTAATGGGATCACCGCGCCATCTTGTCCATACAATTCAATATCCAAAGGAATATGCAGAGGAAGTTTTTCAGCTTGATCTGCTGTAGGTGGCGTCATTTGGCTCACATGCAGAACATATTGTTGCTTTTCAGGCAAATATTCATCGCGTACCGTTAATACTGGCGTGCCTGATTGGCTATACCAACGACGAAATAGTGATAAATCGACATTTGATGCATCTTCCATCGCTTGAACAAAATCATCACAAGTCGCGGCGCTACCATCATGGCGATGTACATATAACTGCATACCTGCTTGAAACATCTCTTCGCCGAGTAATGTGTGGATCATCCGAATAACTTCAGATCCCTTTTCATAGACGGTCAAAGTATAAAAGTTATTCATTTCAATAACTTTTTCAGGGCGAATTGGATGTGCCATTGGGCTTGCATCTTCAGCAAATTGAGCCGCACGCATCACTTTAACATTGTTGATACGATTTACTGAGCGAGAACCTAAATCTGAACTAAATTCTTGATCGCGAAAAACAGTCAAACCTTCTTTTAGACTTAATTGGAACCAATCGCGACAAGTGATACGGTTACCGGTCCAGTTATGAAAATATTCATGACCAATGACCGATTCAATACCGAGATAATCTTTATCTGTCGCCGTTTCACTTTTCGCTAAAACATATTTAGAGTTGAAAACATTCAGGCCTTTATTTTCCATTGCGCCCATATTGAAGAAATCAACGGCCACAATCATATAAATATCAAGATCATATTCAAGGCCAAAACGCTCTTCATCCCATTTCATGGCATTTTTCAATGACTGCATTGCCCAAGGCGCACGGTCTAAATTACCTTTATCAACAAACAACTCTAAGGCGACTTCGCGACCACTACGGGTAATAAAAACATCTTTTAAAACATCAAAATCACCCGCGACAACTGCAAATAAATAACTTGGTTTTGGGAATGGATCTTCCCATTTAACCCAATGACGGCCATCTTCCAGCTCACCTTTTGCAACACGATTACCATTTGATAATAAGTAAGGGTAACGTGTTTTATCTGCGGTGATAGTTGTGGTGTAACGGGCTAAAACGTCAGGCCTGTCTTGAAAGTAGGTGATATGACGGAAGCCTTCGGCCTCGCATTGCGTACACAATGCTTCCCCAGAAACATACAAACCTTCTAATGCGGTATTTTTTTCAGGGCTGATTTCATTCACAATGCGCAAGGTAAATGTTTCAGGTAAGCCCTCAATAATTAATTTTCCGTCTTCTTCTTTATATTGAGTCCAAGCCTGACCATCGATTTCAAGGCTAATGAGTGATAAATCTTCACCATGTAACTCAAGCGTCGAAGATTGAGGATTAAGACGTTTAACCTTACTGACTGCCGTTACTACAGTCTTTACTGGGTCAAGGTTAAAATCGAGTGCGATTTCATTGATAGTATAATCAGGAGCTTGATAATCATGGCGATATTTTGCTTGTCGTAACTGGGTCATAAGGTAACCTTATTATGCGTTAATTCAGTATCGTGCTGTTTTGTTACTTCATACAATACTATAACAACTGATAATGTGAACGGATTTGAGAAACATTTTCATCAAAAGATATTAAGCTTTTATATAAGAATGTTGTCACTTTATCTATAACCGTACCTAACTTTGTTAACAAATCGTTTGTTTGTTGGTGCTATCCCACTATTAAATATTTCATTACCTGTTAGTATCAATCGGTGATTAGTTCCTTTTTGTGGTATCACTCACAGTAAATTATTAGCATTCAAATTATTTGCTTAATTCGTCTATTTTAGATATTCATTTGAAAGTATTACACATTGATTTGAAAGCAATACATTAAAAAATAAACAGGTGAATTAAAGTTGAAATGTCCTCACGGCACATCAAGATAGAATAAAACTTCAATCTTTTGGTAAAGTGAGTATACTTTTGCAACTTTAATGATTTAGACCCTTGATAATTCAAGTGACATGACAGCGTCGAATAGAGCAACTCAATGACGTTTACGTGTACATGAATATGATGGGTATAACTAAGTAGATAAGCTCCGAGAGGATGCCTGCGCGCCATGAATTTAGACGCTACACCAATTATTACATCACTACTCGACACCGATGCTTATAAGCTCCATATGCAGCAGGCGGTCTTTCACCACTACAACCAAGTGCCGGTGGTTGCTGAGTTTCGTTGCCGTAGCAGTGAGCGCTTAGGTGCCTACGCAAATGCGATCCAACAGCAAATTAACTTGATGGCGAAACTATCACTTTCTGATGAAGAATTAAGCTTCTTACGTAGCCTGCCATTTTTCCAAGAAGACTATCTCACTTGGTTTAAATCATTTCGTTTTAACCCTGAACAAGTTAAGGTTTCTGTCACTGATGACGGGCAATTAGCTATTCGTATAAGTGGTCCATGGCGTGAAGTGATCCTGTGGGAAGTCCCCCTTCTTGCGCTAGTCAGTGAAATAGTCCAACGTGATAGACATCCAAATGTCACTGATGAAGATGCCGTTAACCAGTTAAGAAAATTACTGACTATTTTCTATAGCCAAGCATCCGAAAACCAACTTGACCTATCTAACTTTAAACTAATGGATTTCGGTACACGTAGGCGTTTCTCCTACAGTGTGCAATCTGCCATTGTTTCTATGCTAAAAAATGAATTCCCTTATTTGGTTGGGACAAGTAATTACAAGCTCGCCCACGAGTTAGACTTGATACCCGTTGGCACACAAGCCCATGAATGGTTCCAAGCGCACCAACAAATAAGCCCTGAATTATCCAATAGTCAGCGCGAAGCGCTACAAAGTTGGCTTAACGAATATCCTGATCAACTCGGTATTGCATTGACTGACTGTATCACTATGGATGCATTTTTACGCGACTTTGATGAAAATTTTGCGAAGCGCTACCAAGGATTACGCCATGATTCGGGCGATCCGATTGAATGGGGTAAAAAAGCCATTGCCCACTATGAAAAATTAGGTATAGATCCGCTAAGCAAAACATTGGTCTTTTCTGATAGCCTTGATTTGCAAAAAGCCCTTGAGCTTTATCGCTACTTCCATCAGCGAATTAATTTAGTTTTCGGTATTGGCACACGACTGACCTGCAATATTCCTAATGTCGTGCCGCTGAATATTGTGATTAAATTAGTTGAATGTAATGGAAAGCCCGTCGCGAAATTATCCGACAGTCCAGGCAAAACGATGTGTGAAGACGATGAATTCGTCAACCAACTCAGAAAAGCTTTTGACCTACCTAAACTGGAAAAAGCCAGCTAGTCCTCACCCCTATTTTTAGCCTCGCCGCATAAGAATTTACATTTTTCTTATGCGGCGCTTTAAAAGCGCTTTTGCTTTCGCCTGCTTACTATTACTATAGCTTTTGAGCCCTATCTCTATCGTTTATATTCAAATAGAAAGGTTTGTAGCGATTTTTTACTTGTTTCCTACTAAATGGCAAGTAACATAGAGCTTTGGCCCCTGAAATATGGGATTTCGTTAATATATCCCTACTTTACTATTTTATTCGTTATACATTGATTGCTATACCTTAAATAAGGAATATCTAGCAATTCAATTTATTAAATGATTTTAATACGATTTGAGTTATATCCTAAATAATTCGAGTTGTAGGAAGGCGGCAAACAAATTGAGACCTAGGAGCATACATAAGTATGTGACTAGGTTCGATTTGCGAAGCCAACGCATCTACAGCTTGAAGTATGACGGATTGAGATAGTTAAAGTAGATATCGTTAAATTAAAAGAGAGTAAATTTTATGATAGTAGCGCCTGTAGTCGACGTACTGCAAGGCCGAGTGGCGGTAGGCTCAGAAGTCACCGTTCAAGGCTGGGTACGTACAAGGAGAGATTCAAATGCTGGTTTTTCTTTCCTCGCCGTTTATGACGGTTCTTGCTTTAACCCATTACAGGCTATCATCAATAATAATTTATCAAATTATAATGACGAAGTCCTTCATCTAACAACCGGTTGCTCAGTTGAAGTCACAGGCACCGTTAAAGAATCGCCAGGTCAAGGACAATCCTTTGAACTTGACGCGACAGCCGTGAAAGTTGTCGGTTGGATTGATGATCCTGACACCTACCCTATGGCAGCAAAACGCCATAGCGTTGAGTTTTTACGCGAAGCGGCTCACTTGCGCCCACGTACTAACTTAATTGGTGCGGTTGCACGAGTTCGCCATACATTGGCACAAGCACTTCATCGCTTCTTTGATGAACAAGGTTATTTCTGGGTATCAACCCCATTAATCACCGCATCAGATACCGAAGGTGCCGGTGAAATGTTCCGTGTTTCCACACTGGACTACAACAACTTACCGCGCAATGACAAAGGCGAAGTTGATTTTAGCGAAGACTTTTTTGGTCGCGAAGCGTTCCTAACGGTTTCAGGTCAGCTTAATGGCGAAGCTTATGCTACTGCTATTAGCAAAATCTACACTTTCGGACCCACTTTCCGTGCTGAAAATTCAAATACTAGCCGTCACTTGGCTGAATTTTGGATGTTGGAACCTGAAGTGGCTTTTGCAAACCTAGACGATATTGCAGGCCTTGCAGAGCAAATGCTCAAATATGCTTTTAAAGCCGCATTAGATGAACGCCGTGACGACTTAGAGTTCTTTGCTCAGCGTGTTGATAAAGAAGTAATCAATCGCCTTGAAAGCTTTGTTAATTCAGATTTCGCACAAGTGGATTACACCGATGCGATAAAAATCCTCGAAAATTGTGGTCAGAAATTTGAAAACCCAGTTTATTGGGGTGTTGATATGTCATCTGAACATGAGCGTTATTTAGCAGAACAACACTTTAAAGCACCTGTTGTGGTTAAAAATTACCCGAAAGATATTAAAGCTTTTTATATGCGCCTCAACGAAGACGGTAAAACCGTTGCCGCAATGGACGTATTAGCACCGGGTATTGGTGAGATCATCGGTGGCTCACAACGTGAAGAACGTCTTGATATGCTAGATGCGCGTCTTGAAGAGATGGGTATGAATAAAGAAGATTACTGGTGGTATCGCGATCTGCGTCGTTACGGCACAGTGCCACATTCAGGATTCGGCTTAGGTTTCGAACGTTTAGTGGCGTATGTCACAGGTGTTGGCAACGTGCGTGAAGTTATTGCATTCCCACGTACCCCAAGAAATGCTTCATTCTAGTGTCACAAATTAGCTAAGTATTTTTTACTTTCTGTTTCTACTGAGTTAATTTGCTAAATATTGGGTCAATCATCAGATTGGCCCAATACTTTTTGTAGAAATCTTAATTATTATTCTGTTTTTATACCTCAGCATAAATTCTGTATAGTTGTTAACTCAATCACAAATTTTCCGTTATCGCCTTATAAGTGGCCTGTTATTCAATCTTATAAGGAATAGCTAAGAATTATCTGCTTTTGCGATCCAATTACTGACTTCTTTTAGCACAAAACAGCATTCGAGTTTCCCTAAGTCGCTCAAAAAAAGCTCAATTCGCCTTGTGAAAAAGTTCACTTATTTTTGTAATATTTTTTAAACTGGTACGATGTGCGGTTATTATTTGATCTATTTTTTACATTTTGAAACACATTATTACCATTTGTTACAGAAACTTCGTTTTTGTAGCACTTTGAGGGTGGATTAATTTATTTAGCAATGGAACACTGGTCGCCGACATAGACGACACTAATCTCTCATAAATAGTTCCAAATAAATTTGAGAATTATTTTTGGCAGTGGCAGGTGTCCGAAAATAACACCAATGAGGGTAATAATAATGATGAAGCGCAATATTCTTGCAATAGTTATCCCAGCTCTGTTGTCTGCAGGCGCAGCAAACGCAGCTGAAGTTTATAACAAAGACGGCAACAAATTAGACGTTTACGGTAAAGTTGACGTTCGTCACTATTTCGCATCTGCTGATAAAAAAGACAGCAAGGGTGATGCAAAACCAAGCCAAGACGGTGATGATTCACGTGTTCGTGTAGGTATCAAAGGCGACACTCAAATCACTGATCAACTGACTGGTTTTGGTCGTTTCGAGTGGGAAACTAAAACTAACAAAACTGAAACTAACAACGAAAACAAAAACCGTTTAGCTTACGCTGGTTTGAAATTCGCTGATTTCGGTTCAATCGACTACGGCCGTAACTACGGCGTAATCTATGATACGAACGCATGGACCGACGTTATGCCTTTATGGGGCGGCGACACTATGGCTCAGACTGACACGTTCATGACTAGCCGTAACCGTAACCTATTAACTTACCGTAACAACAATGCATTCGGTTATGTTGATGGCCTAAGCTTTGCCCTGCAATACCAAGGCAAAAATGGCGACAACAACAAATCTAGTGCTAAAACAGCTTACGAAAATAACGGTGACGGCTACGGTCTATCTACCGCTTATGACTTAGGTTGGGGCGTGACTCTGGGTGGTGGTTATTCTAACTCTTCACGTACTCCTGCACAGAAAAATACAACAGCTGCTGGTGGCGATAAAGCTCAAGCATGGAACGTTGGTGGTAAATTCGACGCTAACAATGTTTACTTAGCTGCTATGTATGGTCAAGCACTGAATACTACCCACTTCGGTAAAAATGATACTATTGCTAACAAAACTGAAAACGTTGAGTTAGTAGCACAGTACCTGTTCGATTTCGGTTTGAAACCATCTTTAGGTTATAACCAATCAAAAGGTAAAGATATCGCAGGCGGTAACGGCGACATCGTTAAATACATCTCTGTAGGTTCTTACTACTACTTCAACAAAAACATGTCTGCAGTTGTTGATTACAAAATCAACCTGCTGAAAGACAATGACTTCTCTAAAACTTACGGTCTGATGACAGACAACGTAGTTGGTTTAGGTCTAGTTTACCAATTCTAATTATCAGCTAACTGATAATTTTGAAACAGTAAATATGTTTTTGAAAGCAGCACTTCGGTGCTGCTTTTTTATTGGTTATTATTCGCAGCATCACTTATCGCTTTATCTCCCTATCTTGTAATTACGATGCCTATTATCACCCACGACTTTGGCTCATCTAAGCTAAGCGCTAAATAATGCATTTCCTCTAAAAATACAATCAACACTCTCATCACCACACTCATTATCTTGCTTTAAAAACTAATAATTAGACAATATCACTGTATTACTGGCGATTACTGGTCGTATTGCAGGCAATATCTATCTAGTTCACAAGATCTCACCAATTATCGGTAAAACAGTTGGCAAATCCCTTCGCTCACGTTACCCTGAGAACTCGACATTTTCGGCTAAACCACCTTTCAGCTAACAACAGAGCTTTGGAATCGATAACATGTTTGAAAAAATCACTGCTGCCCCTGCGGACCCTATTCTCGGTCTTGCTGATAGTTTCCGTGCGGATCCTCGAGATAACAAAATTAACTTAGGTATTGGCGTCTACAAAGACGAATCAGGTAAAACACCTGTGCTTGATACTGTTAAAAAAGCAGAGAAATTTCTGCTTGATAACGAAAATACTAAAAACTATCTTGCTATCAGTGGAATGCCTGAGTTTGGTCGAGTCACCCAAATATTACTATTTGGTGAAAACCATGAAATCGTAACCTCTAAACGTGCACGCACTGCACAAGCGCCGGGCGGTACAGGTGCATTACGTATCGCAGCTGATTTCATTGCAAAACAAACCAATGCAAAACGTGTTTGGATAAGCGGCCCAACTTGGCCTAACCATAACAATATTTTTGAAGCCGCTGGTTTAGAAGTTAAAACTTATAGCTATTACAGTGCCGCTAAACATGATATCGATTTTGAAGGTATGATAAGCAGCCTAGCAGACGCTACAGCGGGTGATGCAATCGTACTGCATGGTTGTTGCCATAACCCAACAGGTATCGACCCAACAGCCGAGCAGTGGTCTATTCTCGCAGACTTATGTGCAGAAAAAGGTTTACTGCCTATTTTTGACTTTGCTTACCAAGGTTTTGCCAAAGGCTTAGATGAAGATGCTGAAGGCCTGCGTATTTTCACCAAAAACAATCCAGAAATGATTGTCGCGAGCTCTTTCTCGAAAAACTTCGGCTTATACAACGAACGTGTTGGCGCTTGCACCATTATCGCCAAAGACAGCGATAACGCAGAGCGTGCATTTAGCCAAGCGAAAGCCGTTATCCGTGCTAACTACTCAAATCCGCCCGCTCATGGCGCAGCTGTTGTCACAACCATTTTGTCTGATGAAAATTTAAAAGCAGAATGGATCCAAGAACTAACATCAATGCGTGAACGTATTAAACGTATGCGCCAGCTGCTCGTAAAAACGTTGGAAGAGAAAGGCGCTAAACAAGACTTTAGCTTCATCATCAACCAAAACGGTATGTTCTCATTCAGTGGCTTAACCAAAGAGCAAGTAGAACGCCTGCGTAGCGAATTTGGTATTTATGCAGTAAGCTCTGGTCGTATTAACGTCGCTGGCTTAACACTTGAGAACATGGTTCCTTTGTGTGATGCGATTGTAAAAGTGCTATAAGCCAAGCTTATCACTTTTTGCGGTTTAACCGTTGATATCATCAATAGGCCAGTCAGTGAATTCTCTGACTGGCCATTTTTTAGAGATGGTTATTTAAGGTTGCTGAGGAAGTGCTCTGTTATTTGTGCCGCCCCCCAATTTTTTCTATAATTACCATTCTTTATCGTAGAATCAAGGTTACTTTCATAGGCTATACGTTGCTCGGCGAGTAGCTGTATCAAACGTTCAACGGTTTGATCTATATTTTGTTTTGATAGCAGCCTGTGGTCGTTAAGATAATTCACCTCGGTTACATTAGCCACTTTATTCAAATGGTTGTTATGGCGTAACGTCACGACTCTTCCACTCTTTGATTCATATTTCGTTTCAGTCACCGTTGCGGATAACTGATTGCCATCGGTGTCGTTACGCTCAAAACCAATCAATAGCAGCTTATTTCGCCCAGCAAAATCAGTGACCGTCACATCCCCTTCACCATGGCCACTGATAATGTAGAGATCATCTCCTTTATCTGCCGATAATTGGTCTTCTCCATCTAATGAGATCAACACATCCTGATGCATACCCTGTGCCAATAAAACATCATTACCTTGCCCACCATACAGCACATTCTCTCCGCCAGTCGCAATCAGTTTATCATTACCACCACCACCTTTTATCACACGACCGTACTCAGTCATATCCATGATCTCATCATTGTCAGATAAAGCATCAATGAACCAGTTATCTCTCCTACTGTCAGGCTGTAGCGTCCTTCCATCATTACCCGCTGTTAGCATTACGGGTTTCACGGTCAGCCCTTTTAGCGTGTCAGCCAGTTTCTCAGTTGGCTTCCAAGTAGCAAGCTCTCCGAAATGCTTTTCTTCATGCAATTTTTTAGATAAATAATTCACGAGCGGTGTCATACCATCACCTGTGGATGCAATAAATTTTTCATCCAATCGTTCATAATGATGAATGTTAAAATTAGCCGCGCTGTCATCGCTAGGTCGTTTAATTTTGACAATTTTACCGCCTGCTGAAGAATAGAGCAGGTATTCCTCATTACTTTGCTTTATCGGATCGTCTTTAAAGTTGACCAAGTGAATATGATTGTGCCCCGCATCATCTACAATATAAACCCCACCCGCCTGGTTACCCTCAATCACATAATGGTCACTTCCCTCCCCACCCATTAAAGCATCACTGCCATCACTCGATAACAGTAGGTCATCACCTAGCCCACCGCTAACCGAATTAATCCCAGCGCCGCCATACAGAACATTATTTCCGACTGAGGCCTTAATATTATCATCACCCTTACCACCTAATAGGACGTAACTGTCTAAGCTTCTGCTGATAATTATATCGTCACCATTCCCCCCATCAATAACATGCTCTTCTGATATATAACCTGCAGGTAGGATTATTTGGTCAGCGTGGTCACTGCTCTCCATGACGGGTTTTATTGGCGTTATAAAGCCCTCCTTTAGATTCACTTTAAATACGTTGCTGTGTTTATCTTGCAGTAAAACAACCTCCGTCAGGTGCTCTCCGACATTAGTAAACTTGATATCTAATTGTTTTTTCCCTGAATTATTAATAGAGTAAATCTCATAGCCATCCATGTGTAGTGAATAACCATTCTCAGTCGGCAATAATAAATTCACACTATCCGATTTAGTAAAACTATCCTTCACTTTAGAAAAGTCGAACACAATTTGCCCATATTCATCTTTTCCTTGCACAATTTGGTAAGTATCGATTCCACGACTAATTTCAATATAACTACCACTCTTGATAAGTGGTAATAAATTATTTTTATCATTGCCGTAATAGGATAAATGCTCAGCACGGCCAATCGGGGTAAACCAACCCCATTCAGGGGCAATATGGCAACGAGATTGATTTATCGTTATACAATTAGCTAGCTCATCTATTTTGACGGATTTATGTTCAGGGGCTGGTAACTGATCATATTCTTGAATATAACTTAAGCTGAAATATTGATGAGGTCGTGTTTTATCTTGTTGAGTTGTCATCACCCAACCATCACGTGTTTGTAGCTGATAGATATGATGCAGCGTTTTCGAATCGCCATCTGATTCAAACACATTTTCTAACACAATTGATACTTCACTTTCTACATTTGCAAAACTTTGTCCACCAATCACGTGGTCCGCCAATTTTATTGTTAAGACCAAGTTATTACCACTTAACCGTATTTGTATTATTTCATCTAAGGAATATTCTAAATTGACTCGGCTTTGTGAACGATTATATTCATTAATCATTACTTCCGTTTGATATATTCTATTACCCTGTATATAGACAGGGTTATGATACCTTCGAGTTTTAACAACTTTTTCTTTTATGTCAAAATAACGTTCTGTAAGATAAAAATCACTAACATGTTCAGACCAGTCAAAACGGCGAATACGATAGCTATCATTACCATCACCACCTAGCGCTCTACCTTGGGTTAAAATAAGCAGATCATCGCCTCCTTTTCCTTCCAATACATCAAAGCCAAGCCCACCATCTAATATATTAACCGCATCATTTCCCTGTAAAGTGTCATCGCTATTTCCCCTTACCACCACATTTTCCATTGCTTGTAAGTTCGCCGCTGGAATAACGATAAGAGAACTTTGTTCCTGATAATTCAGCGTATTTGCATTTAAATCGACAAGCACCTGATGGTTCTTCGGTAAGCTATCAATAATGACGGTATCTTGCCCACCTTGACCATCTAAATATTTAGTTGGTAATTTCCCTCCGCGTGACATTAATGAACTTACGCTACAATCACGCATAAAAAATAAATCATCGCTGTCCCCACCTGCGAAATATTTTTCACCAAGTAAAACCTGAAAGGAATTTTTTTGTGATTTTTTTCCGATAAGCACATCATTACCATTAGCTGTATTCCAACTTATCCCTTGGCTAAATGTGCTTTCTATATGTAATGCCGTGCGATAAGTATTATTCACCAAATTTTCACTAAAGAAGCGTTCATCAGCGCTAATCAAGCGCTGCCCAAACACACTAAATTGAGTATTGGTTGAATAAAAATTAATTTGTTCTGAAGCTGAATTCTTTAATTGCCTATCTAGGGGCAATGATAAATTATTATCTAGCACCTGATGCCGGACTTTAAATTCATCAAATAATGGGTTCTTATAACTAGTATTTAAAGAATAATGCTCATTAGTCGAGACTCTGCCTATCGGCTTAAGGTCTATTATCTCTTTAGCTTCCCGCTTAAAATGAATCTTTTTACGATAATCTGGCTCAATACTTTCATAGCTTTTATAGAGAGTTTTTAAACGTTTAAACCAGCCTCTATTTCTAGCGAGTTCAATTTGTAAAATGAAATCGGCTTCTTCAGCTGTAAACGTAGGGGCTCCATTACGTAAAAAACAGAAAACAATATTTCCTGATCCTAATTTTTCAGTAGAGAAAGTTCCATGGAAGTAATTCCTATGATTATCAACTAAATAATATCTCTGCAAAGGTTCAGAGATGGGTTTTTCAACAATACTGAGGTGATGACCAAAACCTGCATGCTGAATATTACTTTCGAATAAAATCAGATCCCTATCCCAATCTTGATTTTTGAATGCATTAATCTGGTGTTGATTACTCATCTCTTGCTGACTACGTAAGGTTGGCTCCAAACCAAAAGCGCCTCGGATCCCTTCTTCTAATTCGCGATCCCAGTCAATATCAATAATATTTTTAATATTTTCAACAGCTCGGATGCCGTTATAAACCCAGCCCCCCACGAGCAATACTCCTCCAACAACTAATCCTATAACCGGAATAGTCGAAGAACCGACTAAGACGCCAATGACAGTCACCCCATTGATCACCGAACCCACAATAGAAAAAGTGGCATTAACAATAATGTCTTCACGCTGTTTAGGGTCTGTTACACTGTCCAATTTAGATAAACTGTCGTAAGCTTGATAGGCATCAATTCCCATCCCTATCAAATTGAAGATCACTACCGTGCCCATTGCAAGTCTTGACCGGAACAATGAGCTTGTCCCCTTACTCGATGCGATACTTAATAGCATTGGTTGCACTATCATATCGCCATAATTAAAAAAGGCAGACGCAACAAGTAAATAAAACTGCTTCTCTAACTCTTTACTTTCTTCAACGCTAATATCGGGATTATCCAATTTGGCCAAAATAGCATAAGCGCTAATCAGACTTTGGATCGCACCAGCCGCTCCCATGACTTGCCCAGCATGATTTGCAATACGATGATATTTAGGAAGCTTGTTACCCGCTTGACGAACCTTGAGTAATGTGGAGGACGCAACAGCGTCCTGTTGAGCATCGATATTGCTCGCTAAATATTTAAACTGTTTTTTCAGTGCTCCCGACTCAGCAAAGTTAGCTTTCCGCTCGACGAGTTGGTAAATATCTGCTGATTTTAATTGCTCATGAAACACTTTAATGAAAGAGAGATCCTCTTTCCCACCCTCCATTAAGGTAAAGTAGGTCGATAATTTCTCAGGGGAAAAGCGAATTTTTTTATGTTGTCCACCCACATCGAAATCGCTAAGAGAAATTGTTCTTCCCTCTATTGTGGCGCCTAATTGCTGTAATTTTACAAAAGAAACTTTTTCCCCATTGATAGTAACCCAGCGATTTTTAGGTAGGGAAAACGCAGTTTGCTCTATAATCGATTCTCGTTGATTTTGTAATGAGGGCAATACCTTTTTAATATTTTTAAAATCTAAATCAATAACCTGGAAATCAGCTCTAAAATTGCCATTCTTCATTACTTCGAGCCCGGCATTTTTTCCTCTCGCAATAAATTTTCCATCCGCAAGTTGAATATCTTCATTAAAATAATGTTTAATTTTTTGTTGGAATTTCCATTGAGCTCCCTCAGACGTTCTATTTTTAATACTAAATTGTATCCCTTGAGGATCAAATAAACTAATTTCATGACTTCCATTACGGTTGACTTGCATTACCGTATAAGTAGCTGATTTTCCTTTTATGAAAATAATTGCATTGCCAGAACCGGAGACGGTTGAAAATAAGTTTAATAGCGACTGATCAACCACCAATATACTATTTTCACGAACGACGGTATTAATATAGTGGCTATATTCATCCATTTTTATCAACAATGATCTTTCTGCTGATGTTAATGTACCTTTAAATTTAATTCTCTCAAGCTGTGCTTTTCGCTCAATAATATCTCGCGCCGTATCGCTACCCGTAAAATAAAATTCAATGCCATACATTCCCCCCAGAGTTTGGTCTATCACTCTAGGTTGATCCACTAAACGGATAACATCATGGTTAATTAACCCCACTTTATAACCATAACTTAACAGCTGATTAAATTGCTTCAATCGCTGTGCTTGGTTATTTTCATAGGTTTTAAACACTTCACTAAACGAAAGTCTCCTTAACTGAGCCTCTTCTGCCACTAAATTAGATGAACTAAACTCTTTTAGGTTATTGCTTAATAATATGAATTTATTATCATCAGTGACTAAGTCTAAAACTTTACCTTTATTAAACTCAACTCCATTAAATCCATCCCCAGCCGGAAATATTTTACTCAATAATAGTTTTGAGTTTTCACTTAAATTATTTAATAACGATAAATCATTTTTTATCTCAATTAATAGAGTATGAATATACTCGGCTTGTTGCTGATAACTATTTGATAGTGAAGATTCAAGAAGCAAGTTCATTGACAAAGTATTAAAATCTTTATTTTGACTCAAAATATCATTCAATCTTTTATTAATTAATGGGTCTGATACTGCGATTTTTAATTTTTCAATATCAACCCCTCCATTTTCATCTGAAAAATAATTTAATAAATAAGGATGTTCCACCTTAGTGATATCTTGAATTAAAACCTCTTTTAACGATATTTTTTCCAGTAACGTAATCAATGACTGATGTGAATTTCCGCCTAAAAATGATGTACTCTGAGTATCATTATTTACACTAGCAAGATGGTGATTATAATCATGCGTATATTTGGATTTAACCTCGGAAGTCATACCATGCGATTTAAGATTTGCAGATAAGTCCATAAGAAACACTTTATGCTCCGCCGCGTCAGTTATCATAGCGGGGCCTACTGAATGATATAAAATATTTTCAGGATTTATTAATGGATATTTATTTTTCAGTGCCAATAATTCAGATGCCAATTTACCAGTTGGTTTTCTTATAATATCAGTATCACCAATAATTACCCAATTAGTTATTTTATTTTCCTCTACTAAAGAAATTAAATCCGCTGAACCATACTCTAATATACTTTTTTTATTTTCAACATCCATCTGGAAAATTAACGTATTATGTGGGTCCCTTGCAGCTAAACGTTCTGATTGCAATAAGCCTTTTCTATCATCCGTTAAGCGAATAATCACTGTTAATTCTGAAATATTTTGAGCTGTAATATTTGATACTCGGTTAAGAATGCGTTCAGAACTCACCATTTTCCAAATTGGTGTTTCTTTAATTCCTAATTCATTAATTTTTTCATTAAAGGTAAAATAAAAATCATCAGGTAGATTACCTTTATGTATTTTCAATTCATTAACAAATAATTTATAGGCATCATGGTTATAAATAACTTTCTTTAATAAATCCATATCAAGGGTGCGCGTATCTAGATCCCTAAATACGCGCATAGGATCTGGTTCAATATAATCATTTAATTGATTTAACGTAATCTCACCACGGCGAACTTCATTAATAAAATATAACACACTAGATTTACCATTAATTATAACCTGCTCTGAACCTGTATTATATTGATAAGTAAACTTGTAACCATCTGTACTTACCGAATCACTATCACCATCAATAGGCATAACTAATTTATTCCCCAAGTAAATATTACTTACCATTCTATTGTAAGCAACAACGGGAATTCTTACATTATACTCAGCTAATAAAGGAATTGTTTTTATTACAAAATTTTCATTAGGTCCACCTCGCGCTAGGTTGCACCCTAGCAAGACTAATTTATCTGGAGATTTACTTTTTAATATTTTATTTTGTAAGTATAAAATGCTATTAACATATTCTGCAGCATTCTTTCCAGCATATAACGTTGGCTCATTATTCCCATAATAAATACCATGCCCAACAGTTATCCAGCGTACCTTACCTTTTTTTATCCTTTGAAGATCCCCATGTAATATTTTATATTGCTTATTCGTCATATTATATTGAATAACCATGGAATCGTCTGGGTGTTTAGAAAAAGCATTACCTGTTGCACGAGCTGCAATTTCATCACCTTCAATTTGAATAATTACATTATAATCATATTCAGTTGGTTTTATTTTTCTTACTGTTTCAGCATCCTGCTGCTGTAATTTTCGATATTTATCTATTGGATCAGACCAATGCTCAAGTGACTCAATACTTGATGATTGCTCACCAGCTAATACGCCATTATTATGTGTATTTATTTCATCTAATTGAATATCACCAAAGCCCATATCTAATTGCGCAATAGGTTTACCGAAGTTATTATCAATATATCCTTTTTGATTTTCTTTCCCCTCAATAAAATTCTGATCAACAATAGGGATGCTTTTCTTACGCTGTATCTCTCTTCTAGCATTAATAAAACTATCTGATATTTTTCTTTTTGGATTAAAGTAATCAGCATATTCCCCTTCACACCAGTTAGCATTGAGAGGAGCACGATATCCCTCATTAATTAATAACTGTTGAAAATTTGATAGGCTTTCAACATCATTAATAATAACCGTACCCGATGAATTCATTTGGAAATAAGTATCTATCGATTGGCTTGTTCCTGATAATTTATTTTTTCCTTTGAGTTTATCCGGTAAGAAAAAGGTAATTGGGAAGTTATCTTTCATCACACTTCCAGGATTAGCATCATCAGCCCCATGATGAACTAACTCTAATCCAACAGGGCGCCCTAATTTTTTATTTAAATCTCGATTAATCTCCTTGATTTTTGTATTAGTAATACCATTATCTTTCCCCTCTCTTTTATTATATTCAACCTCAGTCTGATAGAGCTTTTTCTGTTCATTCGTGAGTTCATCATAGTTAACACTCGCCTTCCATTCTTTCCATGAAGGCATTTCTGACACTCTAACATAATGCTCTAGCTCAGAAACTGAAAAAATAACACTAAAAAGATCATAATCTGCCGTCATCGCTTTTCCCGTTTTAGGGTCACCGACCACAAGGAAAGGATTTATTTTATTACCAGATAGATGATAGACTTGCCATACCTTACTTTCTCCTCGAGTTATATTTTTAAGAACAAAATGATAGGATACATTATCCACCTTTGCACTTGTTCTACTGCTGTATTCTCCCCAGCTTACATCCACCAATGGCTCCACTACCTTATATTTAAGTAGCTCATTCATACGTTCATGAGTTACTTCAAGTATCACCGCCTTTGCATGCCCTTGCTCAATAGACTGTGTTACATAATCATTATATTTCTCTTGCTCATCCCGAGCTGATTTTTTGGCAAACTGCTGTAAAATAGGAATAAAGCCACTATGAGGTCCCCAATCTGAACTTTTACCTTTAATCGAGAGCCCTTTACTGCTATACAGACCAGAAGCAATTAAACTTGTCGATTTATAATCAATAGGCCGCATACCTATAATAATATTATAGTCATTGGCAACTTGTGTAATGGCTCGTTGATGATTTTCTGGGATCCCTGTAATAGGCTTGGGTTCATTATTGGACAACGGTTTTAAATGCAAGTTGACACTAATATAATCCCTTGCAATGTTTTGATTATTATGACTCTTATTGATATTTTCAAAGGTCTTGATATCGAAATCTTTATTTATCGAATAAATTTTGTATCCATCTTGAGAGATAAAAACATCTTTTTTAATTTTAGATATAGTTTCAGGATTATTAACTATCCGTGTATAAAGGTCTTGTCCATCTAAAATATCCGTATATGCTATAAATTCGACACTCCCTACGATAACCTTAATTTTTAGTAAACAATTTTCCGGATTGAATTCTTTATATATTATTTTGCACTTACTCCCTTCTTGCTGATAAGTGATTTTTCTTTCAGCTAAAAGTACATTTTCAGTTATTTTTAAACTGATTTTATTTATTTTTTTAAAACCACTCCCACTATTCCAATTTTTTTTAAATTCACTAACAGTTATATTATAATCATTATCAAAAATAGGTATTTTATTTTTTTCAGCATTTATTTTAATGTGATCATCTAAATAAGAAAAAAAATCAATCTGTTTGTTAATCGTCGTAACACCACTATTAGGATCAAAGAATGAATATTCCCATGATTGATTTTTATTGTTATATTTTGCGCTAACAACAACCGCGTGGTTACCTAAAATCAATTGATAATAGAGTGGTGTTTTATTTTTAGCTGTATGAGCAATAATGACGTCCTTAAATCTCTTTACTGTCGTTCCCTCTAATGTATTAAATGAATAATTCTGATGTATATTATTCCCTTTAATACCTCGCTGGTTATTTGTTAGCTCTAACTTTAAATAATTATCTCTATTAATGCTTTCAGATATCGAGTCAATAAAAAAATGCGCATCAGAGACCGAGTATTTACTTTCTGACAATAAATTCCCCCGTATAAATTTTTCTTTTAATTTTAAAAAAATAGGGTCAGAACTAAAAACTTCTCCTTCCTTTGTATTAAAAAAATCCTTATTAGCATATAATGCATTAATATATTCTTTAAATTTTATTTTTTGGGACTCATAAATATACTGATAATAAATTTTATTTTTTTCATTAACCTTCGTAGCTTTCTTTAAGTTTTTATCAATTATATCATTAAAATAATCACCAAACATTCTATTGTTAATTTTATCATAGGTTAGGCCATCAAAATAATCCCTATTTCTTAAAGAGTTATCACGAATTGCTTGGATTTTAATAAAATCATAAATATACTCATTCAATAGAACTTGGGCATGCATTTTCAAAGCGTCATATCTTGCTTTATCTATTGCAGATAAACCCACTCTATCATAACTAGTAATATCATATAAATAATTCAACTGCTGAATATAATCAGCACCTTTATCGTCTATATTATAGATTAAAAATTCATTTGCCAACCCATAACAATAACCTGCTGATTTACTATGATTGATACCATACTCAGTCATAATATTGGTAAAGAATGATTTGTTTTTAGGGGCATTAATATAATTATACAAATTATATTGCATGAAATTTATAGTGTAGTTATTACCTTTCATTTATTAATTATCCATAGTTGTTATTTAACATAAAAAAAATAACAAAACCAATAATTTTATTCTATAAACAAAATTAAATTAGGAGTAAATTTATCTACACTCATAAAAATAAAAATGCCTCATTAATGAGGCATAAATAAATAATATAATAAATTAAGTTAAATTAATTACCAAACAGGCTGTTCATCTTGCAAAAACGGATTGGTCTGACGCTCATGTCCTAAATTAGACATTGGGCCGTGACCCGGAATGAATTGATAATCATCACCGAGCGGCAATACCTTGTTTTTAATCGAGGAGATTAGATCTTGATGGTTGCCGCGAGGAAAGTCACTGCGTCCAACGCCGCCTTTAAATAAGACATCACCCATGGATATCAGTTTATCTGCGTGATTGACAAAAATAATGTGTCCTGGTGTATGCCCCGGACAGTGCAACACATCAAAGCTGATATCACCACAGGTTATCTTATCACCTTCTTCTAACCAATAATCTGGTGTGAAGTCTGGGCAATCGCCAATATAAAACATCGCATTTTGTTCGGCTAAGTTTTCAATCCAGAAAGCATCTTCTTTCTGTGGCCCATGAATGGGAACTGAGAAATGTTTTGAAAGTATAGCTGAAGCACCGATGTGATCGGAATGACCGTGGGTTAATAGAATTTTAGTCAACTTCAATCCACGGCTTTCAATTGCAGAAATTAATTTTTCTGCCTCACCGCCCGGATCGACAATGACAGCTTCCATTGAATTTTCATCCCAAATAACATGGCAATTTTGCATAAAGGGTGTTACTGGGATAATAGTATATTTCATCGAGCAATTACTCCGTAATCTGTGTCACCTATGCACAGATTACCATGTTCTTGCCGGTCCTGTATCGATATGTACGAAATTGCTTCTTGGATAATAACCTACACCGCCAGCTTTCATTTTTAACGCTGCTTTACGGATGTTACTTAGCTGTAAACCTTCAATATGAAAATCCATTGCTTGACCACGGGTATGATAGCTTTTTTTCGCCACACCAGAGCCTTTTTTACGTAATGAATTATTGGTTTCCAATGAGCGATATCCAGAAATTAACTGAACCGGTTTATTAGTTCCCATCAACATCTGTAATAAATAAATTTGATCGAACAGCTTAGGGTCGATAGTTTTCACTTTATCGCAACGGTAATCACGAAACATGTGATTCAAACGCGCAAGCTCAGATTTGTTATAACTGCGGCCATTGAAAAATTCAGTTTTTAAAAATTCGCCAGTATTGAGATTTTCAAATCGTAGAATTCTTGGTCGTGGTGTCGTCATGGCAGCAAATACATGGCTAGGTAATAAGCTGAGGCCGATAGTAGCCGCACCAATTCCCAACCACTTCCTGCGGTTTTGGTCAATTATATCCATAGGTGATAACTCGGGTCTTCGTTATTTAAAAAGAAACATCAGAACTGATTCAGTTTAGCAAATGATATTTAGCTTTAATGTATAATTATGTAAATTAATGCATAAAATAAACAAATTTTATGTCATTTACGCTAAAAGGTGAGTTTTATCACTAAAAATCATTCAATGATAATTTAGCTGCACGTCTCAACTTGTGAACTTAGCTTAAATAATAAAAAATATTGAGCAATGGAATTGATGTGAATAGTTATGAATCGCGATGAATATTCAGGGAAGTTACCTTCCCTGAATAAAAAGAAATGGATTAGCGCAGAATACTTTTTATAGCTGGCAAATATTTTTCCGTACCATCAATGCTCTTATCATATTGATAAATATCAGCACGATATTGCGCTTGTTGATCTTTATCCACCCAAGCCGTTTGATAATACAAATAAACAGGGATTCTATCCGGTATATTCACATAACGCGTTGAGCCTTCTTTTAACGCACCATCAATACGCTTTTGCTCCCAACCCGCATCACCAAGCAGAATTGTCGCTAATTCACTGGCTTTATTCACGCGCACACAACCTGAACTTATTGCCCTCGCATTACGATTAAATAAGCTGTGGTTTGGCGTATCATGTAAATAAATCGCATCCGAGCTTGGCATATTAAATTTATAGCGGCCTAAAGAGTTTGTTGGTCCCGGTGCTTGTCTGACTCGATATGGAAAATTCGCGGGTGTAATATTTTCCCAATCAATAGAGTAAGGGTCGATTTCAAATGAATCCTGTCCCCATCCTGAGTAGACCGTATAACCTCTGCGGCTAAAATAGCTAGGATCTTGCTTCCCTTTTGGCGCGATATCTTTACGTGCCATACTAGTTGGCACACTCCAAGGCGGGTTAATCACCACATTATTTAAAGCGCTGCTCATAATCGGTGTTTTACGATCCGCGCGTCCGACAATCACTTTAGAGTCTAAAATGACCTCATCGTTTAAATAAAAATCTAGCGAGTAACCGGGAATATTGACTAAAATACCAGTGCCATTACTTGCTGGTATAATACGTAAGCGTTGAATATTTAATGCCATCAAGGCGGCTTTTTGTTTTGGTTTCATATTCAACCAAACTTTAGAGCCTTTACCCACCACACCATCAGCATCTAAGCCATATTGTAATTGGAATTTTTTTACGGCTTCAACAAGATCATTGCTATATAAACGAGCTGCTGCCGTCGCTTTGGCGATTTCCTCTGGCGAAGCCGACGCATCAACTTCTGTGGAAATAGCACTGCTATCGAGCAATCCATCACGATATAAGATTTCTCTCAAGGTAATAACATCATCACTTGATTGCCCAGGCTTTAATGATGTCGTGCTGGTAATTTCGAGCGCATCTTCAGTCATGGCGAGCTGTTTAAGCATTTCTTCGCGCATCGGCTGGTACAGCGGATGATTAATTGCTTGGGACTTAACCCACGCTCCTAACCTATTTTCAGAAGCCGCATCGAGCCAAGGTTTCATTTGCGGTGCTGTTGGCGCTATTATTTTATATGGACGACTAGTATATAACCAATATTGGCCACTTGCCTCAACAGAAGATAGGTATTGTATATAGCCCATCATGGCATCAGATAAAATGACATCTCGGCCTAATTCACTTAATTGGCTATCTTCAAGTAACAACAACCACTCACTAAACTGAGGTTGCACCCCTGAAAGTGAAAGTTCAGCTAATTGTCGTTGAAATTGTTCGATAGCCGTTTCATCTTGCCACAACAACTTCATTTGCCGATCGGCATATATTTTAGCCAGTTGTGTGGTAAAAATAGGTTTAACATCAGCCGGTAATGACGATGTTATCTTTACCAAACTTTCTGCTGGTGTAACCGTGACCACTTGATTCAATTCAACAACTTGTGGCTGCTGCATTTCCGTCGTATTTAACTGCATATTTTCTTGTTCTGAAAATGCAGGAAATTGTAATGTCATCAGCCCACAGATTACCGAGACTTGCAGAGCTTTCACTCTTCTCTTTGCCATACATCCACCTTAAGTTACTACATGGATAACAATAGTTTTTATTATAGTTGCAAATTTATTGTATTTAATTTGAAAACGAATGTTATAGGAATAGACTAATTTTGTCTTTATTGAAAGACAAAATAGCATTAAGAATGGAAATAAATAAGAATTTAACTAATGAATAAGATCATTTTCAGTTTAAATCGACTAAAAATATCTGAATACTGAATATTGATGACTTTTATTATTTAATTTTCGGTATTTAATATAAAAATAGCTAAAGGCAATAAATACCTTTAGCTATTGATATTAAACAATTTTAATATTCTGAGTTGATAACAACTTCTTCACCAAACTGACCTGCTTTTGGCAATGGCTGGTAAGATGAGTTTGCCGCTCTTAACACACGAATTCCACGGATATTTAATTCTTTTGCTGCTGCGATATCTGCATCCGCATCACCATAATAAATAGTCAGCTTGTGATCACGCATCCAGCTGACTTTATTATTTTGTCCTGGCTCATCACCGGCAAAAATAACAGGTTGCATTTTATCTGCAGGGATAGCTAAACCTTCTTGTACGTATTTAGTCACAGTTTCGGTTTTAGTTTTTGTACGACCCGTAATGAAGTAAACAGTGTCGCCTCTCGCTAGGTGCATTTTAACTAAATCTACACCTACTTGTTTAGGCATACTGAATTGATCCCACTCGTTATTCATTTTTTCCCAGAACTGAGGATTTTTCAGATAGCTATAATCATTTGGTGAAAATTCAATTTTTCCGCGATAAAAACCTGGGCTTGAAAATAAAACAGTATCGTCGATATCAAATCCGACCGCCATTGGCGCTTTACCATCTAAACTTTTTTTAATTTGTTCAATTGAAACCCAATTTACTGGCTGCTGTTGCGCTAATTCAATAACAGTAACACCGGGACTAACCGTTGCTGGCATTGGGATCTTAGCTTGAGATGCAGCTGAAAAGCTGAACGCTAAAGCAATGGCGCTCAACGTTAGGGTAATTTTTTTCATCTTTAATCCTTGTTTAAGTTTATCCCGCCAATTAACCATTCTTTACTTTTATGGATAAACGAGTTGGTATCAATACAAACAAATACTGCATATCACTTATATTTATGAGGGTAATAAATAAATAGAGCAGCAAATACTGTGAAGTTAAATCACAAGTGCAATGATGATATGAGTTTTTATTACATTAAAATGAGACTAATATCTCATTAATGCTATCTATTATCGACTGGTATGATAATTATGTGACCCATGCAATTATTTTGTGCCACAAAATATTCATCGTCTTCATCGACATAATTTTTAAATAATAATAAAAAACCGACACGGTTTTACCCTATGTCGGTTAGTTTCAAACTGACGGCTGATATAAATGCGTCGTTATTGAGGCAATGCTGCCTGCGTAGTTGGTGTATCTTGACCAAATCCTTTCAGCCCAACCACATGCACATGTTCATTATTACCAAACACTTTACGCACTAACTTATACGTTGTGCCTTTTTCAGGACTGATATTTTCAGGCGCTGCAATAATTAACTGCATCTCTAGCCTATCGCACAGCTCAAAGAGTGTGGCAATAGACTTCGCATCAAGACGTGCAGCTTCATCCAAGAAAAGCAAACGGCAAGGAATAATATCTTTAGCTCGTAATCTACGTGCTTCTTCTTCCCAGCTTTGTACAACCATGACCAATATTGACATACCGGTACCTATCGCTTCACCTGTTGATAAAGCACCACTTTCCGCTTTAAGCCAACCGTCTGAACCTCGATTAACTTCTACATCAAGCTCTAAATAATTACGATAATCCAACAACTCTTCACCAATGGTTTGCGGTAAACGCTGCCCCATATCAACTTGTGGATTTAAACGCTGATACAGCTTCGCCATCGCTTCCGAGAAGGTCAAACGTTGGCTAGTAAATAGATCTTGATGCGATTCGCTCTCCTCAGACAATACGCTAAGTAGTAAAGCATGGCTTTCACGTATATTAACGTTAAGTCTAACCCCTTTAACTTGACCAAAGGAGACTGCTTGTAACCCTTGGTTTAACATACGGATGCGGTTTTGTTCACGTTGAATAGTTTTACGAATAATATTCGCCACACTTTTCGAGCTAATCGCCAATTTTTGTTCGCGAGCTGTTAACTCTTCGGTTAAACGTCCTAACTCAATCTCCATTTGCTCAATTGCATCAATGGGATCATCAGTACGAATAATATCTTGGCGAATACGTTCACGCAGATGCTGATAAACAGCAATAAAGAATTTAATTTTACGATCTGGGAATTTTGGATCTTCAGATAAACGTAAAACATCACGCAGATGTTCATTATCAGCGACAGCTAAACGCAGTGCACCCAACGCTTTATCCGACATAGAACGTAGACTGTCACCATCGGTATAGGCTAATTCGCGACGGTTTAAACGGCGTTCAACGCCATTATCTTTAACCAATCGCATTACTGCACACCAACCCGCTTTAGCAGAAACAACTTGTTCACGTATTTGGAAGTAGTCTTTTTCTAACTTACGCAGTCGTTTTTGCAAATTGTCCATTTCAGCTTCACAAAGTGTGAGCTGTTTTTCTAACTGATTAATACGACTACGATTTGCCATTACTGACTGATGAAGTTCATCACGGCGAATACGCGCTCGTTCTTGTGCATCAGGATCGGCCTTAACACCAATCTCTTGCATCTCAACCTCAAGCTCTTTGAGCATTTCTTGCTTAGTATCAAAGGAGCTACGAAGAGAAGCAAAAACTTGATGATATTGCGCTGTCTGTGACTGATGTTGGCGTAACTGTTCCCTTGCACGACTACGTTCAGTTTCAGCTTGTTCCAAGCGTTGACGTAATTTTTCGTTCAGGTCAGCATTTTCATTAACCATACCCGTTGAGTCACTGTAACTAAAATGAGCTCTACGCTGTACAATTTCAACTAATGCAAAAGCTTGTTGTTTCGCATTTTGTTGGCTGTGTTTCGCCTGTTCGTAATCTTTACGCAATTGGTCATGTTGCTCAGGATCGCTCAGTAGCACTGTCACCATCGGCTCAAGTTTTGCCAACGCATTACCATATTTATTTAGGAAATGTGCCGCTTCCTCAGCTTCTGATAACTCTTCATTAATTTCTTCAACCCGATCAACTAAAGTCTCATCCATTAATAAACCCACAAGCGGTAACAAGCGGTTCAGGGTGGATAAGCTTTCTTTACCTTGGGTAAATTGCTGACGCTGTTGTTGAGTCTGCTCTTCGAATTGAGATAATGCGCGCTCAAGTTCATTACGTTTTTGATTTAACGTTTTAATTTCAGCTTCAGGGTCATCTTCAAATGCAACTGAAATATGCTGACCAATAAAACGGCTAAACGCTTGATGTGAACGCTGAATTTTCTGTACATCAAATGACAGCGTCGCATAACGCTCCGATAATGCATCACGCTCTAAAGTCAACGACTCTAAATGGCTCTCACGCGCAGCGCGACCGAATAACGGTAATTCAGGATAGCGAGAATAGCGCCATTGGCGCTCGGAAGAGCGTACAAGTACTGCATTCTCAAATTCCTGTGCATCAAAAACACTATCGTCAAAACCTTGTGGGTCCCCTTCAATGAAATACACATCATCAGGACAATCTTGTAATGTTTCCAGTTGGCTACGAACAAGGGCTAAGTCTTGAACCACAATACCGTGACGAGCAGGACCATAAAGTGCAGAGAAATAAGCCGCATCTTCAATCGTAATATCATCATATATTTCTGATAATAATACACCGTTAAAGCGTTCAGCTAATGCCAACATGCGGCTATCTTCCGCACCACTAGGTTGGCTAAGACGTTCAATTTGCTTTTCTAGCTCGCGTCGCTGCGCAGCAACTTCATCGCGTTCAACCGTAATTTCACGTTCCTGCTCAAGCAATTGCTGCATGTATTCAGTCACTTCACTACTGGTATTAAACGTCTCATTAGCTTGTTCATTGAGCTGTGTTAACGCTTCTTGCGCCATGATCCAAGCGGGCGCTTTAGCTGACAACTGTTGAATACGTAAACGAATTTGTTCAAGTTCTTGACGCATTTGCATACGTCTTTCACCACTTTCATTCACGCCAATACTTAGCTCTTCTTGTTGCGCTTCAAGCTCTGCCATCAACACATCTAGCTCATCAGGCTCGTAACTTTGCCCATGACGCTTACAAAATTCACTCAGTAATCTTTCTGCATTTTGCTGACTATCCAAACGCTGACGCAATTCAGATAGTTGCATACGCAATGGCTGGACTCGTTCAGCTAGATGCGACTGTGATGACCAGTCACGTAATAACGTACGTGCCTGTTGGTATGCGTCACTACGACTGACTTCGCCAACCATGGTTTTAACTAACTGATAAGCTTGTTCAAACTGGCTATGAGCGGCATCAGCCACACTCATCTTCTGTTCTAATGATAATAATATTTCGGTAGCTTGCTGCTCACGCGCTTCGAAAGTATCAAGCCATTCGTCGGCATTTTCTATTGTTAGCTCAGGTAACTGGCACAATTCACGAGCGCGCGTCAACGCTTGTAAAGCCTGTTGATATTGAATAGCGCGAGTTTGCTGAACATCCAGAGCTTGCTGATAATCCGCTAATTGATTTTTTAATTCATCGACTTCAACTTCAGCCGCTTCTGAACGCGCTTCATATTCTTCTTGGCTTTCTGTCGCGACAGCAACAACTTCGGTTTGCTCTTCTAGACGATAAGTTAGCTCTTCAATATCAGCTTGGTAGCGATCTATTTTTTCTTGTTGGCGTAATGCCGCCTGCACAAGACTCAAATGATCACTCGCCGCTTGGTAATCAGTTTCAAACACCAATGACGATTCATTTTGTTCGTTAAGCTCACGAGCCATATCGACGCTGCGAACTTGCTCAACTTTAAGCTGCTTGCGATTTGCATTTAATTCATTACGCGCAGCTAAGGCAGTATCTAAATGAATACGTCTTTCATTTGAATGACGCATATAATCAGCAGATACATAATCCGTCGCTTGGCTAATTAGATGTTTAAATAAGTCACGATCTGACTGTGTCACACGGATAGCTTCAAGGGTCAGACGGTTTTCACGTAATGCGGCTTCCATGTCTTGGAATGCTTTACGAACCCCGCTATTTTCAGGCAATAAATAATCACGTAATGAACGTGTAATCGCACTGGAAATACCCCCGTAGAGAGATGCTTCAATCAAACGGTAGTATTTACTACGGTCGCCAGCTGAACGTAAACGTTTTGGTAATACGCCGAGCTCAAATAATACTGAATGGTAATCAGTAATTGAGTTGAATTGCTTAAACTGTATACCTTCTTGCGCTTCAAGCCGTTCTTTTAACTCATTTAAAGGAATAACTTTAGCTTGACGACCATCAATAATTTCCGTCAAAATTTCAGTAGGCACTGTCGCAATTGGCACACCTTGAACCATAAAAGGTTTGATATCAACTTTCTTATCACGACCCGCGACTTGTTGAAGGCGAACACCAACCATAACACGCTGATGTTTAGAGTTTAAAACATCTAAAATCGCGTAGCAGACCCCAGGACGTAACTTCCCGTGTAAGCCTTTGTCACGAGAACCAGAGGTGGCCCCAGCTTCCGTTGTATTACGAAAGTGTAATAAGGTTAAATCTGGGATCATGGCGGTAATAAAAGCGGCCATGGTAGTTGATTTACCCGCTCCGTTTCCGCCTGAAAGCGTGGTAACGAGTTCATCAAGGTCAAAGGTTCGAGCAAAAAAACCGTTCCAATTCACCAGCGTCAGTGAGCGAAATTTTCCGCGTTCAATCATTGTTGTCCATCCTCATCACTTTCTGCCGCTTCTTGATTTTCTTCAGGCTCATCTTCATCGCTATCTTGTAATGATAACTCCCCTTCAAGAGAGATAGCTTCGCCATCACGGATCATTCTTAATTGAGCATCTTGAGGGCTATCACCACTACGTACATCAGCGCCAAAACGAAATACAGACTCTGAAATGACGAATTTATTCGGATCATTTTGCAAAAAGTGCACCATACCCAAGCGGCGTAATCGATTTAACGAAGTTCTGAGTTTTTCTTGCAGTTTTTGTTTGTCTAAGTCAGAACCTGTCGAGCGCTGATTCACAAATTTCATTAATTTACTTTCATCAGCAAGCGATAATAGCTCTTCGAACAATTCTTGAGAGGTAAAAATACCTTGATTGGTTAACCGTTCAGGGCTGAGATAAAGATAACAAAGAATTTTACCCACCATCATATCCAGCTCAGAGAGTACCGAGCGAGGGATCAATGTCGTTGAACGGGGGCGCAAATAGAAAAAACCTTCTGGCGCACGAATCAATTCAACATTATAACGTGAGTAAAATTGTTCTAAATCTTCCTGAAAATCCATCAGAAATGCGTGATTATCAAGATCATCAATACTAATATGGCGACCCGAGCGTAACTGACTGTCAAGCTCAGGGAAAATAGGATTAACGAGTGCTTGAGCCAGTTTAACTGGCATAAATTGTTCAATATTTGTCGATGACATGTGCCTGCACCTTGGCTCCGTGATCATTAATAGCACGCCATTTTGACGGTAATCCCGCCAAATCAGCCTCTGCGATACCTAGTTTTACAGCCTGATCGATAATAATACGCGCAACATCAAAATGGCGACTCTGCGGATATTGTTTCAAGTAATCTTCTAATACTTGCCCGACATCTAGCGGCTGTTTATCCGCTTTATAAAATGCCAGTTCAGCTTCCATTAGCTCTGCAAGTCGATCATTTATTTCACTAAATTCTTCGAATTCAAGCTCTGGAGGTAATTCACCAGTGACCTCTTCATCATGCAACGCAAGCTCTTCATCACGCATATCAAATAGTCTGTCTGCATTGGTATAAGTTAATGCCCACGGACTATCGAGGTACTGCTGTACCGATTGGCGTAATCGTTGAGAAAATATCCGATTTTTATCCATATCGATCGCTGTACGAATAAATTTATGCACATGGCGGTCATAACCAATCCATAAATCAATGGATTGCTGTCCCCAGCTAACAATTCGATCCAGTTTATTCTGCAAATCAAAAATTAGTCTATCAACCATATCAGAAAATTGAGGTGCGTTCAGATTCGCCTCTTGAATACGCATCAAGTTAGCTTGCAGTTTATCACCAGTGGCTTCCAGCGTATCTTGCAGCTCTCTTAATGTTCCTGATGTTTCAGACAATAATTGCTCACAATTGGCGATCGCCGCTTGCCAGTCTTGGCTCAATAATGCGGCAATATCTTCTTTCACTGAGCTTTGCTGCTCATCCATAATACGCTGGGATAAATCAATGCTGTCGAATATTTCTGCTACTGAATATTTTAATGGGGCAAAAACATAGCGATGCCAATAAAACTCATCGCCACCTTCTTCCGCAGCCTCTGCCGCACGAAGTAATTCACTCGCCACGATAGAAAGCTGCATTGACAGCCTTAATGTTGAAAATTCACGCTGGCGAATATAATAATCACTAATACCAATGCCTAAAGGCGTCAGACGATAAATGGCATTACCTTCAATGATATCACTGGCAAAGCGGTTAAATATCTTTTGACGCACCATATCATTGATGGCGTTATTTGCTCTGACAGAGAGTGACTCTGTTGTCTGTTCAAACCCTTTACAAACTTCACGAAAGGCGTCAATTAGCTCCCCTTCGGTCATTTCACCATTAACTCTCTCACTGTTCAAAACAGCAACCGATAGCAAAAAGGCTAAGCGCTCTGCGGGAAGTGAAATCGAAAAATCATTTTTTCGTGCCCAAGACACCAGTTCAGGGACGGTCTGGGAAAACTCACTCATAAATCGTCCTTTTGTATTTGTTTTCGCGCCATGACATGAATATAGCGTCCCATGCTGATATAAGGTTCTTCACGACAATATTGCTGTTCTAGCGCCAGCAATGCTGGAAAATCTTTTTGTTGTAACTGTCTACTTTGCAAATAATCATGAAATACTCTTACGCCACTTTTACCTAATATTTCCATATTACAAGACAAAAGCCATTCATCAACCTGTTGTGGGAAGAGTGGATTTTGTGGCGACAACGAACGCTTGCGTCTACGTTGGATGTGAGGGGTCGCGAGATGAAAATTGCCTAAAATCGCATTGCGCATCACTAAGCCATTTGCATTATAGAACATGACAGAAAATATGCCTTCAGGTCTGATTATATCTGCCAACTGCTCAATTGCATATTTTTGATCGCTAATCCATTCCAGTACTGCATGAAAGATAACGAAATCAACCGGCTCCGTTAAATGTTGTGCAATATCCTGTACCGCACTGTTAACAAAGCGGATATTTTCACTAATTCCTTCTTCATGCGCAAGCTCACTCGCCCTTTCTAGCATTTCTTCGGATAAATCGCAAAGTATGACTTGATGTCCCATCGCCGCAAGCTTGCGCGAAAAATGGCCTTCACCGCCTCCGGCATCAAGTATACGTAATGTTTGACCTTTAAAATGGCTTTCTAATAACTGGCTAAGATCTTGCCAAACGACCGCTTCACGTATTTTACCTTTTGTCGTTCCATAGATATTTTTTGCAAATTTATCGACAATATCATCAAAGTTGCGGTCTGCCATGTGCTATCTGGTTACCTATAATTCATTATTCAAAACATGTTTGTTGGTCAATCAGCCTAGCAACGCACCTGAAATTTATCAGTTTTTATTCTGTAATTCATGAATATGGCGTCGCTTATCATATAAAATGCAGGCAATGACTGAATCCTGAATTATAACAGATAATAGCTATATTTTTGCATAGTACTTTATTTTGCTCACTGAATTTCATTTTGGCATCATGACTTTCATTTTTATACGCAAAATTTATTATTTCATCAAAGCTGGTTGAATTGAGCTCAATGAACAATAATGCGTTATAAACCTCTAAAATAGGCTTTGTTATGTTATTTCTGCTAAAAAAATATATTGGTGCATTATTGATGCCATTACCGCTCCTGCTGATTATCGGATTTATCGGTTTAATTCTATTGTGGTGTACCCGATGGCAAAAAAGTGGCAAAACACTGGTCAGTGCCAGTTTGCTCTTCATCTTGCTGTTAGGCCTACAACCAGTATCGGATAATTTGCTAGCCCCCATTGAAGGCAAATATAACCAACGTTATGAATTAATTACCCCCAATCCACCAGAAAATGTGCATTATATCGTTGTTTTAGGTGGTGGATTTACCTATAACCCCGATTGGAGCCCAAGCTCTAATTTATTGAATAATAGCCTTCCTCGGGTAACCGAAGGTGTGAGACTTTATCTGAAATACCCTGGCAGCAAACTTATTTTTACTGGCGGAAAGGCCAATAATCCCATAAGCAGTGCAGAAGTCGCCGCACAAGTTGCTCAATCGTTAGGAGTTCCCGCTGAAGATACTATTGCACTCACTGAGCCCAAAGATACGCAAGAAGAAGCATTTGAAGTCGAAAAAATTATAGGTAAAGAGCCTTTTTTATTAGTGACATCGGCAAACCATCTGCCTCGGGCAATAACCATGTTTACGAGTAGAGGAATGCAACCATTACCAGCCCCCGCAAATCAACTGGTTATTACTAGTGCAATCAATCCATGGGAAAAATACATCCCATCATCTTATTACTTTGGTCATAGTGAACGCGCTTGGTATGAGCTAATTGGCACAATATGGTGGCATTTAAAACCGGATAACACTCAAGTGTTAGAGCAACCGTTACTCACCCCTGAAAGTATTGATGCAGAATAATGCGTCATTACAACGCACAAAAAAAGGTGTAATTCATTGAATTTACACCTTTTATTTTTAGCTAGATTAGCCGTTCAATATCAGTCGCTATTGTGATGCAAATTGCTTTCTGACAATTTCAAGATCTTGCGGGGTATCGACACCAGCTCCAGGTGTTTTTTCGGCAACCGCAACATGAATTTTTTCGCCATACCATAGCACTCTAAGCTGCTCTAGCATTTCGATTTTTTCTAATGGGCTCGCTTCCCACGTAATATAACGACGAATAAAACCTGCACGATATGCATAGATACCAATATGCCGAAGAAAATAATCGCCAATGGTATTTTGACCAGTTGAAAAATTGTCTCTATCCCAAGGGATGGTGGCGCGTGAAAAATAAAGTGCATAGCCTTCATTATCAGTAACAACCTTAACTGCATTAGGATTAAAAGCTTCTTTAGCATCATGAATAGGCACAGCAAGTGTGCCCATATTAGCTTTGCTTCCTTGAAGATTACTAGCAACTTGGCTAATAATTTCAGGTGGAATTAAAGGCTCATCACCTTGAACATTAACAATGATTTCGTCATCTGAAAAACCGTAAAGGTCGATAACTTCTGCAAGTCTTTCTGTGCCAGATTGATGATCAGGATTTGTCATACAAGCTTCGCCACCCGCTTGGATTACCGCAGCGGCGACATCAGGATGATCAGTCGCCACAATAACTCGGCCTGCACCTGATTTAATCGCTTGCTCCATCACCCGCACAACCATAGGCTTGCCATGAATATCAGCGAGAGGCTTACCCGGTAATCGAGTTGATGCGAAACGCGCAGGAATAATTACAGTAAACATAATAGTTACTGTCCTTCATCTAAAGATACTTGGCGAGCTTCGGTTTCTAGTAATACGGGGATACCATCGCGAATTGGATACGCTAGATGGTCAAATTTGCAGATTAATTCGAGGTTGTCTTTGTTGTAACTTAATTTACCGTAACAAACTGGACAAGCGATGATTTCAAGTAAACGGTGATCCATGTTTTCTCCCAAATGGAATTAACTCACTTGGCGTCAGGATATCACATGCAGATATCACCGTTAACTTTAATCTTTCTAGATACAATCTCCTGCAAGAGATAAGAGGATAGTCAGCAGGAGAAAAAGCGCTTTTAATTATTTAATTAGTACGCAATAACGTCGGTTGCCGTAATACCATTTGAATTGCGAGTTACTGAAAACTCGACGTTTTGGCCTTCAGCTAATGATTTCATTTTAGTGCTAGCAATTGACTTTCTTGTTACAAATACATCATCACCACCATGGAATGGTGAAATAAAACCGTAACCTTCTTTCGCATCAAACCATTTAACTCGACCCATATGTAATTGAAAATTCATATTAAAACTCCTTTTGTTCTAAGAACAATATTTCTTTTTATCGTTTTATTATTACTCTTTAGCGTTTTCCCATTATAAATTGCCGATCTATTAACACGTTTAAGAGTAATTAAACTTTTACCAATATATGCACTTAATAATTGTGCGTTATTTATTACGATCCCAATAGTGAATTTCAGACACCGCACATCTACTGTGAATTTAACAGTGTATTTTGACATTTTGATGACAAAACTGATTAAAAATGTAGTTGTTGCGAGGATATGAAGACTAACTAAAGAACGGATCGTGAAATTTAAGCTAGTATAAAATCCAGTTATTAATGTATTGCATCCATATACATAATAAGTGGAGCTATATCACAGTGCGGCTATTATTACCATAATCAAACTTCATAGGCAAGTTTTTTTATCGTTTGAGATAATGTTTTTTATTTCACTTAGAATAGTTTTAGCACCAATTTCATCAAGCTGAGCTTGCACAGGTAAATACCACCAGTTAGCTTGTGCAAAAGACTGGCATTTAACTGCATCTTTTTCTGTCATTAATAAACATTCATTTGGGTTAGTTAATGAGGCTAGCTGTTGTTGGTCATAAGGTTGATGATCAGAAAAAGCGTAGGTTTTTATTACGTTTAATCCTTTGCTTTGCAGAGAATTAAAAAATCGAGGAGGATGTCCAATACCCGCCATAGCAATAACCGATTGCAATTGATTAACTGGACATCTCTTGCCACTCACAAGATTAACAGCAATATCCCCTTCAAGAGACATTAAGACTTCATTACCTTTCGGGCTCCCGCCATTAACAATCTGTGCGTTAACACTTTTTAAGCGTCCTGCGCGTTCACGCATAGGACCTGCTGGTAGCCACCATCCATTTCCAAAACGGCGTTGACCATCAATAACCACAATTTCATAATCTCGTTTTAAGGCATAATGCTGTAATCCATCATCTGTGATAATCACATCTAACGAATTATTAGCTAATAAAGCTTTAATCGCATCACTACGTTTAGGTGCAACGGCCACCGGTGATTTGGTTCTGTGCCAAATTAGCATAGGTTCATCACCCGCCGATGCCGTGGTCGTTTGATCATCGAGTAATAATGGATAATGCTCAGATTTACCACCATAGCCCCTAGAAACAACCCCAACACGATAACCTTCTTTGGTTAATGATTCTACTAACCAAATCACAACAGGCGTCTTACCGTTACCACCCGCCGTTAAATTGCCAACGATAACGACAGGGATCGGCGCTTGCCAAGAACGAAATAATCCAGTTTTGTAACCAAGATGCCTTACTGCCGTTATCAATCCATACAATATGGATAACGGCAGTAATAAAATGTACAGCCAAGATTTACCGGACCAAATACGTTCAATCATTGCTTAAACTGTATACTATGTAATTGAGCATATGCGCCATCTTCAGCTAACAGCTTCGCATGATTCCCACGTTCAATAATATGTCCATCCTGAACGACTAGAATTTCATCCGCATTTTCAATTGTAGACAGTCGATGAGCGATAACCAATGAAGTACGATTTTTCTGTAATTCATCAAGAGCAGCCTGGATAGCACGTTCAGACTCGGTATCTAATGCCGATGTTGCTTCATCAAGGATCAAAATAGGAGAATCACGTAAAAGCGCACGTGCAATAGCGATACGCTGGCGCTGCCCACCAGAAAGCATCACGCCATTTTCACCAATTATGGTATCTAAGCCTTTATCCAATTTATCGATGAAGTCCATTGCATAAGCCATTTTAGCTGCTTTTTCAATCTGTTCGCGGCTATAGCTACCATCTGTTGCATAAGCAATATTATTTGCAATGGTATCGTTAAATAAATATACATGTTGCGATACTAATGCGACTTGGCTACGTAATGATTCCAGCGTGTATTCACGAATATCATGACCATCAATGCGAATACTACCCTCATCAATGTCATAGAATCGAGTAATCAAATTTGCAATCGTTGATTTACCAGAACCTGAACGACCGACTAAAGCAACTGATTTGCCTGCGGGTAAGGTAAATGAGATGTTATCTAACGCAGGATGATCTTTCGTTGCATAGGTAAAAGTGACATTTTCGAATTCAATATCACCTTTTACTTCTTTTAGCACTTTGGTGCCTTCATCTTTTTCTTGCTCGCTATCTAAAATAGCAAACAACGTCTGACAAGCAGCCATACCGCGTTGGAATTGTGCGTTAACATTTGTGAGTGATTTTAAAGGGCGCATCAAGGCAAACATTGATGAAAAAACAACAGCGATAGTCCCTGACGTTAATTGCTCACGAATTTCAGGAAAGCTGGCGGCATAAAGTACAAAAGCCAATGCAAAAGACGCAATCAATTGAACAATTGGGTCTGATATAGCTGAAGCGGTCACCATTTTCATATTTTGGCGACGCATATTATTACTGACTTTACCAAAACGTTCAGTTTCAACTTTTTGCCCACCAAAAATTAAAACTTCTTTGTGCCCTTTCAACATTTGTTCAGCACTAGCAGTTACATGTCCCATACCCGTTTGCATATTTTTACTAATTGAGCGAAAACGTTTAGAAACAATACGAATAGTGATTGAAACAACTGGTGCGATTACAATCAAAATAAGCGATAACTGCCAGCTATAATAGAACATCATCGCAAACAAACCGATGATATAAGCACTTTCACGGATAATCGTGATTAAAGCACCTGATGACGATGAAGCAACCTGTTCAGAGTCATAGGTGATCCGAGACAATAAAGTCCCTGTTGATTGCTGATCAAAAAAACTAACTGGCATTCCCATCATATGACCAAAAAGTTTTCGGCGCATATTCATTACAACTTTGCCAGATACCCACGAGACACAATAGGTAGAAACGAAGCTAGACAAGCCACGAATAATAACCAACCCTAACACAGCTATAGGTAGCCATTTTAAAACGTCGTTATCAGCTTTATCAAAGCCTTCATCAAGTAAAGGTTTTAACAAGGAAATCATGAACGCATCGCCAGCGGCGTTAATGACAAGCGCTATCGCTGCAACGATTAAACCCGCTTTAAACGGCGCGATAATCGGCCATAAGCGACGAAATGTTTGTTTTGTAGAAAGATCTATATCATTCATGCTTTTATTACCAGACTTAATGTAAGCGCACTATTCTACTAGGGAAATAGCAGATCACCAAACCACAGATGGTACCACCGAGGATTAATTTCATTTCGATAGCGTAAAGTATTTATTTTTTCTTTTTTAAACCATAGAGTTAACTGCCCTGTCTCAGACGTATTCAACCATTTAATATTATTCTGTTTATACCTAAAATGCACTTTATCAGCAGGTATTTTCCATGGGCTATACCGCGCAGAAGAGACTATCGCTGTCGATGGGCTAACTGTTCTTAAAAATAATGCCGTTGAAGAAGTACTACTTCCATGATGAGGTGCAAATAAAATATCTGAACGTAATTTATTTCGATACATTGCCACCATCATTTTTTCACCTTGTTTTTCTAAATCACCAGTGAGCAAAATTTTATGATAACCATCCGTCAATTGAATAACACACGAATCATTATTATGTGAAATTTCAGATAACTTTTCAGGCCAAAGTACTTCAAAACTAAGTTTTCCCCATTGCCACTGTTGCCCTTTATAGCAAGGAAGATGCTTATGTTTAAATAAGTGATTACTCACAACAACCCGTTTATCTCTTACGAAGCGACTATTTTTATTTGAATGACTTTTGCGTCCAGAATTATTATAGCGTCCAAAGCTACTACGTACACTGAGCCATGGGTAATAATTAATGAGGTCAGTCACTCCCCCAGTATGATCTAAATGATTGTGGCTAAGAATCAGTCCCATTGGGGTAATGCTGTGATGCTTTAGAAAAGGAATAATTTGCCGTTTTGCATTACTCTCTCCCTGCCATCGATTCCCCGTATCATAGAGTAGCGCTAAATTGTTTTGCTCAATCACCACAGCTAAGCCATGACCTATATCCAATACAGTTAAGCTCCAGTCACCTCTAGGTTCTATTTCTCGCATTCTATCCGTTAATACTAAAACAATTACACACCCCAATAAGCCAATATAATTTTTATACCAACCAAATAGGATGACTAAGGCAACTACCCAACATATTAGTAAAAAATAATAAGGAAACGTATTTAATTCAAACCAAAAACCACTTAAAAACCCCAATGGCTTCATACCAAAGCCAATAACTTCGTCAATAAAAACAAAGAGCCAATTTTGTACGTAAGTAACGGGTATCAAAAAAATACAAAAAATAATAGGTACGACAATCCACGAGATAAGAGGAACAAACCAAAGATTGGCGAAAAAACTCATCACGTTGATGCCTTTAAACAAAATGACTTGTATGGGAATTAATAAAATGAGCAACCCAATCTGCAAATGAATTAACGGTAAAATTTTACTCACAATTTTTCGTTGATTCATGCTTGAAGATAGGGGAAATACAGTAAACCAATATAATATTGCCAGTACAGCAAAACTCGACAACCAAAAACTGTCTGAAAGGATAGATAATGGATCAAAAAATAAGATACAACCGATACTCCATATCGCCCATCGCCATGAAAAGCAGTAAAACGGTTGCTTACGAATATACACCCATAACAACAATGCCAGTAATGCTCGAGTTGCAGGAATAGCAAAATTGGATACCCAAGCGTAAAGAAAGGCAAAAATTAATCCCAGTATAATCGGTATGTTTTGACTCACTAACCTAACAGGAAACAAATACTGTAATAATCGAGCAAATAAATATCCTAAAAGATAGGACATACCGATATGCAAACCAGATATTGCAATCAGATGAGTAAGACCTGTATTTTGTAGCAATACCGAATGCTCTGGTGGCAATAAATTTCGTTCTCCAAACATTAAAGCGTAGATAATACCTGAATATTTAAGAGGGCTTATTCCATCAACAAACTGATTAATTACCTGCTGCCTAAAAGAACAATGCTCATTTAATATTACACTTTTCTTATTCTTTAAAGTTCCGATAACACGCTGAGCTAATTGATAGCGTTGTTGGTTAAATCCCCCTTCATTCAATGATGAATGTAATGGATTCAATTTTGCTTGTAGTTGCCATTTCTGTCCCGCACAAATTTTTATTTTAGAATGTCCCTTTCTTTTCCATGTTGCATACAGCGGTGGAAATACCACTATTGAATCTATATGATCAATTCGGACTTTAAGCTTTTGTTCTATGTCATCACTTAATGGAATGCTAACAACAGTGATATCTAATTGGTGGTGCTGCTTAGAAAGTAAGTTTATTTTTTGTTTTAAATCGATACCGTGCCAGCAGCCCCATAAAAAAATCATCATGATCAAAATGATAAACTTACCGATTCTATTAATTTTACAAAAAAGCAGAAACAAAAACAGGATTGCAAAAATAACTAACGTACTATTTATATTGGGTAATTTTGGTAAAAAAAGAAGGGGTAACACACCGATAATTACTGCAATCGCAGCCTCTGTATATGAAAGGGAAATCGTTTTTTTATTCTGATATTCCCCCCCATTCATATTTTATGCCTCGTTAAGTTAATAAGATAAACGACAACATAAATTATACTTTTCTACATTTTTACTTATCTTAATTTGAAATACAAAGCCGTTCGCAAATATTGTGTTGGCTCGTATTACACCATAAATTAATTGCGAAGCGCTTCGCAAAACACTCAATATTTATAAAAACCCACTTGATATATACGGAGTTTGCGGAGTTTGCGGAGTTTGCGGAGTTTGCGGAGTTTGCGGAGTTTGCGGAGTTTATCTAGTAATAAAAAACAGCGCCGTGTTAAACACAAGCGCTGTTTTGCTGTAATAATTAAGATTTATAGTCTGTTATTGACCATAAATATTTACACGGTCACGCAACTCTTTACCTGGCTTAAAGTGTGGAACATATTTGCCTTCCAACTCCACTTTATCTCCAGTTTTTGGATTACGACCAACACGTGGAGCACGGTAGTGAAGAGAAAAACTGCCGAATCCACGGACTTCAATACGCTCGCCATCAGCTAACGTATCCGCCATATGCTCAAGTATTTCTTTTACAGCTTCTTCGACGGTTTTCGCTGAAAGATGAGATTGCTGGCTAGCCAGTTTTTCAATTAACTCAGACTTGGTCATAGTACCTCCCTAAACTACCGTTACAAAGGGGTAATGAATTACCCCCACTTAATTATTCGCCTTTAGCTGCTTTGAAAGCTTCAGCCATAGCACTGTTGCTGAAAGTCGTTTCTTCTTGCTTGTTCACGGTAGCGATAGCATCTTTTTCATCAGCTTCGTCTTTCGCACGAACAGACAGGTTGATTACACGATTTTTACGATCAACGCCTGTGTATTTAGCTTCAACATCATCACCAACATTCAGAACCAATGTTGCATCTTCAACACGGTCACGTGAAGCTTCTGATGCACGCAGGTAACCTTCAACGCCAAGAGTCAGCTCTACAGTTGCACCTTTAGCATCAACTGCGATCACTTTACCATTAACGATTGCGCCTTTCTTGATTGATGCTAAGTAGTTATTGAATGGATCTTCAGCTAACTGTTTAACACCTAGAGAAATACGCTCACGCTCAGCGTCGACTTGCAGAACAACAGCTGCGATTTCGTCACCTTTTTTGTATTCACGAACTGCTTCTTCGCCTGTAACGTTCCAGGAGATGTCAGACAGGTGAACAAGGCCATCGATGCCGCCGTCCAGTCCGATGAAGATACCGAAGTCAGTGATAGACTTGATTTTACCTTCAACACGGTCGCCTTTGTTATGAGTTTCTGCAAATTGCTGCCATGGGTTAGATTTGCACTGTTTCAGGCCTAGAGAGATACGACGACGTTCTTCATCGATATCCAGAACCATAACTTCAACAACATCACCAACGTTAACAACTTTAGATGGGTGAATGTTTTTGTTAGTCCAATCCATTTCTGAAACGTGAACCAGACCTTCAACGCCTTCTTCAATTTCAACGAAGCAGCCGTAGTCAGTTAGGTTAGTAACGCGACCAGTCAGTTTAGTACCTTCTGGATAACGTTTAGCGATTGCGACCCAAGGATCTTCGCCCAGTTGTTTCAGACCCAGAGAAACACGAGTGCGCTCACGGTCAAATTTCAGAACTTTAACATTGATTTCATCACCAACGTTGACGATTTCGCTTGGGTGTTTAACACGTTTCCAAGCCATGTCAGTGATATGCAGCAAGCCATCAACACCGCCAAGATCAACGAATGCACCGTAGTCAGTAAGGTTCTTAACGATACCTTTAACTTCCATGCCTTCTTGCAGATTTTCTAGCAGTTGATCGCGCTCAGCGCTGCTTTCTGATTCAATTACAGCACGACGAGAAACAACAACGTTGTTGCGTTTCTGATCTAACTTGATTACTTTGAATTCAAGCTCTTTGCCTTCAAGGTGAGTAGTATCACGAACAGGACGTACATCTACCAGTGAACCTGGTAAGAACGCACGAATACCGTTCAGTTCTACAGTGAAGCCACCTTTTACTTTACCGTTGATAACACCAATTACAGTTTCAGCTTCTTCGTAAGCTTTTTCCAACGTCAACCATGCTTCATGACGTTTAGCTTTCTCACGAGAAAGAATAGTTTCACCGAAACCATCTTCTACTGCATCCAGCGCTACATCGACTTCGTCGCCAACCTGGATTTCAAGCTCACCCTGAGCATTTTTGAATTGTTCTACTGGGATAGCAGATTCTGATTTAAGGCCTGCGTCTACCAGGACTACATCTTTATCAATAGCAACAACAGTACCACGGACAATAGAACCAGGACGTGTTTCAATATTCTGCAGGGATTCTTCAAATAGTTGGGCAAAAGATTCAGTCATATTAATGATCTTCAAGGGTTTCTTATTAACGTCCATCTAGCGTCCCGCCAAATGGGGTTGTTTCACATACCCCACAACATTCCTTGTCGTAAGGTGGATACCATACAAATAATATAATCAGTATGGTAGTAAGTGCGTATATTATCTAATTATAAGCTAAAATAAAGCCTATTATCACGATAATTGTAGAATATTTTTAGCATAGGTGCGTGCTTTTTCAATAACTTCCTCAATTGACATACTTGTGGAATCCAGCACTAATGCATCTTTCGCGGCGATAAGAGGTGCTACCGAGCGATTACGATCACGATAATCACGCTCTTCAATTTCGGTTAGAAGTCGTTCAAAGTTAACATCAAACCCCTTTTCCTGCAACTGCTTCATACGCCGATGAGCTCGTTCTTGTGCTGATGCGTCAAGAAAAATCTTAACGGGGGCATCAGGAAACACTACCGTTCCCATATCTCGACCATCGGCTATTAGCCCAGGCATTGTTCTAAATGCACGTTGGCGACGGAGCAATGCTTCTCTTACTCGAGGAAAAGTGGCGGTTTGCGAAGCGGTATTTCCGACAGTTTCTTGTCTAATTTGATTAGAAACATCTTCCCCTTCAAGAATCACTTTTAGCGTATTTTCTTCAGGTACAAAACGCACATCTAAATTTGCAGCCAAAGGTACTAATGCATCTTCTGATTGAATATCAACATGATGATGTAGAGCAGCTAGCGCTAATACGCGATAAATTGCACCAGAGTCTAAAAGTTGCCATCCAAATTCATTTGCTAACGCTTGGCAAAGAGTGCCTTTACCAGCTCCGCTTGGTCCATCAACGGTAATTACAGGGGCAATTGCCGCCATAAAAATCTCCTTTGTGCAAATAGTCTTCGCTACCCGCAATAAAAATCTGTGTAGGTATTATACCTACTCATCAATTTTGTGAAATAAGCAGGTGACAATCAATGAGGTAAAAATGCGTAAACCATGATGAATTAAGTAGCACTAAAATGAAGGAAAAGTGTAGATAAAATAGACGTAAAATTTAGTAGGCTGATATTAAACAAAATAATATCAGCCCTACAGAGCCGTTCAATGGCTCTTTAAAAACGAAAATATCTAACTTCTAATACTGGCTTGAGCTTAATAACGGCTCAAACTAGATAATTGCTCAAAATAGTCAGGAAACGTCTTCGCTGTACAACCTGGATCTAAGATAGTGACCGGAGTGTCAGATAAAGCAACTAACGAAAAGCACATTGCGATTCGGTGATCGTTATAAGTTTCAATCTGTGCATGATTTAATTTTTTTGGTGGAACAATACGAATGTAATCATGACCTTCATCAACTTCAGCACCAACTTTACGCAGTTCAGTTGCCATTGCATATAAACGGTCTGTTTCTTTAACGCGCCAGTTATAGATATTGCGAATAACTGTTTCCCCTTCTGCAAAAAGTGCCACAGTTCCTATTGTCATCGCTGCATCAGGAATCGCATTCATATCCATGTCGATGCCGTTAAGTGTACCGCGTTCACACTCAACATAATCATCACCCCAACGGATGATCGCTCCCATTTTTTCTAACACATTGGCGAACTTAGTATCACCTTGCAAACTATTACGACCAATACCCGTTACTCGCACCACACCACCTTTTATTGCCGCCGCCGCTAAGAAATAAGATGCTGAAGATGCATCACCTTCAACGAGGTATTCACCAGGTGATTGGTATTGTTGTTGCCCCTTAATTACAAACTGTTGATATTGTTTGTTTTCTACTTGTACACCAAAACTTTGCATTAAAGCTAAAGTAATATCAATGTAAGGCTTAGAAACTAAGTCTCCAATAATTGAAATTATCGTGTCTTGTGGTGCCAATGGGGCCGCCATCAATAAAGCGGTTAAAAACTGACTAGAAACTGAACCATCAACCGAAATAGCGCCACCAACAAATCCCCCTTTCAAACGAATAGGTGGATAGTTTTCTTGCTCTAAATAATCAATTACTGCACCGCCTTCTCTTAATGCATCAACTAAGTGCCCAATTGGACGCTCTTTCATGCGCGGCTCACCAGTTAATACAATATTATTGTCACTTAAAGAAAGTGCGGCTGTGAGCGGACGCATTGCTGTACCCGCATTGCCAAGGAATATTTCTAATTCACCATGATTGGATAAACAGCCGTCTATACCTTCTACACTACAACGCGTTTTATCATCTGATAATTGGTATTTAATACCCAACTGACTTAATGCATTCAGCATATGGCGAATATCATCACTATCTAATAAGTTAGTAAGTACAGTCGTACCTTTTGCCATTGCCGCTAATAAAAGTGCGCGATTTGATACACTTTTAGACCCTGGCAAATTAATAATGCCGTTAACTGAAGATATAGGTTGTAATGTCAGGGATTGCATAAAAAGCAGTTTCTCCAATGTTATTTAATACTATTTTCATCACTATAAGAAAAATAAAACATAGCGGGTCAGGCATCCTATCCTGACCAAAACCATATTTAAATTAAATAGTTAATATTAGGCGTGGCGGCGTTCAAAATCAGCCATAAAATCAACAAGAGCCTGAACTCCCGCTAATGGCATTGCGTTATAAATAGAAGCGCGCATACCGCCAGCAACTTTATGCCCTTTTAGAGACAGTAAGCCAAGCTCTTTCGCTTCATCAATAAATTTCGCATCCAGACTAGGATCTTGCATTTGGAATGGCACATTCATCCAAGAACGATTTTCAACCGCAACACGATTAATATAGAACTCGCTGTTATCGATAGCGCTATAAAGCAATTGTGATTTTTCGTAATTGCGATTAGCCATTTCTTGCAAACCGCCTTGTTCTTTTAACCATTTGAAAACCATGCCAGATAAATACCAAGCAAAAGTCGGAGGGGTATTAAACATTGACTCATATTCTGCCAATACAGAATAATCAAACACCGACGGAGTCTGAACAGCAGCGTGTCCAAGTAAATCTTCACGAATAATAACGATGGTTAATCCCGCCGGACCAATATTTTTCTGTGCGCCTGCATAAATTACACCATAACGGCTAACATCAATTGGCTTAGATAGGATTGACGATGAATAGTCAGCAATCACTATTTTATCTTTAGGAAAATCAGGGTCTTCATGAAGCGACAAACCACCAATCGTTTCATTTGGACAATAATGAATGTAAGCCGCATCTTGACTTAATGGCCATTCGCTCATTGGTTTTAGACCAACAACACCGTCTTTTTCTTGTTCTATATGAATAATATTAGGTTTACAGTATTTTTGAGCTTCTTTTGCCGCAGACTCAGACCAATAGCCGCTAACGATATAGTCTGCTGTAGTTTTATCACCAAGTAAATTCATTGGAATGGTGGCGAAATGAGCTCGTGCACCACCGTGACAGAATAGAATTTTATAGTTGCTTGGAACGTTGAGTAAATCACGTAAATTTTGTTCTGCTTCTTTTGCAACTTCAATGAAATCTTTTCCGCGATGACTCACTTCCATTACTGAAACGCCTAAACCTTTCCAATTACAAAATTCTTGTTCAGCGCGACGCATGACTTCAACAGGTAGCATTGCTGGACCTGCACTGAAATTATAAACCTGACTCATTGACCTCACCCTATCTTCAATAATGTTAGTTAAACTCACTCAGATACTTAAAGTTGTATCATCCCACGCCTTTAGCTGCAACGGTTATTGTGAGCTAGCTTTAAAAATCTCGGAGGTTATTTTTTAGCAAAAAAGTAAACAATTTTGTTAATGCCGTCACATTATCAACAGCCACAATATTATGAAGTAATTAACAATAAATAAGGGATAAAATCCCGATTATAGTGATTTATCTATAATCGGGATAAAAGAGGTAGGATGATACTTTAAACCAACAATCAGCGAATAACTTTACTCACAATTTCGATAGCTTCTTTTTCAATGAGACGAAGATGCTCTTCACCTCTGAAGCTTTCACAGTAAATTTTATAGGCCTCTTCAGTTCCAGAAGGTCTTGCCGCAAACCATCCGTAATCGGTCATAATTTTAAGACCGCCGATTGCAGCACCATTACCAGGAGCAGCAGTTAAACGTTGAGTAATTTTATCCCCCGCTAAAGTATCTGCGGCGACCATTTCAGGCGATAATTTACTTAATTTGGCTTTTTCTTCGTGAGAAGCTTTCGCTTGAATGCGATTATAAATAGGTGCACCAAACTTTTTAGCTAGCTTATTATAACGTTGCTGTGGATTTTCGCCGGTTACTGCGGTAATTTCAGCGGCCAGCAAACACATGATTATGCCGTCTTTATCCGTTGACCATGGCGTGCCATCAAACTTAAGAAATGAAGCACCTGCGCTTTCTTCACCGCCAAACCCGAGTTTTCCACTAAACAAGCCATCAACAAACCACTTAAATCCAACAGGAACTTCAATTAACTCGCGACCGATATCATTGACGACACGGTCAATCATTGCACTGGAAACTAATGTTTTACCCACCGCAACATCTTTCCCCCACTTAGGGCGATGTTGGAAAAGGTAATCAATTGCAACAGCAAGATAATGATTAGGATTCATTAAACCATCGGGCGTCACGATTCCATGGCGATCATAATCTGGGTCATTGGCGAATGCTAAATCGAACTTTTCTTTCATACCAAGCAGACCAGCCATTGCCCACTTAGATGAACAATCCATCCGAATCACACCATCATGATCAAGAGGCATAAAACGGAATGTTTGGTCCAATTGATCGTTTACAATCTCAATATCTAATTGATAATAATCTGCAATTTTCTTCCAATACTCAATACCAGAACCACCAAGGGGATCAACGCCAATCTTTAATCCTGATTTCTGAATAGCCTTCATATCGACCACTTCACCAAGTGATGACACATAAGGCATAATTAAATCTTGCTCAACAATATAACCACTAGTCATCGCATCTGTGAAATTCAGACGTTTTACACCCACAAGGTTGCTAGCGAGTAACTGATTTGCGTGTTTTTCAATGACAGAAGTTAAATCTGTATCGGCAGGTCCACCATTAGCGGGGTTATATTTAATCCCACCATCTTCAGGGGGATTATGCGATGGCGTAATAACGATTCCATCGGCAACATCTTGATTTAATTTGTTATAACTTAATATCGCATGGGAGATAGCGGGAGTTGGCGTAAATCCATTCGCCTCTTGAATAACAACTTTAACTTGATTTGCCGCTAAAACTTCAATCACAGTAATGAACGCTGCTTCAGACAATGCATGAGTATCTTTACCGACAAAGCAAGGTCCTGTAATACCTTGTTGTTTACGTAAATCAGCGATTCCTTGTGCAATAGCTAAGATGTGATTTTCATTAAAGTTTTTGCGTACAGAACTACCACGATGCCCTGATGTACCAAATTTTACCGCTTGAGAAAGGTTATCTGACTGTGGTTGTTGCGTATAATATTGAGCGGTCAATTGCGCAACATTTATCAAGTCATTTTGAAACGGAAGCTGCCCTGCACGTTCATGTATTGTCACTTGTACTCTCCCAAAGCACTGATGCTTCGTTATCAACACCAGTGATATCTCAATTTTTAGATGGTATTACTGACCTTTTCAATCACATTTGCAGGGAATTGCATTTCCTGCATGATGGCATCAACCATACTCCGTTTGCGATTGGTATTTGTGTTAGTAATCACCCAGTAAGGCGTACCTGGAATATGACGAGGTTTCGATTGCTTACCTGCCGCGAGCAAAGTTTGCTCATCACCTGCAAAATAAATACGTGTACGGCCATGCATAGATTCTGTCGCACTTGCAAAACAGTTGTTATCTAAGCCATATAACGTGGACAAAATTAACATAAAGCGGTCGATTGCTTTGCTTTTTTCTGCATAAGCATCCGACAATAAAAGTTCTCGAATAACCCTAACAGGATTTTGTGCAACCACTGGCGTACTAATGACCTGAGCGGCTTGCTGTTCTAGCGGCTCATGGTTTAATTTTTTTGCTTGTACTGGCTGCCCGGGTTTGAAATTTAACATACGGCGCAAAATATCCGATGCACTTTCACCGATATGCTGTGTATGACTCGCAATATAGCGGTAAAGTTCTTCATCAACGTCTATTGTTTTCATTTTTTCCCAGTACTTTTTTAACTAAAATTTGCGTAACGATTATAAGACAGATTTAAAAAAAACAAAACAATTAAAATTTCAACAACTTAAAGCAAACATTGTTTCAATCTTCAATGATAATTCAGTAAGTTATCATATCCAAACTCAGTTTAGTTTACCTTTGTTTGCTTTTGCTCAAAACAATAAAATAGTAACATCCATTTTAGTCACCATAAAATTGACAAGGCAAGTAAACTAAATTTTGCAATTTGGTTTTGCTTTATTGATATGCCATGATAGCGCACCTGCACTACTAATAAGTTGATAATTCAAATATGACTGAGCAACTAAATTACACCATTCACCGACCTGAAAATCCTATTTCGAATACACCAGTCATACTCATTCATGGGTTATTCGGCGATCTTAATAATTTAGGTATTTTAGGTCGAGATTTACAACATTACGTTGATACTATTCAAATTGATGTTCGTAATCATGGTGATTCCTTCCGCGCACCACAAATGGAATACCAAGAGATGGCGCAAGACGTCATTACACTCATTAAATCATTAGGTTATCAATCAGCCATCCTAATTGGTCATTCTATGGGTGGTAAAATTGCCATGGCGGCTACTGAAATTGCGCCTGATTTTATTGAAAAAATTGTTGTTATCGATATTGCTCCAGTGGCTTACCAAGTTCGCCGTCATGATGAAATATTCGCTGCACTCGAAGCTGTCATCCAAGGAAAAGCGAAAACGCGCCAAGAAGCGACGGTCATCATGCGCCACGATATAAAAGAAGATGGTGTTATCCAATTTTTACTAAAATCATTTCGCCAAGGTGAGTGGAAATTTAATCTACCTTCGTTGAAGGATAATTATGAAAAAATTATTGGTTGGAAAACTGTTCCTGCGTGGGATAGACCAGTTTTACTAATCCCGGGTGGACGTTCACCTTATGTACAAGCTGAATATAAAGAACAAATTGTCGCACAATTTCCAAAAGCAAAAGCTTGGATTGTGGCTGATGCAGGACATTGGGTTCATGCAGAAAAACCAGAACATGTATTAAGAGCCATTCACCGATTCTTAAATTTATCCGAATAAATTTATCTAATTTCGTAATATTAGATATTGAAGAGCCTAGATGACTTCTTCAATATCTAAATAAGTATTGTCAATGTCATTAGTCCCTATCAAAAAGTAATATAATAAGACTAACTTCAATACACATCGAATTATTATTTCTGTATTATCTCATTTATAAAAAAACCAATTAAATATTATCATTTAATATAAATACTTCGATGCTATTCACTAGAATATTTTAATTAAAAATCATGTTTTACTTAATTTAATCACTGAGCGATATATTTTAAAATGAAATACAAAAGGATTATTAATACAAAAAATGAAAAGTGATCACTCACAATCAACATTACATTTCATTAGCATTATAATAAAATTATCAAGCGAAATTGATCCTGATAATTTTAAAGAAACAATAGCTGAATCTAAAAACCACCATGAGGCCATTAATTTAATTAGAAAAAAATATAATGTTATTTGTAAATACAAAAATCAAAAAAAGAAAGATATAAAAAAAATTGATACCCCATCAATTATTTATGACACGAATGGTAATGCTCTATTACTTGCCAACTACAATCAAGACAAAGTTCTTATCCAAAAATTTGGAAATAACCCTCCTGAGATATGGAGTCTTAATGAGTTTAATCAGCAATGGAGCGGACGCTGGTTACAAGTGAATGTGAAACAAAGTAAATTCGATATCGTTTGGTTTCAAACTGAATTTATGAAATACAAAAAAATCATTGCAGGCGTATTAGTCTTTTCTTTTATTTTACAAATACTCGCGCTAGTTTCGCCCATTGTAATGCAAGTTATTATGGATAAGGTTTTGATTCACAATAGCTTAACAACCCTTGATGTTTTAATTTTCGGATTGATTATAGCGGCTTGCATTGAAGTCATATTAAAAGGGCTAAGAGAATATATTTATCACCATACTGTTAATCGAATTGATATTACTTTAGGATTAAAACTAGTTAATCATTTACTACACTTACCTATTCCCTTTTTTAAAAACAGACAAATAGGCGCAATTGTTACTCGAGTAAAAGAATTAGAAACTATTCGAGAGTTTTTGACGAGTAGCTTTTTTACATTATGCGTTGATGTATTATTTTTATTTGTTTTCATTTACGTTATGAATTTACTGTCAACAACTCTTACGCTACTCTTTTTATGCTCAATTCCATGTTATCTATTAGTCGCTTGGTGGCTAACGCCTAAGATTGAAGCCGCAGCTCAACAACAATTTGCCAATATTGCAATTAACACCTCTTTTCTTACCGAAAGTATTAATGGTATCGAAACAGCAAAAAGTTTGTCTATTGAACCCAATTTTACTCGACGTTGGGATAACCAAACTTCTGATATGAGCCAAACTAACTTTGTTTCAGGTCAAATAAGCTCACGCTCTGAACATATTGTTATGGTAATAGAAAAAGTGACCAGCGCTATTATTCTATGGGTTGGTGCATCTGAAGTTCTCGCCTTACAAATGACGATAGGCCAATTTATTGCTTTTTATATGATGGTCAATCATGCAAATCAACCTTTAGTGAAATTAGTCAAGTTATGGGGAGATTATATTCGCACTAAAGTTGCAATAGAAAAACTTGCGCAAATTATTAATTTGCCTATAGAGCAAACAATTCAACCAATAAAGATATTCTAAACGGAAACATTTATCTTAAGAATATTTCATTCCGCTACCAACCAAATACACCTTATATACTGAAAAATTTTAATTTAGCAATAAAAGAAGGCGAAACGTTAGGTATTGTCGGGACGTCCGGTTCGGGTAAAAGTACATTGGCTCGATTAATGTTACGGCTCTATACCCCTGAGTCCGGCGGTATTTATATTGATGGCTCACCCTTATCATCAATTAATCTTAAATCATTGAGAAAACAAGTCGGCATTGTCCTGCAAGAAAACTTTTTATTTAACCAAACTGTGTTCAAAAATATTGCCCAAACATTACCAAATGCCTCAATGGATGAAGTTGTTAATTCAGCCAAAATGGCAGGTGCTCATGATTTTATTTTAAAATTACCCATGGGCTATGACACGATATTATCCGAAGGTGGTTCTTCTTTATCCGGTGGGCAACGCCAAAGAATAGCCATTGCACGAACCTTATTAGCTAACCCTAAAGTCATTATATTTGATGAGGCCACCAGTGCTCTAGATGATGAGTCCCAAGCTATTATTCAGGAAAATATGCAAGTTATTGCTAAAGGTCGAACCATCATCACTATTGCTCATCGTTTATCGACCATTCGTAACCATCAGCGCATTATTGTTATGCAAAATGGTGAGATTATTGAACAAGGTAATCATCAACAATTAATTGAAAAAAATATGTTTTATAAGCACTTATGGACGCTACAACAATCTCTTAAGTCATAACATGGATGTAATTTATGAAAGATAAATCAGTAGAAAATCGTTATAACAGTTTTTTGCCCTCCCATTTGGCAATATTAAAAACACCACCGTCCTATTTATCAACCAGTATTGCGATTACAATAAGTATTGGAATACTCATTGCCATTATTTGGTCTTTCATTGGCAAATTAGATATTCAGGCAACAACTCAAGGTAAATTAATTGTTTCTGGCCGCACTCAGTTAATTCAAGCCTTCGAATTAAGTCGATTACAAAATATTCACGTCTCAGATGGTCAATTAGTTAAACAAGGTGATGCACTACTAACAGTTAAAGTATTAGGTGTCGATCAAGATATTCTCAGTTTAAATTATCAACGAAATTTCCAGACTAGCGAAAAAATAATTCATCATGCATTGCTCAATGAACAATCGGTTGACGCATCCCCACTATTTTCTCAACTCTTACCTAGCGAACAAGATAGAGCCATACTCAGTTATCAAAGCCTGAAAAATGAATTCGACTCATTAATCAATGAAATAGATAATGAAATTAAATTAAATAGAGTTAATTATCGTACCAAGCAAGTTGAGTTAAAAGATATCGATGCGCTAATCACTAATATCAAAAAGAGACTCACTGCCCATCATGAATTGAATCAAAAACAAATTATTAGTCAGAAAGAGTTTCTAGAACAAGAGCGTGAACTTTTGATCACTAAAAAAGAAAAAACCACCAAAAAATCTGAGTTATCTATCTTGGATAGTCAGCACCATTCACTGAAAGATAAATTAGTTAGGATTAAAACGCAAAAATATCAAGAATGGGATGAAAAACACAAACAAGCTGAATTTAAGCATGTGTCTCTAGAGCAAGAACTATTCAAAAATCAAGAACGTAACCGACTTGAAATTATTCGAGCTCCTGTTGATGGTACTGTGCAGCAGCTTGCTACTCATACGCTTGGCGCCGTATTGCAACCTGCACAACAATTAATGGTCATCGTCCCGAATAATGATGTTCAATTGGCAGAAGTTAAAATTTTAAATAAAGATATTGGCTTTATCCAAGAAGGCCAAAAAGCCATGATCAAAGTTGATGCTTTCCCTTATACCCGCTATGGCACGATAGAGGGAGAAGTTTTATCTATTTCAAGGGATAGCACCCATGATGAAACTTTAGGTTTAGTTTTTTTAGGACAAATTGGTCTAAATAAAAAAGATTTACTCGTAGACGGAAATAACCTTGAACTAACGCCAGGTTTATCAATTGTCGCTGAAATTAAAACCGAAAAACGACGGATTATTGATTATTTGCTCAGCCCGATTAATGAATATACTTCAAACGCAATGAGAGAAAAGTAATCAATGGAACAAATTAATAATAATGGGCTGGAAGCCCTTGTTTGGATTGCTAATCACTTTCAAAAGAATGTCACGGTTGATCAGCTAACCCATGCTATTGGTATGCAATCTAATTCACCAACAGATTGGGAACTAAAGCAATGTGCCCATACTCTTGGTTATGAAACTCAATCCGTTTTATTAACACAGCACCAACTAGCAGATATCCCACTCCCCGCACTGATTTGTATTGATAGCACTTGGTTTATTTTAACGCACAATCAAGAACTGAATTTGGTTAATCCAAAAACCTTTGAAAGCGCACAATGGCAAAATACAGATATCACACCAGAAACTCAATTCAATGTTTTATTAATCAAAGAACAATTAGAAATTGAACAAAAAAGAGCATTTGGTTTTAGCTGGTTTATTCCTTCCATTTTTCGCCAACGTTTCAAATTAAAAAATGTTTTTATTCTTGCGGCTATCGTTCAACTGTTTGCTTTAATTAGTCCATTATTATTCCAAAATTTAATCGATAAAGTCCTTGTCGGACGTAGCCTAGCTAATTTACACATTTTAGCATTAGGCATCCTTGCTATTGCCATTGCGGAACCTGTTTATAGTTTTATTCGTAATAAAATATTTAGTCACTCAAGCACTCAAATTAGTGCTGAGCTCTCAGGTAAAATTTATCGGCATTTAATGGCATTACCACTGAATTATTTTAAATTAAGACCAACAGGAAAAATCATTGCCCGAATCAGAGAATTAGCACATATCCGTCAATTTTTGACGGGTTCAACATTGATGCTATTTGTTGATTTTATCTTTGTTATTTTATTTATTGCCGTTTTGTTCTCCTATAGTAGCGTCATGACATGGATGCTTGTCGGTTCAATGGGGATCTTTTTTGTCCTTTGGCTAATTCTTGGGCCTATTATTCGTCAACAAACCGAAAAAGCCTATCAGGCTGATGAAAACGGACTAACCTTTCTCACGGAGACAATTACTGGTATTGAAACCGTTAAAACAACAGCAACAGAAAAATATTTCTATCAGCGTTGGCAAAAACTGCTCAGTAAACAGTTGATGCAAAATTTTAAAGTTTCTATTCGTAGCGTTGTCGCGACGCAATTAATGACATTAGTGAGTAAAATAACCACTGCACTATTATTATGGGTTGGAGTAAAAGAAGTCTTAAACGGCGGAATAACGGCAGGAGAGCTAGTTGCTTTTAATATGTTAAGTGCACATGTCACTCAACCCGTACTAAGATTTGCTCAAATTTGGCAGGATTTTCAACATACAATTATTTCATTACGTCGTGTTGGCGATATTTTAGATAGCCCGATTGAAAATGAGCGCAAAGGAATTGCAAGCTCTGCAACTATTCAAGGCCAAATTGATTTTCAAAATATTCGCTTTCGTTATCAACCCGAAACGCCAGAGGTACTTAATAATCTATCTTTATCCATTAAAGCTGGAGAGTTTATTGGTATTACCGGCCCTTCTGGCTCAGGTAAAAGTACCTTAACCAAATTACTACAGAGACTTTATATTCCGCAACATGGGCAAGTAATTGTTGATGGTATGGATTTGGCTGTAGCCGATACAATTGCATTACGTAGACGAATGAGCGTGGTCTTACAAGAAAGTATGCTATTTGTAGGAACAATTGCAGAAAATATTCGATTAAGCCATCCGCAAGCAAATGACGAACAACTCATTCATGCCGCTAAATTAGCAGGGGCTTATGATTTTATTATGTCGTTGCCCGATAACTTTAATTATCACTTATCAGAACGAGGACTAAATTTGTCAGGTGGCCAGCGTCAACGTATCGCTCTGGCTAGAGCCTTATTAACAGAACCTGATATTTTAATTCTTGATGAGGCAACCTCTGCTCTGGATTATGAATCAGAAGCCGCTATTATGGCAAATATGCCTTCGATCGCTAAAGGTAGAACAGTAATTAGCATTGCACACCGGCTCAATACAATTATGCATGCAGATAAAATTTGTGTCATTCATGATGGTGAAATCACCGAAATGGATACGCATGATAATTTGCTTAAACAAAATGGGTTATATGCAAGTTTGTGGCAACAACAAACTCAATAACAGTACAAAAAAGCATCACTAATATAGCAAGTGATGCTTTTTTATTAAAAGTGCCTTTTTTTTAATCTATCAAGTCCTTTGAGCATGTATGCAACTATGGCACTACAGAATCAGCTAGGGTATCATTGCGCGCTGAATTACTGGCACACCCCTCCTTTAGCAATAATAGATATGGCAAAAGAACAAACTGATCGCACTACACTGGATTTGTTCGCCGAGGAACGTAGGCCTGGGCGACCTAAAACTAGCCCGCTATCGCGGGATGAACAATTAAGAATCAACAAACGTAATCAACTTAAACGCGATAAAGTCAATGGATTACGCAGAGTTGAACTAAAACTAAATGAAGAAGCTGTCGCGGTATTGAATCAGTTAGCTGAAGAAAAAAATATAAGCCGTAGTGAATTAATTGAAGAAATATTGATGTCTCAACTAGAGCAAACCTCTGAGGCAACAAACAAATAATTTCATCTTGATGAATCACACAAATTTGACAGACTTATCAACGTTTTTTCGCCAAAATAGGGCGTAAAATTATACTTACTTTCGTTCTAATTTAGTTCTAGCAGGCGATAAATGTTAAAGCTGCTAGAAAAACAAGAGGTTAATCACTTTATGGCAGTCATCGGCATTTTCTTCGGAAGTGATACAGGTAACACAGAAAATATTGCCAAAATGATCCAAGAAAGATTAGGCAAGGACGTTGCAGAAATCCACGATATTGCTAAATGTAGCAAAGAAGACATCGAGGCTTTTGATATCCTACTTCTTGGTATCCCGACTTGGTATTACGGTGAAGCTCAATGTGATTGGGATGATTTTTTCCCAACGCTCGAAGAAATTAATTTTGAAGGCAAACTTGTCGCACTATTTGGTTGTGGTGACCAAGAAGATTATGCGGAATACTTCTGCGATGCGATGGGAACTATCCGCGATATTATCGAGCCAAGAGGCGCTGTTATCGTAGGTCATTGGCCGACTCAAGGTTATAACTTTGAAGTATCTAAAGGTATGGCTGATGATAACCATTTTATCGGCCTAGCAATTGATGAAGATCGCCAGCCAGAGCTGACTGATGAACGTGTTGATGCATGGGTAAAACAGATCTCTGAAGAAATGTCTCTTGCTGAAATTATTGGCTAATGCTCAATTAAGAGCTTAATCAGTAAGCTCTTAGAATATAATTATAATAATGAGACAATACATGGTTTCTATTTTTGTTTTCCATGCCTATAATTGTAAATCAGTTTAGAAGACAACTGGATTTATGTTAAAAATGTCTCATTATTGTTAAATTCATGATTCAAGATACAGGACAAACCCGCATGACAGACAACAATAAAGCATTGAAAAATGCTGGACTCAAAGTCACTCTTCCTAGATTAAAAATTCTGGAAGTACTTCAGGAGCCTGAGTGCCATCACGTCAGTGCGGAAGATCTCTATAAAAAGCTAATTGATATTGGTGAAGAGATCGGGTTGGCTACGGTATACCGTGTATTAAACCAATTTGATGATGCAGGTATTGTCACCCGTCATAATTTCGAGGGTGGAAAATCTGTATTCGAATTAACTCAGCAGCATCACCATGACCACTTAATCTGTTTGGATTGTGGAAAAGTGATTGAGTTTACTGATGAATCAATTGAAACTCGTCAGAGAAATATCGCTGCACGCCACGGAATTAAGCTATCTAACCATAGCTTGTACCTCTATGGCCACTGCACCGATGGTAATGACTGCCGTAGTAATGCTGATGCACATGAAGCAAAAGAATAACTTAGTACACTTATCGTGATGTCGATGACGTTACAGTAATGTTACGATTAAATCTTAAAATACCTGATAGCCTAAAGTTATCAGGTATTTTTTTTATATAGCTCATCTAACTGCCATCATTATTTATCACAACAACGCTTAAATTCATTTATTTAGCGCCATAAAAAAACATCTAACGCACCTTTTAAGAATCTCATATATTTAATCTATCTCTAACAGTAAAAAGCACCAATAGTTGACTTAAGTACTTAATTTATAACTTTTATTATCTGCTTTAATGTTAAAAATAAAGCTAAGCTATAATGTGTTGCAATTCAGTTTAAATCCTTTATATTAATTGGCTAATTATCTTATCCTTACTAATACATAAGACACAGGATAATACGTTAAAGGCACTTTATTTTGTTTACTTCATATACACAAAATTAATACCAATAAAGTCTTACACACAATACGCTAAATTAGAGTTAAATTATCTTAGCGTTATGAAATCCTACACTCAAAAAATTAAAATAAATACGCGTTTTAATTGTAACAATAGAATTAAGTTAACTTTCTGTAACCTAATTACCTTATGTTTTATTCAGTCGTTATAATAATTTGTAAGAGATTAAGTAATGAGAAAATCATATCTTTTTATTAATACTAGTTTTTTCTTCTGGTTTCTTACTTTGATAGCATGGATTTTTAGTCGCTCTACCCTGAGCCTATTTTCATTTGTATTATCAATTCTGTTCTTGGTCTTATACTTTAATCAGAAAAAGGTAAGTAAAATGTTCACCAGAAAACAAAATAAATCAGCACCAGAAAATGCCATATCAACGACTCAACCAGAGATCATACCAATGAGAGAAGAACAAACTGGCGTGTCAACACCGACAGTAAGTGAAGAAAAAACCAATACTATAATTGCTAGAGACGTTGTATTTGAAGGTAATATTACGGCAAATGAACTCGTTCATATCTATGGTAAAGTGATTGGAAATATCACAGGAAAAGATAATACTGTTAAAGTAATGTTAAATGGTCAAGTCACCGGAAATATAACCAGCAAAGAACTCGTTGTTAATGGCAAAGTTGAAGGTGAATGCTTATCTGATTCAATTAGTATCGAGAACAATGGTGAGATTCACGGCGTTATCCAATATACCAGTTTGTCGATTAAAAAAGGTGGCATATTATCAGGGCAGGCAAAAGTAAAAAATGCAGCAATACAGGCAGAAAAAGTGACTGTACTAAAAGATAAAATTAAACAAGAAGTACCTGAAAAAAACATTGCATCATTATAACAAATGACTCCTTTATCTATATCCATAATGAGCGTTATAAACATAATATTATAAATAAAAAACAAGATGACAAACATTCATCTTGTTTTTTTATACTTAATTAACTATTAGTTAGTCCACAATTAATCGATATAAGTGCATTTTTTTATTATGCTCATTAAATTGATTATTAATATATATGCTAATCGTTTTTGTATCACTTATTTTGGTAAGTTACTGCCATAATTAATTTATGACAGTGACTCAAACCAAATAGGCTAATTTTAGAAAATAGTAAATGGCATCATAACCATAAACTTAATATCTTTTTCATCTTGGAAAATATTACCATATCCACCACCCCAGCTAGGAATATCGGTATGATTATCATACTTGGTAAAATGTAATTTAAATGAAGTGTCTTTTGCTCGTCCAGTTTGAACGGTATACAGTATATCAAAATTCCAAGCACTCTCTTTTAGGCGTACATCTTGTGCATACTGCGTGTTAGTACTAGGTTTCGCATCCCAGCCATAGATATATGAGGTTCCAACTTTCCAACCCGCTAAATCCCAATTTTTCAAATCATACATAACACCTGCATATAATGCCTTTTCATTATTCGCATTCCAATCTGAACGGCCATCCCACCAAATGTCCATGCGTCCGTTTGAAGTCGCCCAACCTGGGGTCATACGTTGTAAGAAATACCCTTGATTTCCTTCTGCTTTAACGTAAGTTCCTTCCACTTTAAAGTCGAATTGCTCATAGGTATAACCTAAGGTCATCGCTTGTAACCAAGCTAATCCATCATAAACATCATTCACACCACCATCAGTGACCTTATCTTCAGAACCGTAGAACTGATAAGACATACGTAAATCTCGGTCAGCAATTGGAACCGCATAAGATGCTTTAGCAAAATACTGATCCATATAACCCTTAGCTTGACCATAAGAACCCTCAAGCACTAATGAGTTTTTGAAATCATATTTAAAGCCAATTGCATGTAAATAACTGATCCCTGTTTGTCCATCCGCCTCTCTAAAATTATACATTTCAGTATACCAAGGCGCTTTATAGCGGTCAGTCCACATATAAGATGCGCTGAGCTCACCATTTTGCTCAAAATCAAAAACAGCACCAACTTCTAGCCCTCGATATGTTCCAGGCATGTAACTCCAGTGAGATGCTAATAACGTTTGTCCTGTCGGTTGAATATAACCCCCTCTCCCCCAGAAAGGACCATATTTCATTTTGGCAGCCGCTTTATAAATACTGACACCACTTCTATCACCAGTATATTTTTCATCCCAACGCGATCTTGCATCACTAAAACCGATTTCATTTGGTGCTGCCGGACCACTATTTGATAGTTCGATTGCTGTGAACGCAGCGAGATCCAACCCAATTACATCTTGAAAATAGCCAGACGAAAAATCAAGATTGGCATTAAATGTTGAGTGCTTAAGGTTATCTGCATATTTATTATATTTATCACTGCTTGGATTTAAATCTTTACGCGAACGATCTCGCTGCCAATAATACAATCCACCTGTTAGCTTTGAATCATCAAGAAATTGTTCTGCGTACATTATAGGTTGGTAACCAATAGGAAGCATTGCTATCGCTATTTTTAAGACGAGCAACTTCCTGCCAGGATTGACAAATTTATTAACCATTCTGTATTTCCTCTAATATTTTTTTAGAATTATTGTTCGGCCAAAATACGACTTAATTTTCAATTTGAATCTAATTACTCACAATAACTGATGTCATTTGTGATGCTATTAGCCTATTTTTCGCGACACGAATTATCAACATCGATATTAGTTTTATTGCCAAAACATGATCGATGACACATTAATATTATTTAGCAATACAAATTGCCAGTAACAAAATCATGCCAAAACAAGCCTTAATAAATTGAAATATAAGAATAATAAAGAGAAAACTAATAGAGAAAATACAGAATAAAACAATATTCAATCATCAGAAATAAAGCTTAAAAATTGCTATTTAGCCATCTTATTTGTTAAGTATTAGTATAATTGCTTAAATACTATCACCACATTGACCTAATTGAGTCAAAATCTATTAGTGCTACAAGTATATTTAGATATTTTTTTTGTTTTTTTTGATAACAAATAATAAGCAATAATAGATATTTGTTTAAAAAAAATCCGCAACAATATTGTTACGGATCTTCATATATAAAAAACCAGTTAAAAATTAGTACTTCTCAAATAAGGCTTGAATTTGTTTCGGATCTTTAGTTTGTGTTAGAGCTAATTGCAATAATACACGTGCTTTTTGTGGATTAAGTCTTTCTGATGCCACAAAACCATATAAATTATCATCCACTTCCGCATTACGCGTGGTATAACCTGTTGCTACACGGCTTGAGCGCACAACCACGACATCTTGTTTTGCCGCATTAGCTAAAGCTTCAAAAATAGTTTTATACATATTACCATTACCAACACCTGCACTCACAATACCTTCAACACCCTCTTCTCTCAGTGCTTTGATAGGCGCTGCGGATGCATTGGCATAATTATAAACAATACCAACCGCAGGGAGTTTTTCGAGTTTATTGACGTCAAATGCCGCTTTATCACTACGTGGTTGCGCTGCTTGATAAAAAGTCACTTTTCCATCATGAATAAAACCTTCTGCCCCTGCATTAACCGCATCAAATGCCTGCACTTGTGTTGTATTCATTTTAACCACATTTCGACCTTGAATGACTTTATCATTCATCACCATCAATACTCCACGATCTCCTGCGGACTTGTCAGATGCTAATACGACCGCATTGTAGAGATTTAAAGGCCCATCGGCACCCAACGCAGTAGAAGGACGCATTGCTCCAACCAGTACAATCGGCTTTTTACAATTTGTCGTTAGATCCAAAAAGAATGCCGTTTCTTCTAAGGTATCTGTACCATGTGTAACAACAAAACCATCCGTTTTATCACAATCTTGATTAATTTTTTTAGCAAGTGTCAGCCACACTTGGTCATTCATATCCTGAGAGCCAATATTCACTAATTGCTCACCACTGAGATTGGCGATTTTTTTTGTTTCTGGAACCGCATTAATTAAAGCATCAATACCAACTTTACCCGCTTGATAGCTTGATGAAGTGGCAGAATCTCCACCGCCTGCAATAGTACCGCCCGTTGCAAGCACCATAATATTTGGCTGTGCTAATGCTGAAGCGGCAAACAGTGAAATCAGCGTAGCAAGTAGTGTTTTATTTCTGTGTTTCATCCTATTTTCCTTTAATTAAATAACCTGCTGTTATTATGTGGTTTTAGCGTACTGTTGTTGTGAGCTATATAATTATTTTAGGAAAAATATTTAGCTTTCAGATGATTTTTAATGAAATGAATAAAAAGCGTGAGCGCAGCGGTAAAAATCCGTATCATAGGCCGCCTGAAACACTCTATTTACAAGTGACTGACAATGAGCCAAACATTTATACCCGGCAAAGATGCCGCTCTTGAAGATTCCATTGATGCATTTCAAACCAAATTAAAAAAATTGGGATTTGATATTGAAGAAGCGTCTTGGTTAAACCCTGTACCAAACGTTTGGTCAGTGCATATTCGCGATAAAGAGTGTCCTCTTTGTTTTACCAATGGCAAAGGGGCTAGCAAAAAAGCCGCATTAGCCTCTGCCCTTGGCGAATACTTTGAACGTTTATCAACAAACTACTTTTTTGCTGATTTTTATTTAGGTAAATCCATTGCAGAAGGTGACTTTGTTCATTATCCAAATGAAAAATGGTTCCCATTAACTGACGATGATAGCCTGCCAGAAGGTATCCTTGACCCACGTTTGCTTAAGTTTTATGACCCTGATAATGCCCTAGCTGCGAGTCAGCTCATTGACCTACAATCAGGTAATGATGAACGTGGTATTTGTGCACTGCCGTTTACGCGTCAATCTGATAACACCACGGTTTATATCCCAATGAATATTATTGGGAACCTGTATGTGTCTAATGGTATGTCAGCAGGAAATACCGCCAATGAAGCGCGCGTACAAGGACTATCTGAGGTCTTTGAGCGTTTCGTGAAAAACCGAATCATTGCAGAAAGTATTAGTTTGCCCACGATCCCAGCGGATGTGATGGCGCGTTATCCAGGTATCGTCGAATCAATTGAGACCCTTGAAAAAGAAGGTTTCCCTATCTTTTGTTATGACGCATCACTCGGCGGGCAATTCCCTGTTATTTGTGTCGTCTTATTTAATCCACAAAATGGCAGCTGTTTCGCTTCTTTCGGTGCACACCCTGACTTTGGTGTCGCCCTTGAGCGTACCGTTACTGAGCTATTACAAGGCCGCGGGCTAAAAGATCTTGATGTCTTTAATGCACCAACATTTGATGATGAAGAAGTTGCTGAACATACTAATTTAGAAACTCACTTTATTGATTCAAGCGGTCTAATTAGCTGGGATCTATTTAAAGAAGATGCAGATTATGAATTTGCTGACTGGAGCTTTAAAGGAACTACCCAAGAAGAATTTGCAACACTAATTAGTATTTTCAATACATTAGATGCTGAAGTTTACATCGCAGATTATAACCATTTAGGTGTATACGCCTGTCGTATACTTGTCCCTAGCATGTCAGATATTTATCCAGTTGAAGATCTTCATTTAGCCAATAATGCGATGGGAGCTTATTTACGCGATACCATTATGGCATTGCCTGAGAGCCAGTGGAAAAAAGAGGATTATCTCGCACTGATTGAGCAATTAGATGATGACGGCCTAGATGATTTCACTCGTGTACGTGAGCTACTGGGCTTAGCTGTCGGTAAAGATAATGGCTGGAGCAACCTACGCATTGGTGAATTAAAATCAATGCTAGCACTTGCTGGCGGAGATCTTGAACAAGCACTCGCATGGGTAGAATGGACCCAAGACTTCAATAGTTCAGTATTAACAACGCAACGTGCTAATTACTATCGTTGTTTACAGACGTTATTGCTGCTATCTCAAGAAGATGAGCGAAACCCTGCGCAATATTACCCTGCGTTCGTACGTATGTATGGTGAAGAAGCCGTCGACGCGGCATCTGCGGCAATTGCAGGTGAATCTTGCTTCTATGGGTTATGGGCTATTGATGATGAATTAAAAGCATTACCAGCACATCAAGCTCTACTTGCAGCCTATGAAAAACTGCAAAAAGCAAAACGCAACAATGCATGATATTCCAAATTAGATGAAGGCCTTAGGGCCTTTATCTTTCTATAAGTTAAATTAACGATCAAAGTCGCGACATTCACTGTAATTAATTAACATTTAAGTGCATATATTTACCTAGCTGAACTCTTTTTATCCAGTTTTTAAAAAATATTTATAAATTTTAAACTTTATTTTTATGTTAAATATCATTGAGTTAACATGGTTTTTAACATTTATATCACTATTTTGGACGTTTTCTTGATGAAGTTTATGATCCATATCAAATTTCTCACTTATCCCGTTTGTTACTATAATTGCGTGCTATAATTAATCAACTTTGTAAGAGAGTGTTGGTATGAAAGCTGACAATCCTTTTAATTTATTACCACCTGCTATAATGGCCCAGGTCGCAGATGATTCTGGTGTTTATAAAACAAATAAACATCCTGCAATTACCTACTTGTCAGCATTTACTGCCGGTATGTTTATCTCTATCGCTTTTGTATTCTATATCACTGCAACAACAGGTGCAGCTGAGGCTCCCTTCGGTTTTACCAAACTGATTGGTGGGATTTGCTTCTCCCTTGGGTTAATGTTAGTTGTTGTGTGTGGTGCCGATCTCTTCACTTCTACTGTACTTACTATTGTTTCTAAAGCATCAGGCAAGATCACTTGGGGGCAAATGCTGCTAAACTGGTTTAATGTCTATATCGGTAACTTAATTGGCGCATTATTTTTTGTGGCACTGATTTGGTTTGCGGGTCAATACACAGCGGCTAATGGTCAATGGGGATTGAATGTACTACAAACAACTAGTCATAAACTCCATCACACTTTTGTTGAAGCTGTTGCTTTAGGAATTTTAGCAAACTTAATGGTTTGTTTAGCAGTTTGGATGAGCTATGCAGGTCGTAGTTTGACAGATAAACTGTTAGTTTTAATTATGCCAATCGCAATGTTTGTTGCTAGTGGATTTGAACACAGTATCGCTAACATGTTTATGATACCGCTTGGTATCATGATTAAAGAATTTGCTCCTGCTGAGTATTGGACTCAGATCAATATGTCTCCTGATCAGTTTTCACATCTTACGGTAGGAAACTTTATTACAGAAAATCTCATTCCAGTAACTATCGGAAATATTATTGGCGGCGCTTTATTAGTCGGCCTAGTTTATTGGTTAATGCATTTACGTAGTAGCCAAAAACATTAATCGCTACTAACACACAAAAGATTCATTAAGATCTCACAAAGATCCATTGTTAAAAGGTAAAAGTATCATGTCCGAGTTAAATGAAAAATTCGCTTTAGCATGGCAAGGTTTTAATCAAGGTGACTGGCAGAATAACGTGAACGTACGTGACTTCATCCAGAAAAACTACACTCCATATGAAGGTGATGAATCTTTCTTAGCAGGCTCTACCCCAGCAACAGATGCATTATGGGATAAAGTCATGGAAGGGATCAAAATCGAAAACCGTACTCACGCTCCGGTTGATTTTGATACAGATGTTGCTTCAACTATCACTTCCCATGATGCTGGTTATATCACAAAAGAATTAGAACAAATTGTTGGCCTTCAAACCGATGCACCTCTGAAACGTGGTCTTATCCCGTTCGGTGGTATCAAAATGGTTGACAGTTCATGTAAAGCTTACGATCGTACATTAGATCCAAGCCTGAAAAAAATCTTTACTGACTACCGTAAAACACATAACCAAGGTGTTTTCGATGTCTATACTCCAGACATTTTAAAATGTCGTAAATCAGGTGTCTTAACAGGCTTACCTGATGCATATGGCCGTGGCCGTATCATTGGTGACTACCGTCGCGTTGCGCTCTACGGTATTGATTTCCTGATGAAAGACAAATTCAGTCAATTCACTTCGTTGCAAGCTAAATTAGAGCAAGGCGACGATTTGGAAATGACTATCCAATTACGCGAAGAAATTGCTGAACAACATCGTGCATTGGGTCAAATGAAAGAGATGGCTGCTAAATATGGCTACGACATCTCAGCTCCTGCAACTAACGCACAAGAAGCTGTTCAGTGGACTTACTTCGGTTACTTAGCCGCAGTTAAATCACAAAATGGCGCAGCAATGTCATTTGGTCGTGTATCGACTTTCTTAGACACTTATATTCAACGTGACCTTGCAGCAGGCAAAATCACAGAAGAACAAGCTCAAGAATTGATTGACCATTTAGTCATGAAATTACGTATGGTACGTTTCTTACGTACTCCTGAGTATGATGAACTGTTCTCTGGTGACCCAATTTGGGCAACTGAATCATTAGGTGGTATGGGTCTTGATGGTCGTACTTTAGTGACCAAAAGTACCTTCCGCTTCCTGAACACACTGTATACCATGGGCCCATCTCCTGAGCCGAACATGACTATCCTGTGGTCAGAAAAACTGCCTATGAACTTCAAAAAATATGCAGCGAAAGTTTCTATCGATACTTCATCAGTTCAGTATGAAAACGATGACCTGATGCGTCCAGATTTCGACAATGATGACTATGCTATCGCATGTTGCGTAAGCCCAATGATTGTTGGTAAACAAATGCAGTTCTTCGGTGCTCGCGCTAACTTAGCGAAAACCATGCTGTATACCATCAATGGTGGTATTGACGAAAAACTGAAAATGCAAGTTGGTCCTAAACATGCACCTATCTTAGATGCAGTCCTTGATTTCGATACTGTAATGGATCGCATGGACCACTTTATGGATTGGTTAGCCACTCAGTATGTCACTGCGCTAAATATCATTCACTATATGCATGATAAATATAGCTATGAAGCATCTCTGATGGCACTACACGACCGTGATGTATATCGTACAATGGCATGTGGTATCGCTGGCCTATCTGTTGCAGCTGACTCATTGTCTGCAATTAAATATGCAAAAGTTAAGCCTATCCGTGACGAAGACGGTATCGCTGTAGATTTCGAAATTGAAGGCGAATATCCACAGTTCGGTAACAATGACTCACGCGTTGATGATATTGCTTGTGACCTAGTTGAACGTTTCATGAAGAAAATTCAGAAACTACATACTTACCGTAATGCGGTACCAACTCAGTCAATCCTGACTATCACATCTAACGTTGTGTATGGTAAGAAAACGGGTAATACACCAGATGGCCGTCGCTCAGGTGCGCCATTCGGACCAGGTGCTAACCCTATGCATGGTCGTGACCAAAAAGGTGCTGTAGCGTCACTGACATCAGTTGCTAAACTACCATTTGCTTACGCGAAAGACGGTATCTCTTATACTTTCTCTATCGTACCAAATGCGTTAGGTAAAGATGATGATGTTCGTAAAACCAACTTAGCGGGTCTGATGGATGGTTATTTCCATCACGAATCATCTATCGAAGGCGGTCAGCATTTAAACGTCAACGTAATGAATCGTGAAATGCTGTTAGAAGCGATGGAAGATCCTGAAAAATATCCACAATTGACTATCCGTGTTTCTGGTTATGCAGTGCGTTTTAACTCACTAACTAAAGAACAACAGCAAGACGTTATTACTCGTACTTTCACAAGTTCAATGTAATAATTAGCTTAAGAAGTTAAAATAAATTAAAAGCCCCTGATTTTTGGGGCTTTTTTAGCTATACCGGAATAATTTAATTGTAGTTAGTGGTAAACAAAAATAGCTTGAAAAAACATACATCAGTATGTAAGCCAAGTAACTTAATTGAGCACAGCTAATCATCCAACAATTTGAATTATGACGGATATTTTGGAGTTCCTGCTATGTCGACAAAAAATATAATACCAACTGCTGACACTATCCCGACAACGAGTATTTCAATAACAGCCCCTCCTGCGACATTTGGCCGCATCCACTCTTTTGAGTCCTGTGGTACGGTCGATGGTCCTGGTATACGATTCATCGTTTTCTTTCAAGGGTGCTTAATGCGCTGTCTGTATTGCCATAATCGCGATACTTGGGACACTCATACCGGCCAAATTGTGACGGTTGAAGAACTGATGAAAGAAGCTGTCACCTATCGCCATTTTATGAATGCAACTGGCGGTGGTGTTACGGCATCTGGTGGTGAGGCTATTTTACAAGCAGAATTTGTTCGTGATTGGTTCCGCGCCTGCAAACAAGAAAATATTCATACTTGCTTAGATACCAATGGCTTTGTACGTCGTTACGATCCGGTTATCGATGAGCTGATGGATGTAACCGATTTAGTCATGCTTGACTTAAAGCAAATTAACGATGATATTCACCAAAAATTAGTCGGCGTATCGAACCATCGTACCCTTGAGTTTGCCCGCTATCTCACAAAACGTAATCAAAAAACTTGGGTGCGTTATGTGGTTGTGCCAGGCTGGAGCGATGATGACCATTCGGTGCATTTATTAGGTGAATTTACCAAAGATATGACTAATATCGAAAAATTTGAGTTATTGCCTTACCATGAGCTCGGCAAACATAAATGGGAAACCATGGGTGAAGAGTACAAGCTAGATGGTGTAAAACCACCATCCAAAGAAGTCATGGAACGCGTAAAAAATATCCTTGAAAGTTATGGCCATAAGGTTATTTATTAAAATTATTTCTAGGCTCTGTATAGGGCCTAGAACACTTTCACTCCCTGAATATAAACAACACACTACTCACTAAATATATCGACTGCAATAAAGAATCCGTTAGCATGACTGCCATTTCCCTCTTCCAATTCGGATAGCAATTAACCCATTACATAAAAAATAATACTAACAATGATAATTTAATAGCTCTTTTAATGAGTTTTAATCTCATTGAATAAGAATTTATAACTTAAAGTTCCCCATTAATTACAACTAAACTTTATAAAATTCTGTGCTAACTTTATATAAACTATTAATATAGTTTATATAGAAAAATTTTAATCAATCATACCTTACCAGAATAGTCTGCTTTATAATGCTGCCGCATATCGACATACTAGTGTTGATGACTTTTAGTATTAATAGCATCGATTTTACACAGAATAATTTCTAAATTTCATTTAAAATTAATAATATTGCTTTCACACTACTACTTTTATACTACTAATAGGTTCCTTCTTTATCATGAATAATGACAATTTTAATGCAGGCAACTCCCCTGCACCAACAAATACGCCTTCCGTTGATACGTTGGTTTTTCTTAACCAACCACGTGCAGTTGATGCAGGTGAAGGTGTTAACTGGATCAGTCAATCCTGGTCTCTCGTTAAAGAAAAATTGGGAATGTGGGTCTTAATCAACATCGTATTATTTGCCCTTATCTTCATCGTATCCATGATCCCATTTTTAAATTTACTGATCACTTTTATTACCCCAATTTTCCTTGGTGGTATCATTGCGATTTGTGAAAATCAACGTAAAACAGGTCAAGCAGAAATTGGTTTACTATTTGCTGGGTTCCAACAAAAATTCGGTGCATTATTTGCTGTTGGTGCAATTAACTTCGCCGCTAATCTTGTTGGAATGATAATCGCCTTTATTATTGGTGGTTCTGCTATTTTTAGTCTCATGATGGAAGCTGATCAATACGGTGGCCCTTCAGATGCGGCTATTTTTGCCTCTTCTGGCACATTCGCTATTGCAGCTATCGTTATGGGTATTGCTGCATTAGTGGGTACGGCATTAACTTGGTTTGCACCTGCTCTGATCATGAACCACGAATTCAAAGTAGGCGAGGCAATTTCTGCAAGCTTACAGGCTGTTAAGAAAAATATCTTACCGGGTATCCTATTCTTTATCGTGCTGGCCATTTTGGTTATTATTTCTGTTATTCCTTTAGGCTTAGGTTTATTAATCTCTATGCCTATTATGTATGTGGCTTATTACAGCAGCTACCGCAGCTTATTCTTTGCGGAAACAGCAAAAATGAACACTCAAGCACCACAGAATAATTCTATTATTCAATAAGATAAAATTAATCTAAAGTACGAAATTAGATTAATAAAAGATACACCAAAGCGGGAATATTAAATTATTACCGCTTTTTCTTATCATACTTTCCCTCTCTTGATACACTAAACCTTGTTAACTAAACCAATAATATTCTTTCATTAGAAATGGAGTATTCATTGTTATGCGTTTTGATATGACTGACCTTCGTTTATTTTTAAATGTGATAGAAGCAGGGAGTATTACTGGCGGCGCTTCGTTATCTAATTTGACGTTACAATCAGCAAGTGAGCGTATCCGTGGAATGGAAAATGAGTTAGGTGTATTGCTGTTCACTCGTTCAACGAAAGGTATTTCATTGTCAAACGCAGGGTATTCATTATCTGAACATGCGCATGTTATCTTGCAAAAATTCGAACATATGCGCAGTGAATTAAGGCAATATAACCAAGGCTTACGAGGTCATATTAATATTTTATGCAATTCATCCGCCCAAATGGAATTTTTACCTAAACGAGTTGGCGCTTATTTACAACAACAGCCAAACATGTCAATTTCTGTTAAAGAAATGTCGAGTTCAGATATAGTGAGCACAATTAAAAATCGCCTTGCCAATTTAGGTATTGTGGCCGACTCTACTGACTTAAGAGGATTAGAAACTTACCCACTTTGTGACGATGAACTAATTGTTTTCGCTCATAAAAATAGCCAATGGGCACAATACAAAAACATCTCTTTTGCTGATATTGCTGAAGCCGAGTTTGTAGGCTTAACTGAAGGTATCACTTTACAGAAACATATCGATGCACATGCCCAACAACTCGGTAAGCGCCTAAGCTACAGAGTCAGAATGCCAACCATCGATGCTATTATGCAAATAGTCAGTAATGGTGTAGGTGTTGCCATTATTCCAAAATATGCCGCTAACCGGTTTTCCGATTCTCAAACAACTAAAGCTATCCCTCTCACGGATAATTGGGCACAACGTAAATTAGTCATCTGTGCCCGAAATTTCAACGAACTCCCCGAATACACCAATGAGTTTATTCAGTTTATTGCTAACTAAAAGTATTTTTTACTCTAATGTCATGTAACTACCTAATAAGATCAATCCAGCAAAAAAACATCGGCGAAACATAATTTCACTGATTCTACTTCGTAAATATTGTCCTATATACATTCCAATAATCGCAGGTATTAACGCGATAGCCGATAATAAATAATTGATACCACCAAGTTGTTGGCTCAATAAAAGCTGTATAGCCAATGCAATTGTAGAACCAGTAAATGCTAAACCAAGAGTCTGAATTAATTCATCTTTATTTAATTGAAGTGACTGTAAATAAGGAACAGCTGGGATCACAAAAACTCCCGTAGCGGTAGTTATTACACCAGTAAGATAACCAATAATAGGCGAAAGCTTTTTTTCAGAATGACGATTAATAACAGGTAACCTTTTTGCAGTAATTCCCCATATTCCATAAATAGACAACATGACTCCCAATGAGGGTAGTGTCCATGAAGAGTCTGACGTCAATGGTGGTAAAAAACTAAAAAAAGTCCCGATAAAAACGCCCACAATAAAAGGCCAAAATCGCTTGATTAACACCCCAAATTTAGGCCCAATGCAAAGTTGCCAGATATTAGTCACAAATGAAGGAATAATAAGTAAACTTGCTGCGATTATCGGTTCCATGGTTATACTCAGCAACCCCATGGCTATGGTTGGTAACCCTAAGCCAATCACCCCTTTAATGAACCCTGCTAATAAAAAAACACCAATTACTATTTCCATTATATTCTCTACAAGCTATTAATTTATCACGCAAGCGTAATCGTACTTATAATAAATACCTATATGGAAAATAGTTAGGAGGAGTCAGGAAAAAACTGAGAAGGATAACGTTTGTTGGTAAATAAAAAACCGCCACTTAAAAAGTGACGGTTTGATTTGAAATATGGGTTATTTATACGTTGCTGATAAGCAAATAACGATATTAACCAATATATTCTAAGCCTTTCATATATGGACGTAATACTTCTGGTACTTCTATACGACCATCGGCTAATTGGTAGTTTTCAAGTACTGCGACTAGAGTACGACCAACAGCAAGTCCTGAACCATTCAGCGTATGAACCAGTTGAGGTTTCTTATCGTTTTTACCACGGAAACGAGCTTGCATACGACGCGCTTGGAAATCCCACATATTTGAACAAGATGAGATTTCACGATACGTATCTTGTGCTGGCAACCAGACTTCAAGATCGTAAGTCTTACGTGAACCAAAGCCAATATCACCTGTGCACAAGAGCACTTTACGATAAGGCAAGTTCAATAGTTGTAAAACTTTCTCTGCATGGCCAGTTAGCTCTTCCAATGCATCCATAGATTTTTCTGGATGAACAATTTGTACAAGCTCAACTTTATCAAACTGATGCATACGAATAAGACCGCGAGTATCGCGACCATATGAGCCAGCTTCAGAACGGAAACAAGGTGTATGTGCTGTCATTTTTAGAGGAAGTGATTCTTCATCCAAAATTTCATCACGAACCAAGTTAGTTACCGGAACTTCTGCCGTTGGGATCAATGCATAAGTGCTGCTATCCGCTTCTTCTTCAAGAGGCTTAGTATGGAAAAGATCTTCACCAAATTTAGGTAATTGACCAGTACCATACAGAGTATCGTGGTTAACAAGATACGGAACGTAAAGTTCAAGATAACCATGTTGTTCTGTGTGCAAATCAAGCATAAACTGAGCCAGTGCACGGTGCATACGAGCAATTTGCCCTTTCATCACCACAAAACGAGCACCAGTTAATTTAACCGCAGCCGCAAAATCTAAGCCACCCGATAATTCGCCTAAACTAACATGATCTTTAACTTTAAAGTCATACTTACGAGGTTCACCCCAACGTGCAACTTCAAGGTTCTCTGAGTCGTCTTTACCATCAGGAACTTGGTCATCAGGAATATTCGGAATACTTAATGTAATATCACGAATTTCTTGCTGCAGTTTGTCTAACTCCACCTTAGCGGAATCCAATCTCTCACCTAGCTGGTTAACTTCCTGACGTAATGGCTCAATATCTTCACCACGTGCCTTAGCTGCACCAATAGTTTTCGATCGAGAGTTACGGTCTGCTTGCAGTGTTTCAGTTTCAACTTGTAAAACTTTGCGGCGTTCTTCTAATTCACGCAGCTTTTCCACATCGAGGGTAAAACCCCTGCGAGCCAGTTTTTCAGCAACCGCGTCTAGCTCCGTACGCAGTAAATTGGGATCGAGCATGCTTATCCTGTGATCATTGTTAGTTATTGATAGTACTTAATAATATAGTGCCTTCTAGCACTATACGTAAAAGTAATGTGTTTTACATTATAACCTTACCGCATTGCCCACATTAGCGATAGCGTTTTGTGGCGCTAATTTGATCCTGTTGGGTTAACCAGTCTAGTTTTTCTGCGATTTTAGTTTCTAGCCCACGTTTGGTTGGATAATAATAACGCGTTGCTTTCATTGCTTCTGGAAAATAATTTTCTCCCGCGGCATAAGCATTTGATTCATCATGAGCATAGCGATACTCTTTTCCAGCTCCCAGCTCTTTTAATAATTTTGTTGGGGCATTTCTTAAATGCTCCGGTACATCATAATCCGGCTGCATTTGCGCATCTTTAATCGCCGCTTTATAAGCGGTATAAACTGCATTGCTTTTCGGGGCACAAGCTAAATAAACGATAGCTTGAGCAATGGCTCGCTCGCCTTCCGCAGGGCCAACACGCGTAAAGCAATCCCAAGCAGAAATTGCCACTTGCATTGCTCTAGGATCTGCATTCCCCACATCTTCAGAGGCAATCGCCAACAAACGGCGAGCGACATATAATGGGTCACCGCCTGCGGTAATAATTCTTGCATACCAATATAATGCCGCATCAGGCGCCGAGCCTCTCACGGATTTATGCAAAGCCGAAATTAAATCATAATAACGGTCACCATTTTTATCGAAACGCGCCGTGCGCTCACCGCTAACTTCTTTGAGCAGATCAGCTGTGAGAATACGCTGACCATGGCTATCCGATTCTGCCATATCAGCCATCATTTCAAGTAAGTTAAGAGAACGTCGAGCATCCCCATTGACCAGCTGAGCAATCATTTTTCTTGTGCTATCCGGTAGAATAATATTTTGTCCACCAAAGCCTCGAGAAGCATCTCCCATGGCCTGTAAAAGCACTTCTTCAATATCGTTCTCATCCAATGACTTCAATAAATAAACTCTAGCACGTGATAAGAGGGCTGAATTTAATTCAAAGGAAGGATTTTCTGTGGTGGCACCAATAAACGTAATCGTACCATCTTCAATATGAGGCAAAAAAGCGTCTTGCTGGCTTTTATTAAAGCGATGGACTTCATCAACAAAAAGAATTGTTCTACGTCCTGCACTTCGATTTTGGCGGGCTTTTTCTATTGATTCGCGGATTTCTTTAATACCCGACGTTACCGCAGAAATACGTTCAATATCAGCTTGTGCATAGTGACCGATAATCTCGGCCAATGTCGTTTTACCTGTTCCCGGAGGTCCCCACAAGATCATTGAATGTAAGTGACCGGATTTTATTGCACGAGGTAAAGGTTTACCTTCGGCGAATAAATGTTTTTGTCCGATATATTGTTCAAGTGACTCTGGCCGCATACGCGCAGCCAAAGGTTGAAATTCGTTCTGTGAAAAATCGAGAGACAGGTTGCCCACTATTTCCTCTTACTACTATTTAGTTCCTGAGCGTTGGTCATCTAGCGTAACGCCTTTTGGCACTGTAAATTTAAATTTGCTTGGATCTACATGACCATTTTTTTGTTCTTTTAACTGATAAGCGCTGGTTTGCCCGTCTTGTTCAACAGCCGCAAATTTTTCGATAGTACCCTGAGGTGAAACGGTAATCGAAAAGCCTTTTAAGGTGCCATTAGTTTGCTTTGGTTTTAAATCAAACGTATTACCCTGCTGAATAATGGAATACTGCTTCCAATCTCTTGGGTCATTACGTGTAATTAATAAAAATGGCGTATCTTGCGTAGCATCAGATAAGTTGGTAACAGTCACTTGTTCAACAAATGGATTATAAAACCAAAGATTTTTACCATCAGAGACTAAAACGCTTTCATCTGGTGATGTCATATTCCAATTAAATAGGTTTGGTCGCTCAAGCCATAGCTCACCCACACCCTCTTGGATAAGATCACCTTCAGGACTGGTGACTTTTTGTGAAAAGCTAGCTTGAAAACTATTGACCTTATTCAGTCGTTCCTGAAGGTCTTGACTCGCATCAGCCAGTACTTGGCCAATATTTAAACTAAAGGCTAATGCGCCTAATAACATCATTTTTTTCATCGAAAAAAGACCTTAAATTTATACCTCAAGAGGCGTTATATCTTTATACACCCCTTGAGTTAAACCAACAATTGAAGGGATAAATTATTCACACTCAATAAAACGATTAATGCCCCATTGAAGGTCGAGACAATACTTCACGATTACCATTATGCCCCGGTTCGCTGACAATTTGCTGAGCTTCCATTTGCTCTACAATACGCGCTGCGCGGTTATAACCAATACGGAATTGACGCTGAACACCAGAGATTGAAACTCTTTGTTTTTCAACTACAAACTCTACTGCTTGATCAAACAATGGGTCGAGTTCTTCTTCACCATTATCATAACCACTACCGCCTTCGCTATCATCGCTACAGGTTGTAATATTATCGATATATTGTGGCTTACCACGTGCTTTCCAATCGTTAACGACCGCATGGACTTCTTGGTCTCGCACAAATGCACCATGAACTCGCACAGGAATTGATGAGTTTGGTGGCAAATAAAGCATATCCCCCATCCCCAACAAAGATTCAGCGCCACTTTGGTCTAAAATAGTACGTGAATCAATTTTACTTGAAACTGTAAAAGCGATACGCGTTGGGATATTAGCCTTAATTAAACCAGTAATTATATCCACTGAAGGTCGCTGTGTTGCAAGGACAAGGTGAATACCCGCAGCACGTGCTTTTTGCGCTAATCTAGCGATCAGTTCTTCAACTTTCTTGCCCGCAGTCATCATCAGATCTGCAAATTCATCCACCATCACCACAATATATGGCTCTTTTTTCAGCATTGGATGTTCGATTTCCATGCTGTCACTTGGTTTCCAATGTGGATCCGGTATTGGGCGTCCCATATCCGCGGCAGCTTTAATTTTATCATTATAACCGGCAAGGTTACGTACCCCGAGCGCAGACATGAGTTTATAGCGACGTTCCATTTCATTGACACACCAACGCAATGCATTTGCTGCATCTTTCATATCGGTTACAACTTCTGTCAATAAATGTGGGATACCTTCATAAATAGAAAGCTCCAACATTTTTGGATCTATCATAATAAAACGAACATCTTCAGGTTTAGATTTATATAAGATACTGAGGATCATCGCATTGACCCCAACAGATTTACCCGAACCGGTTGTCCCTGCTACTAATAAGTGTGGCATTTTAGCCAAGTCAGCAACAACTGGCTCACCTTCAATATCTTTACCTAAGACAATAGTGAGTGGCGATGGGTCTTTTCTAAAGTCATCACAATCTAATACTTCACTTAAATAAACGGTTTGACGTTTTTCATTCGGTAATTCAAGACCAACGTAAGGTTTACCCGGTATGACCTCAACCACCCTGACTGCGGTTGTTGACAATGAACGTGCGAGGTCTCTTGATAATGTCGAAATTCGAGCAGCTTTAACCCCTGGTGCCAAATCAAGTTCAAAGCGAGTAATAACAGGACCTGGAGAGAAACCTACGACCTCAGCCTTAACCCGATAATCGTTTAATCGTGCTTCAATCAATCTCGCAGTTTGTTCTAATTTGAACATATCCACCGGCTCTTCTTGCGCTGGCGGACGAGCTAATAAATCCAAAGAAGGCATCGGTGTTGTTGGTTTCGGTAATGGTTGGTCATTACGTACCAAGAATGGGTGAAATAAGCTATCTTGTCTTGGCTGCTGTGGCTGCTGTGGCTGCTGTGGCTGCTGTGGCTGCTGTGGCTGCGCAAAAGTATGTGCCTGAGTTGACTGATTGCCAATCCCAAAATCAACATTATTTTGACTATTCACTTGAGGTTCATCTGCCATTACGGCACTAAACGACGGCATAAATAACGGATCGACGGGTTCATCGTTAACCAAATCTTCAACCGGTGAAAAACTATCAAGCACAGAGAATGATTTACTCAAATCGATTCTTGGCTCTATGTCGTGATCTTCATCTTCAAGTTGAGCAGAAAACACATTATTATTGATTGTGTTTGCATCTTTGATTGCCATTGTATCTATCAATGTTTCTGCAGCAGGAATTGTATGTGTCACGGTTGAAAACGCAGAAGATGAAGATGCCCAACGATGTTCAATCTCAGGTTGAGTAAACGGTGTTACTGATATTTCAGCAGCTGAAGTATCAATTGTAGGTTCATTTTGATTTACAGCGTCAGAGACTAGCGGTTGTGCTTCATAATCGGTTTCATTTATCTCACCATAGCGATCACGTTGCTGCTGCAAAAATTGTGCTCGCAATAAATCTTCTGATTCACTCTCATCATTCAATGTTTGTGCGTCTTCGTCACTTGAAGACCATTGCTGATATATTTGCTCACGTTGTGAAGCCTCTTCTTGACGTCGTTGAAGTTCAGCGTCACGTTGCGACGGAATGTTTATCCCATATAGTTCGCGTCGAGTTGGCAATCGCACTGGATTTGGGCGAGGCAATTCAGGCTCAGCGTTTTGCTTAATTTGCGCGTGACGGTCAAGGGCTGAAATAGAAATGCCTGCTGCGGCTAATGCAGCTGGATTCGCTAAGCGGTCTGTCACCGATTGCATGTTTATCTCTGGCACGACATCACTCACAACAGGCGCAGATGCAAAGGCAGAAGATGATGCTGGCGAAGCAAAAGTATTTGAATTCGTTATCTCATTGGCAAAATGATTTTTTTCTGGTGTCGTTGTAGGCTCTGGCACCGCTATTGGATCAGTACTTGTTTGCGGTTGAAATTGATTATATGGCTGATTAAATTCATCAGCGGCCGCAAATAATGACGGCTCAGTATTATCAATAGGCTGCTCGTCATGATTTGAGAACGATGGGTACCTATTTTCAGCTTGCTGCGGACTTTGTTGTGACTGATATGATTGTGGTTGTTGTGTTTGCGATTGAAATACCTGAGGTGAATAGCCATCAGGTACTTCAAACTGATAAGTATTATGTTCTTCCACCGCAGAGAACGAAGGGATTTGGCCTTGAGCCTCGTTTTCTTTTGAAGACACAATTTCGCCAGCCGCGGAGCTAGGCTCAGTATTAACAATAGGTTCAAGCGTAACTTGTGATATTCCCTCTTCACTCACCAATTCAGCAACAGTCGGTGCCGAAAATAGTACGTCATCGTCATCGATAAGGCCCGCGTCATAATTAGCTTGCAGTTCAGCTTCTTGAGCACGTTGCAACGCATCTTCCGTAACTTCAACATTATAATCTTCTAAATCATCGCCTCGAGCACGATTCGTTATTAGCGTAATTGGCAGTAAAATGGCTGCGCCTATTTTTTCGGCAATAGTCAGCCATGACCAACCAGTAAACAACGTAAAGCTAATCGACCATAAAAATAATAATGCTAATGTGGCACCTAAAGAATTAAACCATGGCTTTATTGCGGTACTAAATACGCTACCAATCACGCCTCCAGAGGCAAAATTAGGTAAATCATCAAAATTAAGAGCAGCAAGGCCACAAGAAGATAAAATAAGTGCCAATCCGCCAATTAAGCGTAATGACAAAGAAAAAAAGTCGACATAACGACGCTGGCTTTCATAATGAAAAATGGCCCAGCAACCAAGTAATAATAACGGTGGGATTGCGAAAGCAAGAATACCAAAGGCCGAAAATAGAATATCAGCACTCCAAGAACCAACGCTGCCCCCTAAATTTTTTACAGGTGCATTCCATGTTGTCTGAGACCAACTCGGATCTGAGGGACTAAAACTCATTAAAGCGACCATGAGAAAAATAGCGCTTAGGCAAATTGCAAGCAAAATGACCTCTAATAGCCGTCTTCCGCTACTGAGTTTTTTGAATTTAATGTATTTATCTTCTGTATATTCTTGGCTCATTATTATTTCTTTACTGACTGATGTTCTTTGCTTAATTATGGTTATTCTAGCATTAATCACCATCATATGCGTGCTTTGCAGCAATTCAGGTAAATTAGCCCACCATAGATACGATTGGATTCAGTATTTCATCTTACGAATAATGATTCAATTTCTATTTAGCATCAAAACTCCTAAAAATTTATAGCTTTAAAATCAACAAATTGAAATCAATACTTACTATTTATTTAAAGAGAGATGTAAAAAAAATGTCAGCAAAATTTAGTTTGATACCCAAATGCAGAATTTAAATACAAAATAATGGGGATTTAGAACGGAACAACGCTGAGTAAACTCAGCGTTGAAACTGCGGGTGACAACAAAGCTGATTGCTGTGCTGAAATGAGTCTATCAAAATCACTATTAGCGAGTTTTAATCACTAAACGGTTACTTTGTTTAACTTCTTCCATAACCACATAGGTACGAGTATCGTTTACGCCTGGCAGACGTAACAATGTTTCACCTAGTAGTTTACGATATGCTGACATATCGGGCACACGCGTTTTCAACAAGTAGTCAAAATCACCAGAAACAAGGTGACATTCTTGAATTTCTTCAAGTTTCTGAACCGCTGTATTGAATTGTTCAAAAACATCAGGTGCGCCACGATTCAGTGTAATTTCAACAAACACTAACAGTGAAGCATCTAAGTAGTGTGGATTCAGTAACGCAGTGTATCCAGAAATAAACCCTTGTCTTTCTAAACGACGCACACGTTCCAAACATGGAGTTGGAGATAGCCCTACGCGTTTAGATAATTCTACGTTAGAGATACGTCCGTCTTTTTGTAATTCGTTTAATATATTCCTGTCGATACGGTCAAGGTCTTTGCCAGGACGCTTTTTATTATCAATCATCTCTTTAATCTCTCTTTCTCTAATTGTTATTTTCTATATCTATAAAACAGCACCATCCGCGGCATACTTTTCAACATAGGTATTCGTGTTCAGGCACAAATTTTATTCATAATGCTGAAACTCACGTGAATGTAATTAGCGTTCACAATCATTACTTGGTATTCAAAATTTATCATTCGTAAGTAGTGTAAAGTTAATTTTCCAGCAAGGACAAAAAGGCGTTATTTCCATTGACCCACTAGATAATTAACTCTTACATAGATGTTTTCGCAAATGCGCAGCCGATTGTCAAAGAAAATGAATAAAAATCAGTACAAGATTTCGCTTTTTTATCTGGGAAAACGTTTCGCGGCAACAATTCAAGATAATTCCTAAAAATTCTGTTCCGTGATGCCCCCTACTTTTTGACACACTTTTTTACATTTATTCGGCATTACCTATCAGAGAAATAAGTGCTATGGAACTGACGAGGCATTTAAATCACTTTTGTTAATTATCCATTTCTCCTACAATCGCAGTTATGCTTTTTTTAGAATAAAAGAGGAATTCATGAGCACAACAACACATCGCAAGTTAATCATTTTAGGTTCAGGCCCCGCAGGCTATACGGCAGCCGTTTACGCCGCACGAGCGAATTTAAGCCCAGCGCTAATCACGGGAGTCGAAAAAGGCGGTCAATTGACCACCACAACCGAAGTTGAAAACTGGCCGGGTGACCCTGAAGGCCTAACAGGTCCGGGACTCATGGAGCGTATGCACGAACACGCGGCTAAATTCGAAACTGAAATTATTTCTGATCACATCAACAAAGTTGATTTTCAACAACGTCCGTTCCGCTTATTCGGTGATGAAAACGAATATACCTGTGACGCATTAATTATTGCGACAGGAGCATCGGCTCGTTACATCGGCTTACCTTCAGAAGAAGCGTTTAAAGGTCGAGGCGTTTCCGCCTGTGCAACTTGTGATGGTTTCTTTTACCGTAACCAAAAAGTCGCCGTTGTCGGTGGTGGTAACACTGCGGTCGAAGAAGCTTTATACCTTGCGAATATCGCATCAGAAGTTCACCTGATTCACCGCCGTGACAGCTTCCGTGCAGAGAAAATTTTGATTAGCCGTTTAATGGATAAAGTTCAAAACGGGAATATCATCCTACACACTGACCGTACTCTTGATGAAGTTCTTGGAGACGATATGGGTGTAACTGGCGTGCGCTTACGCTGCACCAAAACCAATGAAACAGAAGATATTGCCGTCATGGGTGCCTTTATTGCTATTGGTCATAGCCCAAACACGGGTATTTTTGATGACCAACTTGATTTATCTAATGGCTATATCAATGTACAGTCAGGCACCCAAGGCAATGCGACTCAGACGTCCGTAGAGGGTATTTTCGCAGCAGGTGATGTCATGGATCATATTTATCGTCAGGCCATTACCTCGGCCGGTACAGGCTGTATGGCGGCACTTGATGCGGAACGTTACCTTGATGGACTTGCCGACAAAAAATAATCACTAATTTAATTTGTGTCATGAAATTGGCACATTTGATTTTAAAGCTTCAAACTCAATTGAGAAAATCTTGCTCAATTAGGTTGAAGCTTTTTTTATGCCTTAATAGAAATTTAGTCTCACGATATTCATATCGCCTATTATAAATATTGTGAACAGCCATTTTTAAGAGAAAGTTTATATAGTTCAGTCAACTAACATCCTATGCTTTTTCTAATAACAATTTTATATCAAACAAGGAAATTATATGGTTCAGCAGTTACAACGGGAATCTATCCGTATCTATTCCTATCTAATTGTTGCGATTCTTTCCATCGTACAAGGCATTGTTATTTATGCCTCAATGGATTACTCCATCCGCGTAACGAGTGAATTCGGCCCAGCTTTTGTCTATTTACCCATGATGTTGGCCATATATGTTCCATCAATAGTCAGTTATCTCATCACTAACGCAAAATCTGTTGCTTTTTATATCAATGTTTTTATTGCGATTGCGCTGACTTCATGGATAACCATATGGAACGCGCAAGGTATTGACAGTGCCTCTGACGCAACACCACTAGTCGCCTTTATCACCTTAACAATTTTATTTTTCTTTTTACTGCCATGGATGCAAATGCGTCAAATGACAGGTTCTTGGAAAATTGATTACAGCTGTTTGATGGGTTTTTACATTAAAAATACTTTTTTAGGTATTTTAGCGTCGTTTATTGGCGGGCTCCCTACTGCCATAATCAAACTCGCCAGTTTTCTATTTGGTATTGTGAACCTAAGCTATCTAAGCAATTTACTTGATGGTGAAATAATTTATTGGGTAGGATTCACACTCGGCTTTAATATTAGTTTGGTCTTTTTACGTTCAGTTTTAGACGTACAACTGAGTAATTTTGCTAGCTATATTGCGCGTTTTTTCTTACCCCTTTTAAATATCGTCGCAATTGTTTTTTTAGTGGGCTTAGTGATTTCTATTGTTTCCGGAATGCCTTCGACAGGTCTTGGCTCTGGAACGATGCTTTGTTTTATTGCTCTTAATATTGTTTTTATTAACTTTGTTTATGGCGATGGGAGCGATCAATACAAATTCCCTGTAGGGCTAAATGGTTTTGTTTTAACCAGCATTCTTTTGTTAAATATTTTTTCCGTACTTTCGCTATACGGCATTTTTACCCGTATAAACCAATACAGCTGGAGCGTTGATCGTCTCTACGCCTTTACTATCGCATTATTCTTAGCCCTCATAATACTGGCTTATAGCATTGCTATTATGCGTAAAAGGCAACAATGGATGCTGTCATTAGGTGCTATCAACAAGGTTGGACTCCTTGGCTTAATTACCATTATTTTAGCAATTAACAGCCCACTCGTTGATTTTAAAGCTATTACAGTCAACAGCCTTATTGCGGGTATTGAAAATGGAAAAATTAAAATTGATAGTTCCCTTGCTTATGATTTCAAAAACTTAGGTACCAAAGGAAAAGAAGCATTTAATCAACAGAATAAAAATCCCGAATATAAAAAATTATTTGATACAAACCCTTATTCAGAAGAAAAGCAAAAATCCTTACAAGAAGTATTAATCATAGCAAAAGGCAGCCCTGAACTACCAACTAGTTGGTTTGAAATGGGAAATGATATTAGTAGCGCATGGTTTTGTACATCCTATTACAGCCCATATATGTGCCTTGGTTTCATGGCTGATGTAAATCAAGATAATAAAGACGATATTGTCATGTGCCAAGCATATCCGTCGGGCACCTCATTTGAATGTAATGTCTGGCAAGAAACGACGGATACATGGACGCTAGTGGATACGCAAACAAATTCGTTTGATAGCACGCAAGAACGTGATGAGGTATGGAATAAGCTCTTAGAAGGGCAATTCAAGCTAACCACAAAACCATGGCAACAGATCGGTGTTAAATAACAATTTTTAAATAGCTTTTTGAATTGTAAATTTAAATGGCTTAACTAAACGTTATCACTAACTATATGTTAAGCCATTTTGATAGCGTCTTTTCGATAACCACAACCTCTGCTCTCATTCCTGCTCATGTTCTCACATTGAATTTATGTTTTGATAACGATAATAAGATACTAAGATCCTTAACTATCTTTACCCTATCATTAAATAAAGCCATTACTGGATTTTACCTTTATAAAACAAGTTAATAACAAACAATTGACGATTTAAATAACCTGCTTTTATTATGTAACATATCGTTAGGAAGCTGCTATGATATAAGAAAACTCTGTTAGGTTTAGCCCTACGAGCGCTGAATCTGGCAGTACTCAATTACTCTAAAATGACACCTGCAAACTAAATCATTATGGATAAATCAAGACAGATTGAATTGGTACGTTGGTTAAAGCAGCACAGCGTCCCTGCTAAACGTTGGTTACGTATTTCGATGCTCTTAGGCGTTGTGAGTGGCTTACTTATTATCGCTCAAGCTTGGATTTTAGCCGTTATATTACAAGCTTTGATTATGGTACATACCCCACGGGAACAACTATTAACGCCCTTTATTCTATTAATCACTGTTTTTGTTCTGCGTGCTATTCTCACTTATATTCGAGAACGCGCCGGCTTTCGCTGTGGTCAAATTGTACGCCAAGAAATTCGCACCCTAGTGCTTGATAAACTGCAAGAACTTGGGCCTGTTTGGGTAAAAGGTAAACCCGCAGGTAGCTGGGCAACCATTATTCTTGAGCAGATAGAAGATATGCAAGATTACTATTCTCGCTACCTTCCGCAGATGTATTTATCCGGGATCGTTCCCATTATGATCCTAATTGCTATTTTTCCTTTTAACTGGGCCGCCGCACTGATCCTATTTGTTACCGCGCCATTGATCCCTATCTTTATGGCATTAGTTGGTCTTGGTGCAGCAGATGCAAACCGCCGCAACTTTATTGCACTTAGCCGCCTAAGTGGTAGCTTTCTGGATAGACTACGAGGGTTAGATACTTTACGTCTGTTTTTCCGTGAAAAAGCAGAAATCAAACAAATTCAGCAATCAACAGAAGACTTCCGTTCAAGAACCATGGAAGTCTTGCGCATGGCATTCTTGTCATCCGGTGTGCTTGAGTTTTTCGCTTCAATATCGATAGCCGTTGTCGCGGTTTATTTTGGTTTTTCCTATCTCGGTGAAATAAATTTTGGTAGCTATGGTCTGCCAGTTACTTTATTTGCAGGTTTTCTTGCCTTAATTTTATCTCCTGAATTTTTTCAACCCTTACGTGACCTTGGTACATACTATCATGCGAAAGCACAAGCCGTTGGCGCCGCTGAAACGTTAGTCACTTTACTAAATAGTGAAGGAGAAGAAAGACCACCACAGGGAGATAAAATTTTAAATAATGAGCCCATTCAAATTGAGGCGAACCAACTCGAAATTTACTCTCATGATGGCGTTCTTCTTGCTGGGCCTTTAGACTTTAATATTAAACCTCAACAACGTATCGCTCTGGTTGGTCAAAGTGGCGCAGGTAAAAGTTCATTGCTTAACTTATTACTTGGCTTTTTACCGTATAAGGGCTCGATTACCGTTAACGGAATTGAATTAAATCAACTTTGCCCCGATAAATGGAGAGCATTGCTCGGTTGGGTTGGACAAAATCCCCATTTACCCGAACAAACCTTAATCGAAAATATTTGTTTAGGTAAACCTGATGCAACTGAATCAGAAGTTCAGCAGGCGATTGATAAGGCTTATGTTTCTGAATTTATCCCAATGTTACCTGATGGGCTAAATACACGACTCGGTGACTATGCAGCAAGGCTTTCAGTCGGTCAGGCGCAACGTGTTGCAGTAGCTCGTGTATTACTGAAACCTTCACATTTATTGCTACTTGATGAGCCCGCAGCCAGCCTTGACGCTCACAGTGAACAACGTGTTATGCAAACACTGAATCAGCTATCAGCACATCAAACCACGATTTTAGTGACACATTTATTGGAAGAAACCGTCAATTACGACCAAATTTGGGTGATGGCTAATGGCCAAATCATTCAACGTGGTGATTACAAACAGCTAAGCCAATCTGAAGGTGTTTTTGCCCAATTACTTGCCCATCGTAGTGAGGAGCTTTGATAATGAGAGTTTTATTCCCCTTCTTAGCCCTCTACCGCCGCCATTGGTTTTTAATTACCTTAGGGATCATACTTGCGATCGTGACTCTGCTTGCCAGTATCGGACTCTTAACCCTTTCCGGCTGGTTTTTAGCGGGTACAGCAATCGCAGGGTTTCCAGGTCTCTACTATTTTAACTATATGCTTCCTGCTGCTGGAGTTCGAGGTGCTGCAATTTTTCGCACCGCGGGTCGTTATGGTGAGCGTTTAGTCAGTCATGATGCCACTTTCAAAGTATTGGCACATTTACGCGTTTTTGCATTTAGTAAGGTATTACCGCTTTCCCCGGGTGGTATCAGTCGTTTTCGCCAAGGCGAGCTACTTAATCGTTTAGTAGCTGATGTTGAAACCTTAGATCACCTCTATTTACGCGTATTATCCCCCATTATTACTGCCTTTTTCGTTACCTTTGTCCTTATTTTTGGATTGAGTTATCTTGATCCTCGCCTTGCGTGGACTTTGGGTGGCGTGATGCTATTTTTATTATTCACGATGCCTTTTGTGTTTTATCTTGCAGGAAAGCCTATTGGCCGGGAATTAACAGAATTACGCGGTAATTATCGTGCTATTTTGACATCAGCCCTGCAAGGACAAGCCGAGTTAACTCTATTTGGTGCAACAGCACGCTTTCGTCAAAGTTTATCGAAAATTGAAGATAAATGGCAAGCACGCCAACAGCAGCAAGCAAGCCTAACTGGATTATCACAAGCCATTATTTTGTTCGCATCAGGCTTAACTGCCACTGTATTACTGTGGATGGCCGCTGAACATGTCGGCGGTAACACACAGCCCGGTGCGTTGATTGCCTTGTTTGTGTTTTGTGCCCTCGCCGCTTTTGAAGCGCTAGGCCCAGTTGCCGTTGCGTTCCAACATATGGGACAAGTTATTGCGTCCGCGACTAGAGTCTCGCAATTAATGAAAGCCAAGCCTGAAGTGACGTTCCCGACTAATGGTAAACAAATCACTCAACTTGAACGCCTTGTTATTGATAATATTTCGTTTACTTATCCACAGCAGCCTTTTGCGGTATTGAAAAACGTTTCGCTCTCATTAGAAAAAGGCCAACATCTCGCTCTACTAGGTAAAACCGGCTGTGGTAAATCCACTTTGCTGCAACTCATTACTCGTGCGTGGGATGTAGATAGTGGAACCATCACCTTGAATGACCAACCAATTAGCGAATTTAGTGAAGAAGCACTACGCTCGGTGATGTCGGTAGTTCCACAACGCGTCCATGTGTTTAGTGATACTTTGCGTAATAATTTATTGTTGGCCAATGAGCAAGCCTCTGATGCACAACTCAATGAAGTATTAACACAAGTTGGATTAGAGAATTTATTAGATAACACATTGAAATTAAATGCTTGGATGGGTGAAGGCGGACGCCAGCTCTCCGGTGGTGAACAGAGGCGCTTAGGCATTGCCCGCGCATTATTGCATAATACTCCACTGGTATTAATGGATGAACCAACGGAAGGATTAGACGCAAATACTGAGCAACAAATTTTAGCATTGCTAAAAGAGAAATGTGCCGATAAAACGCTGATTGTCATCACGCATCGAATGCAAGGACTAGAACAAATGGACAGCATCTGCGTTATGGATAACGGTGAAATCGTTGAGCAAGGCAATCATCAACAGCTGCTTGAAATGCAAGGTCGTTATTATCAATTTCGCCAGCGTCATGTGCTTCAACAAGCGCACTGAGGCACATCATGTATCAGTTAGATGATGATTCATACCTGTTCCCTCCCGTGTCTGAAGCGATGCGGGAACCCAATGGATTATTAGCCATTGGTGGCGATCTTTCATCGAAAAGACTGCAAGCGGCTTATTATGATGGTATCTTTCCGTGGTTCAATCCAGAAGAGATGCCTTTATGGTGGTCTCCTGACCCAAGAGCTGTTCTAATGGTTGGCGATTTGCACATCAGTCGCTCGATGAAAAAAAGTTTAAAAAAGCAGACTTATCGAATTACCCTGAATCATGCTTTTAAAGAAGTGATTGAAGCCTGCGCTGTCCGTGAAGAAGGCACATGGATTGTACCTGAAGTACGCGCGGGTTATCTGGCTTTACACAAAGAAGGATTAGCGCATTCGGTCGAGGCGTGGTACGGCGATAAACTAGTCGGAGGCCTGTATGGCGTAAGCATGGGCCACCTGTTTTGTGGCGAATCAATGTTCAGTAGAATGAATGATGCATCCAAATTTGCTTTTATTACATTCTATTTTCATTTTTTGCGCTATAATGGGCAACTTTTTGATTGTCAGGTACTTAACCACCATACCGCCTCAATGGGTGCAAAAGAAATATCCCGTCGGGATTTTTTACATATTCTTTATCGGTGGCGAGACAAAGCAATTGACACTGACTGTTGGTTACCACAATCGTTAGTTACCGCAATCGATTGAAATACTGCCATTTTTCAAATAATGAATTTTGGTTTTACAATAATTTCATTACTTCACTACCAAAGAAAGATCGCCTTAAAATGCGACATTTCTTTACTTAGTGCGAGTTTTTGGGCATTATCTTGCCCGATAAAAACCACGGTTATTATACTTTAGAGGATTAGATGGCCAAAGAAGACAATATTGAAATGCAGGGCACAGTTTTAGATACCCTGCCAAACACAATGTTCCGTGTTGAACTAGAAAACGGTCACGTCGTGACTGCCCATATTTCTGGAAAAATGCGTAAAAACTATATCCGCATCCTGACAGGCGACAAGGTGACTGTAGAGTTAACACCATATGACCTGAGCAAAGGCCGTATCATTTTCCGTAGCCGTTAATTATTTATCGCCAAGCAAGGCCTGAAATTGCCACAGGTGGTGTGCAAAATGCACCACACACCTGTGGTCTATTCGTCAGAATACCGCGTCTTCCGGAAAGGCCTTGTTTACGCTACTGAAACTGAATGTCAGTGTGTTACTTTTTTCTTCAAGCCCGATACTTACAGAGCCACCATTAGTTAACGAACCAAATAGTAATTCATTTGCTAACGGTTTCTTCAGGTTATCCTGAATAATGCGTGCCATAGGTCGGGCTCCCATCGCTTTGTCATAACCCTTCTCACATAACCACGCACGAGCACCTTTGCTAACTTCAATAGAAACACCTTTATCATCTAACTGCGCTTGCAGCTCAACAATAAATTTATCAACTACTTGCGTAATCACATCCTGAGTCAATGTATTAAACCAGATAATGCCATCAAGGCGGTTACGGAATTCAGGTGAAAACGTTTTTTTGATTTCAGCCATAGCATCGGTACTGTTGTCTTGATCAGCAAAGCCAATAGCACGACGTTGCGTTTCCTGAACCCCTGCATTAGTTGTCATCACAACAACCACATTACGGAAATCCGCTTTGCGCCCGTTGTTATCCGTCAATGTTCCGTGATCCATCACTTGTAATAAAATATTAAACACATCAGGATGCGCTTTTTCTATTTCATCCAGTAAAACAACTGAATGTGGATGCTTAATCACGGCATCAGTGAGTAGTCCACCTTGATCAAAGCCAACATACCCTGGAGGTGCACCAATTAAGCGGCTCACCGTATGACGTTCCATGTACTCAGACATATCAAAGCGCAATAATTTAATATCTAACGCTTTTGCTAACTGAACTGTAACCTCAGTTTTACCCACCCCAGTTGGCCCTGCAAAAAGAAATGAGCCGACAGGCTTATGTTCCAACCCTAAACCGGCACGATTCATTTTGATTGCTTCAGATAAAGCATCTATGGCTTTATCTTGCCCAAAAACGAGCATTTTCAAACGTGAATCTAAGGTCTTTAACTTATCTTTATCACTTGATGACACTGTTTTTTCAGGAATACGGGCAATACGCGCCACAATAGTCTCAATTTCAGGTACACCGATGGTTTTCTTGCGCTTGCTTGGCGCCACTAAACGTGTGCGAGCGCCTGCTTCATCGATAACATCAATCGCTTTATCAGGAAGATGCCTATCCGTAATATATTTAATGGAGAGATCCACTGCCGCTTGAATTGCTTTAGCGGTATAACGCACGTCATGGTGCGCTTCATATTTAGGTTTTAACCCAGTAATAATTCGAACTGTTTCTTCTGGGGTTGGCTCAACAATATCTATTTTTTGGAAGCGACGCGCTAATGCTCTGTCTTTTTCAAAAATATTACTAAACTCTTGATATGTGGTTGAACCAATAACACGAATACGTCCACCAGACAGCAGCGGTTTAATCAAGTTTGCTGCATCCACCTGACCGCCTGAAGCTGCACCTGCACCGATGATAGTGTGGATCTCATCAATGAATAAAATGCTTTTAGGATCTTTTTCTAACATTTTTAGTAGCGCTTTGAAGCGTTTTTCAAAATCACCACGATATTTGGTGCCCGCGAGTAATGAACCGATGTCCAATGAATAAATTGTACAGTCTTTCATGACTTCTGGGACATCGTTTTGCTCAATGCGCCATGCAAGCCCTTCCGCTATTGCCGTTTTACCCACGCCAGACTCACCGACCAACAGCGGGTTATTTTTACGACGACGGCATAGAATCTGAATTGTTCGCTCTAATTCAGCCTGACGTCCCACCAGCGGGTCGATATTACCTTTCTTAGCCTGTTGGTTAAGATTAGACGTAAAGTTGTCCATATGGTCTTCTGAGACCATCTGTTCTTCATTTGGGGCACTGTTATTAGATAAGTCTTGATCTGACGCCTGAGACTCATCGCCTTTCACTGAACCATGAGAAATATAATTCACCACATCTAACCGGCTCACATCGTGTTTACGCAGTAAGTAAGCAGCTTGAGATTCTTGTTCACTGAAAATAGCAACAAGCACGTTTGCCCCAGTCACTTCATTACGACCCGATGACTGAACATGAAAAACGGCTCTTTGCAGTACACGCTGAAAACTAAGTGTTGGCTGGGTATCGCGGTTATCATTTTCAGGTAACAGTGGCGTAGTTTGCGCGATGAAGTGTTCTAGTTCTTGCCTAAGTGCGACAAGATCAACCTTACAAGCTTCTAATGCTTCACGTGCAGAGACATTACTCAATAAAGCCAGCAATAGGTGCTCTACAGTCATAAATTCATGTCGACTGTCTTTCGCTTTAGTAAAAGCGACATTTAGACTAAGCTCTAGTTCTTGATTGAGCATAAGCGCCTCCCAAAATTGATATTAGCGGAATCAGACCTTTTCTATAGTGCAAAGCAAAGGGTATTCATGTTCGCGAGCAAATGTGTTCACTTGCGCCGCTTTCATTTCAGCAACCTCTGCGGTAAATACTCCACAAATTCCTTTTCCTTGAAAATGTACATCTAACATTATCTGTGTAGCGCGTTCTTCATCAAAAGAAAAGTATTTTTGTAACACTTCGACAACAAAATCCATCGGAGTGTAATCATCATTATTTAATAGAACCTTATACATTGATGGTGGTTGCAGCGTTTGCTTGACTTCATCTTTAAAAATGACGTCCGTTTTAAATGTTCCTAAAAAATCGCTCATTACTTTATTGCTCAGTCGTCTTACTCAGTGTTGAATTTCAATTTAAGCATAGTCTTTATTATCAATGATTTCTATCAAACAAATGATTTGTTCAATAAAGCCTAGGCGAATAGATTTAGCAGCTACTTTTTTTTGTTATAGCTAGTGTAGCATGCAAATGAAATCAACTCACACGCCAAATAATATATCATTTTATGACATATTACCTCGCATAACATTTGCCATTTAAGCTAATTTTACTCATTTTTAATTATTATCTACTTTCATCACTTGACCTTAAAAGGCAATTTACGGCAGTATGATTTGCAATCAATAAGCATCTGTAATTATACTTAGTGACTGAGTGTATTTTATACATATCCGTAAAACAATCATTTGCAATTGAAAGGATAAAATATGGAAACAGGCATCGTTAAGTGGTTCAATAACGCTAAAGGTTTTGGTTTTATTTGTGCAGCTGAAGGTGGCGAAGATATTTTTGCTCATTATTCTTGTATCCAAATGGACGGTTACAGAACACTAAAAGCAGGTCAAAAAGTTAATTTTAGCGTTAATATTGGTCCAAAAGGTAATCACGCAAACCTTATTATTCCTATTGAAGACAATAATGAAAACAGTTTTGAAGAAAATAATTCTGAAGCGAACTAATAACTTATGGTAATAAAGCACAGTTAATTATACCTATACTATTAATAAAGATTTTAATTAACTGTGACTATTATTTTATGATGGCGGGCTAAAATTTATTTATTGGAAGAAGAAGAACCTGAAGCCTGAAAGTGAGTCATATTGCCATATAACGACGTCAACAACTTAAATTGTTCCACATCATAAAAGGTACATGCCCCTTCACCAAATTCTTTAGCAACTTCAATCATAAACTTTACCGTTGTAGCAATATCAACTTCATGACTCGCACCCGTTGAACATCCCGGTACTACAGTTTCTGAGCAGATAGCTACACCAACAACCGGTGCCGATGTTGAAACTGATGGCTGCATAATACTATTGATGTGATGAAGCCCATTACCGTATGGCGTTATATCCTGAATAGATAACGGAAAAGTGACGGCTTTTTGCCCACTACTCCATTCCATCAAACGGATCAGATCTTCTGAAACAGGCAATATATAGCCCTCTTTCACCGTTGGTGATAACGCATAGCCTTTATGATTAATGAGTCGATTACCTTTAGTGGTATCCACGGATAAAATTGCATCGGCTTCAACTATCGCTTCATTTATATTCATAGTCTCATCTTCAAGAGGTGAGTCCATAAAATCAACGGGAGAGTGAGGGCGAGTTGGCGCATTAGGGCAAATATGCGTGGTAATAATCACGTCACCCTTTAGCACATCACCTTTCTCATGCATTTTAGCTAATTTTAACGCGGTTGTAATCGCGGCGATTGCACCATCAGCATCAGAAACAACACCAATACGCGACGGCCTTGCGCCTATTCCACCTAAGCGGCCAATAATTCCCATCGTAGGTGCATTTTTGCCTTGAGATTTCCCTTGAGAACCGGGAATAACAATACGGATAAAATCGCTTTGACCTTTGGCATCTTTAACCGTTGTTGAAGTAGCTTGGATCGCGGGGAATGACTGAAATAATGCAACAATGTCCTCTCCCTTGACATCAGCGCAATCGATTAGCTCGTATACGCAAAGGGTTTGCTTTAGACTCATTGTACTTCCTTTAATTCTAATTATTTTTTTAGATAAATGTTGGGCTACTCAGACTCTTGTATTGAATTCAAAAATTCATACCTAAATCCTTTCGCCCTGAATAAACCTTAATTCCAAAAAACTAAGGTTTACTTTTCCTGGTGAAGGCGTAATTCACGCACTTTGAAATTTAATTTTAATTATAGGTACTGCTAGAACAACAATGATATTGATAACAACGAATTGCATTACTGATGAAAACAACTACTTGATACTACGTTTTAACCAATAAGGGTCTCCTACCATGCAGCCTAAATAGGAGGCTTTATAGCAAAGATTAACCGCTAATTGGTTCATAATTTGTTGATCCATTTGTGATTCAGGTAAGCTCAAACAAAGGGCATATAGCGTATCCTGTGAAGGATCAAATACCGTACTGGAGACAGAAGCGACGCCAGCAACAGATTCATTGACTGAAAACTCCCAGCCACGCTCTTCAATTAAAGCCAATTGTGAGATTAACTTTGCTTGTGCATCTACCGGCTGCTGGCTGATAATTTCAGCTCTTTTATCGGCAGGTAGTCGTGATAATAATGCACGGCCTGTCGATGTTCCGATAATTGGTAACCGTGTGCCTGGCTGCGTAATGACTTGCAGCATACTATTACCAATACGTGCATGTACGACTCTGACTTTGTCGTCATCAAGCGCTGAAACATAACTGGTAAATCCACTATCTTTAGTCAACTCATCAAGTGCTTCTAATGTCATGTCAATAAGTGGATTCATGCCTCGAGCGCGATGTGCTAGCTCCATGATTAATAAGCCCGGTCGATAAATTGGGGCATTACTCTTCTTTTCTAACAAACCCAGTTCTGCCATTTGCTTTAACAAACGTGAAGCTGAACTTTTTGGCATACCCAATTCATTCACGAGTGTTGTAACTGTTAGCTCATTACCTGAACGCAGAAACAACTGATAGACATCAACTACACTCGATAAAATGCTCATAATTTAGTGTCCTGAGCCAATAAGCCATAACTTTGCGGCTTTCTATCTCTAAGATAAGGCACGTTTAAACGAGTATGCGCTTGAGAACGAAAATCAATTTCACCAATCAATAACGCTTCACCATCACGACTCGCCTCACAAAGCACTTGTCCTCTTGGCCCTAGAACTTTACTGCCGCCAAAAAGGTGTAAATCCCCTTCATGGCCCCAGCGATTAACGGCAAGTAAATGCGTGCCATTTTCTAAGGCACGACATGCACTATTAATATCCCAGACATCGCTATCTTGAACACACCAAGCAGAAGGCGCTAATAAAAGTTCAGCCCCCTGCAAGGTTAGAATGCGGGCAACTTCAGGGAAACCCATGTCATAGCAAATCATGACACCAATTTTACCAATCGGCGTCTCAAATACTGGGAAGCTATTACCACCGCTAAACCACTGCTTTTCCATGCCAAAAGCATGAACTTTACGAAATACGCCGCTTACCCCATCACAACCTGGATTCCATACACCAACTGAATTGTAAACTTCACCTAAATAGTCGCCACGCTCAACAAATCCACTCACAATAGTGATGTTTAAACGTGTTGCGAGGGTACTAAACAAAGTGTAAGTTTCGCTTCCAGCGCTATCACTGAGATCCCACAGTTTAGTTGACAGTAAATCACCGCGATAACCCGTAGTCGCAAGTTCAGGAAAACAAATAAGTTTTGCTCCCTGCTCTGCGGCTTGCTGACAAAATTCAGCCATACGCTGTAAGTTACTCTGCTTGTTACCTAATTCAGAGTTAAACTGAGCAAGAGCAACTTTAACTGTATTATCTTTCATCGCTCTACCCTTCAGTATTCGTCACTTTACGAAAATGAACAGAATCTACACCCTTCATTTTGGCCTGCCAACGCATTGCTAACCAATAAACAATGGCACCCGTCAGTAATGAGTTCAATGCAGGTACGCCAAAGTCGGTATTAAATGGACCCAGTGCAGAAGTCACCCAACCGACGATGACAGCAAGTAACCACACAAACAACGTTATTGGGTTATAGGCTTCACAAGTTTGCGGTAAAATTCCTTGCTCTCGGGTTATATCTAGTTCTTTTCTATCGCGTTTTAATAGGTAATAATCAACCACCATAATGCCTGCAACAGGTGGGATCGCGATTCCTAAGTAAATTAGAAAACCGATAAAGTTATCTAAAATCCCTAACATTGAAGCAATGGTACCGAAAATACCGATAACCCATGTCAGATAGCGACGATCAAAACGTTTGTTAAAAATGGCATTTAAGAGTGTTGAAAAACCTAAAGATGATGAGTAAAGATTGATATCATTCATTTTTATTGTAGAAAAGATAACAATTGATGCGCCTAATAAGCCTGTTAGCGCCATCATTAAGTCAAAGACTTCACTCGTGCGTAGTGCCAGTGCCATTAAAACAGAAATCATGTTGACTAAAAGTTCACCAAAAAATGTGCCGATGAGCGTCATCCAAAACACATCTTTAGGCCCTTTCATAAAGCGGCTAATATCTGGTGTTGTAACAGCCGCTATGATAAACCCACCTGCAACCATCGTGATTGCGGCAGGCATAGTCATAAGTGGTCCGGCAGGTTCAGTGGCATTAATTAAAGTGCTAATGTCATGACCCGATAATAAATTATAGGTTGCCCAACCGAGTGCAAATAAAAATAGCGGCGTTGAAATATTGGCAGTAATAGATAAAAATTTGTATCCATATACTGTGATAATCGTCACCGCAATACCTGTAATAAGTGACCAAGTCCCTGGTGTTAGCACATTAGTCGCTTTATACATTCCGTCCGCAAAGAAGCCATTTTGTACGCCGAACCATCCCATTAAGGAGATTGCAATTGCACCTCCAATTAATGCTGAGCCCAACTTACCAAATCCAGACCACCTAGAAAGTAGACTGATTGACATTCCTTCGCGGCATGCAGCCGCCCCGAGTCCCCAGCTTACGACTTGTAAAATAACCGAGCCTAGCATGGTTGCCCAAAACGCCTGCCAAAAAGTTAATCCGTAACCGAGAGCTGCACCTAACATCACTTGTGAAACACAAGCTAGTGCGCCAATTCGCAGAATCAACACTTCATAAAATGGTCTACGAGCACTTTGTGGTACTCGAGCCAAAGAATAATCTTCACCTACTTTATTCGCCATATATTGCACCTGCTGTGTGGTTGTCTTTGCTTTATTTTAACTTGGCTAAGTATAAGTTCCATTATATGGAACTAGGTTTCATTTATTCTACATGCAAATAATATCCATGATCGATACCTAATCGCAAGTAGAATTTATCTTTTCAGATAACTTTTTTATTATGGGATATTTAAGTGACCGTGGAAATACGTAGTAACGAAAAAAATAAGATTAAAAATGAATAGGTTGAATTTCGTGCATTTGATTAGCAGAATTTTACAAAAATGGCGGTTGCCCAAAATTAAGATTATTCCTTAAGGCAAATAACACCAAAAGTATCTGATTTTTTGTACAACAAACACAGATTGTAAAATTTCAACGACAGGGGACTTATGATAAATGTTTTTTGAAAGAATGAAAATTGATGCCTTGTTAATCTGCTGAATATAATTAGCCACAATTAAGGAAATCAATATGTTTAATACTACAAATTACTCAATTCCATTTCATCAAAGCAACTTGCTAAGTTATGTAGAGGAAAATAAAGATGTGATGAATAAGCTAGGAAATCAACTAAAAAGCATAACAAATATTTCAGAAGTCTGCCAAGGAGGTACGTGCTATGGGTTAGCTCATACCTTTGCTGCCTATGAACTTCATGGTTTAGGCGCTGAGTCTATAAACCAACTAAATAATTGTCTACAACCAGTATCTCTCACTAAATCACCTTATGAACAAATAGAAAAATATACACAAAAATCTTTTAAAGAATGCATTTCAAAAGTATTAGCTTCTCGTTGCACTGATATTTTCAATATTCAAATAAATCAAATGCCTCAACATTTCTATAAATATATGGCAGTTAAGGTTGACTCATTAAAACTCCCAGATAAACCTCAAGATATAGAAAATCTTGAATACATAATGCGTTGTCTAGATAACAATAAACATGAAGTAAAAAGATCTGATAGTTATAACATAGAGTATGAAACAGAACGAAAAGTCATTTATGATTTTTACAAAACAATAGAGCTTGGTTTAGAAAGCTCTTTTCCTGAAATATTTAAAGTCGATCCTATTATTTATAAAAAAATACAGGATAAGGTGAGTTTAACTGAGAGCGAGATAAAATTATTTTTGAAATATGCCTATCATTATTGTAGATTACATTATTCATATGAAACTGCCATATTTAATTCAGATATAGGAATAACCTATAGTAATAAGGTTTCTTCTTTATCATATAACAATATAATATATAATAAGACACTTGATGTCACGCTACAACAAATAGAAAATCATCTTTCCACTATTGAAGATAATAAAATAACTTCTGCTCTTTTGTTCTTAACTAATTGTCATGCAATGACAATTAGTGGCAGATATGATGAACAAAAAAAACAGTATATTTTTAGTTTCTTTGAGCCTAATAAAGGTTTACTACAAACGAATGATAAAACTCAAATAATTGATTTAATAAAAGAAATTACAGCTGGTAATTTTATTCCCCCTCTCACCTTTACTGCTAACTTTCCATTTATTGAAAGAACACTAATTTCTCCAGCTATAGGCAGTGTGATCTATTTGGAGAAAAGAAACGAACTTTCAAAAAAACCATATTTGCCCTCTATAAACAAAAAAGAAATACAGATTTTGACTAAAAAACATTTAGCCGAAGATAAAGTAGATATGACTCTATATAACGGTGCTAAATTAAAATTTGTCGATTACGACCCAAAAAATGATAAAATCAAACTCGAGCTTATGACAAAAACAAAAAATTACACTCTCTATTCAGAATTTAATGACGTAAATACAACTATTAGTTTGATCAACGCATCAATGGATGAATACCAAAAACATAAAAGTAAAGATATTTATATTGACGGATATGCAAGTAACTATATTTATATTGACGGGTATGCCAGTAACGACATTTATATTGACAAGAAAGGCCAGATATTAAATCGACTCAAAACTGCTTAAACTATACTCCTCTACATTAGGGGGGGGTTAATGTAGAGGAGTATATCAATTATATTAATTATTCTCTGGCCAGGGCATCAATCGGATTCAATCTTGCCGCACTACGTGCAGGTAAAAATCCAAAAATAATACCAATAGCAGTAGAACACAGAAAAGCGCTTAATAAGGCAATTGGGTCAAAAGAGAATGTCCAGCCAGGTAAAGCCATCTGCGCGAGCAAGCTAATACCATAAGACAAACCGATCCCCATCAAACCCCCCATCAAGCAAACTAAAACAGCTTCAATTAAAAATTGCTGCATTACATCACTTGTTCGAGCACCTACCGCCATCCGTATACCAATTTCACGCGTTCTTTCTGTGACCGATACGAGCATGATATTCATCACACCAATACCACCGACTACCAGCGAAATAACGGCAACTAAGGTAAGAAATAGCTGCATTGTTTGCGTGGTTTTTTCTGCAGTTTTTACAAAGGTATCAAGATTATAAGTAAAAATATCTTTCTTACCATGGCGTAATGTTAACAACCGTGTCAGTTGCTGCTCAACCATTTGCGCATCAAAACCATCTTTCACTCGCACCACAATGCTATCGTAATAAGGGCGATTTAAAATTTTACTGTTCACAGTGGTATCGGGCAACCAAATAGATAATGTTTTATTTGAGCCAAAAACTGATTTTTGCTCTTCCAATACCCCGATAACGGTTGCTGGCATATTACCAATTAATAACGTTTCCCCAATAACACGTTCTTGTTTAGGAAAAAATCGACGCTTAGTATTCGCATCAATAACCACAACTTGGGCCCGTCTATCAACCATATCCTGCGTAAAATTCATACCTTCAGTAAACTTAGCGGCATGAACACTAAAATAGTCTCGACCAATACCTGAAAGCTGAGCAGAAGCGTCTAAATTACCTTTTCGTAGTCTTGTTGAGCTATCTAACGTACCAGAAACCGCATGAACATAGGGCTGTTGAGCAATCGCCGTAATATCCGACGCTTTAAGTGATTGCCGATTTTGTGCATCATCACTGCCAAAATCGGTACCGGGATAAATAGAGATAGTATTAGTACCAATAGATTTTATATCATTAAGTACCATACCTTGGGCCGCATCACCAATCACCATAATAGAGACCACTGAAGCAATACCAATAATAATCCCTAACATCGTTAACAAAGTGCGCATTTTATTGACTACCATTGCGCGCCATGCCATCAAAAGCGCTTCGTTAAAGCGCCCAAAAACTTGCCCAAAAGTGAGCTTTCTTACCGGTGGTTTTGGCAACGGCTCAATCGCATGAGTCGATGCCATCCCTGAATCACTAATAATTTCACCATCTTTTATCTCCACAATCCGCTCGGCTTGTTGTGCCACTTTAGGATCATGGGTAACGATAATAACAGTATGTCCCTGAGCGCAGAGGTCTTTTAGGATTTTCATCACCTCTTCACCCGAGTGGCTATCTAACGCGCCCGTTGGTTCATCTGCCAATATCACTTGCCCACCGTTCATTAAGGCTCTGGCAATACTCACGCGTTGCTGTTGCCCGCCTGAAAGTTGGCTAGGTCGATAATGAATACGCTCCTCAAGCCCTAAGCGTGCTAATAATTGTTCTGCACGCTCACGCCGTTGCGCTTTTCCCGCACCTGCATAAACCGCGGGAATTTCAACATTCTGTTCGGCAGTTAGGTGGCTAAGCAAATGATAACGTTGAAAAATAAACCCAAAATATTCTCGACGAAGCTCTGCAAGGCTATCATTGTCTAAAACTGCCGTATTTTGTTCGGCAACATAGTACTCACCCGAAGAGGGTTTATCTAAACAACCAATAATATTCATTAAGGTTGATTTGCCCGAGCCGGATGCACCAATGATTGCAACCATTTCGCCCGCACTAATTTTTAGAGAAACATCTTTAAGTACGGTGACTTCGCTATCGCCTGCGGGATAACGGCGGGTAATAGCGTTTAGCTCAAGTAATGCAGACATAATTAATTCTCCGCACCACTACGCCCAACAACCACTTTTTCACCTTCGGTTAGCCCTTTGACCACTTCGACATACACATTATTACGATTGCCAATTTCTACCTGCTTTTTCTCAGTTTTATCACCATTAAGCACTTCGACTTCATAAAGTTGCGCTGAAATCTCGTCACCTAACGCTGAAAGAGGCAACAAAAGAACGTTTTTATGTGAGTCCAGCTCAATAGTAACTTGGGCAGTCATTTGTAATTTTAATAAGTGCTGAGGATTCGGTACTTCGAAACGGGCATAGTAAAAAATTGCATCGTTAATTTTTTCAGGAGTTGGAAGAATATCTTTCAATTCGCCAGTAAATTTTTTATCCGGCGCACCCAGTACCGTAAAAGATGCGGGTTGCCCAGGCTCTAAATAAATCACATCGGCTTCAGAAACTTCCGCTTTCACTAACATCGTATTGAGATCAGCGAGTGTTAAAATCGTTGGTGCTTCTTGCGCTGCAATAACGGTTTGCCCTTGTAAGGTTTTAATAAAAGTGACAATACCATCCATTGGCGCCGTAATTTGGGTGTAATTTAGATTTGTTTTCGACGTATCTAATGTGGCTTGATTACGTTTAATTTGCGCTTGATAAGTCGCTACTTGGGCTTTTTTAACTTCAACATCGGTTTTAGCTTTATCTAAATCTTGTTTGGAAACCACCTGCAATTTAGCAAGGCTAAGTTGACGTTGGTAAGTCACTTGTGCCAGTTTTAATTCGGCTTGAACCAGTGCTAAATTAGCTTCTAATTCATGAATAGTTTCTTGCGCTTCAGTGACGTCGTTTTGCGCTTTTTTCGGATCGATTACCGCCAGCAAATCGCCTTTTTTAACCTGATCCCCTTCTTTAACGTATAGTGTTTGTAGCTGACCGCTGACTTGAGCCCCGACATCAACTTTACGCACGGCATCCAATTTGCCCGTTGCCAATACCTGTTTATCCAGATTACCTCGTGTTACATCAACAGTTTGAAAAACTTCTTTTTGATCATTGCTAAAAAAGAACCCCATTGCTCCGAGTACAATCAAAATAACCAATATATAAATTGGCCATTTTTTCCTTGCTTTCACCTTCATTAAAAAATTATTCCTATAACAAAAAGAGAGCGCGGCGCCCTCTCTTAAAAAAACGATGATATATCAGCCAGTTTATCGATTAGTTAAACGTACTATTGATTAATAATTAGTCTTTATCTGAAAAGTTATAATTATCAATTGCTTTTAGTTCAATACGCCATGCTATTTAAAATAGTCATACTCAAAATAATTCAAGTCACATGTAGGCGACAAGCGAAGCTATCCCGATGAGCATACACAAGTATGTGATTCGGGTAGCTGAACGCACGTCAACAACCATGTGGCTTGAAGTATGAAGAGTATATGAAGAGCATAAGCTAATAAGCTTTACCCCGTGCCAACCAAGCCACCCTAGAAAACATACTTTTTAGCTGTAATGGAATCGAATCTGGTCCCAATTCTGCTGAGCGATTTACTGTTGCTAATGCCATATCTGGTTTTGATGTGCGAGATATCGCTTTGATAATCACACGCCGAGGTGAGACTTTGGCATTTTCAGGGATTTCAGCTATCTCATGATAAAGGCTTTTAAACCCTTCACGATATAGGAAATGTTCCATATCGGGTGCCTGTAGCATCGTCAGTCGGTCTCTGTCGGGATCATTCATTTGACTTGCATAGTGCAACGCTGTTGCTGCATATTTTCGACCTGCTTCATCACCGTCCGTGAGTACATGCCACTCAATTCCCATTTTATTTGCAAATTTTAATAACGGCTTCAAACCACTTTGTGCGAAAGCAATCACTTTGATACCTTCTGTTTCAAAATAGTAGTTACATTGCCTTGCAAATTCACTCATCAACCAAATTTCAGTTTCACCTTCAACTAATAACCAACAACGGGCAAAAAGTGATGATGGGCGATTGAAACGAACGTGAAATGATATTTTACGCAGATCTTCCGGACTCAAATCGTTTTCACTTAAACGATAAGCCGAGACTTTATTGGAATTACGTACCAGACGACAAAGATTCTCAACGGGAACTTGAGATAAAAGCTCACCTGAATTGGTTGTTGTTATTCTTTGTAGTGAAAACAGATTTAATAAGCCCCAAGCAATTGACAGCATAATCGGGTGTAATCGTGTTTCCGGATCTTCGATAATAATTAAAGGGCGCGCGTACTTATCGAGTACGATATTTCCTTTTGCCTGTAATAACGAAGAAAACATCCCGAGTATTATCAATCGAATATTACGCTGGTTTGGTTTAGCAACGAGGCGATTAATATTATCTAGCGCTTTCCAACCGCGCTTACGAGGTTCAATATTAATAAGTGTGTTATCAGGTTTAAACATGTGGGTGCTTTGACCTGAAAAATAATGACTCAGTAATTGTTGCATCGCATCAATACCATCACTGAGATCTTCATCACTCAAACGCTCAGGGTTATCAACCAGTGCGTGGGTTAACTCTTTTATTTGGTTGTTAACCACATCGCGTACTTCTTTTTGCCCTGTAACAATCGTTTCTGGATTCAAACTAGGTAAAAAACGTGCATCTCGTAAGCGGATCACCGGATATAAGCGCACAATCTCTTTAATGTATTTGCCAACATTATCTAATGATAATTTATTGCCACCTGAATTTAGAAAACTACGCTCAATCGTGACGCTATTGTCATCTTTTAATTCAGCGCTAACACGGAAAAATATATGTTTTAAACCATCGCTATTATCAACCCAAACAGATGATAAATTTTTAAATCTAAAGGATTGGTGACGGCCTTGGTGTCTTTCACAAAATTTGAGTACAATTTGGAATGAGCGAAAACGCGTATCGTTTTCATCATTGCCCGTAGGTTGATGAAAATCATGTTGATTAAATTGATAATCTTTATGTTCAGGGGAAAGCAGAATATCAAGTGCATCAAGCAAACTTGATTTACCCCACGAGTTTTCACCAATAAGCACAGTATTGTTATTCAATACTAAAGAGAGTCGATTAATCCCTCTAAATCCATATATCTCTACTCGCTCCAGATACATATCCCTCTCCTTGCTATTTTAGTCTTCAATACAGCGTACTCATTAACCTTATCTATTACTATAAGCACACACACAAAATAAAAAATCTTCACAACACTATAGCGAACTAAGTTGAGCATATTTTTGTAGTGTTATAAAATGGTTAAACTTTATTTTTTAGTGTTTTTGTCCTATTTTATGTTAGCAAGCGGATAAAAAAACGTTTATAACAAAAAAATGCTTTAGCACCATACGTTAAATTATATCCGTCATTAAAGACTTGTGATCAATAGCATTGAAGCCACAACCCCTTGTTAATAGGATAGATTATAAGGACGCAACCATGTACTCAGGATTACTCATTATTCTTCTACCGTTAACACTCGGTTACTTTATTTCTATTAAAAATAAAAAAATACTTCATGTTGTTCATCGTTCTCTTAACTCGATGGTGTATGTGATTTTATTTTTAATGGGAATTACCCTCGCGTTACTTGAAAACTTAAGCGTTCATCTGATATCTATCTTACTTTATGCCATTACATTTTTTGGCTGTATTTTTTCACTTAATCTTATTGCTTTGTTGATACTAGATAAACTCGACCCATGGAAAATACCGCAACACAAACAAGAAAAACCACCATCTCGTCTCAAGATGGTACTGGAATCCTTACAATTATGTGTTGTGTTACTGGTTGGTTTTTTAGTCGGTTTAACTGGTTTTAAATTTCTACATTACGCCGATAAAGGGAGCCAAATAGCCCTTATGCTCCTATTGTTACTTGTGGGTATTCAATTGCGTAATAGTGGTATGAGTATTAAACAAATTTTAATCAATCGTCGTGGCACAACTATCGCTCTCGTGATGGGTGTCAGCGCACTTGCTGGTGGTGTCATTGCAGCATTAATACTGGGAATTCCGATTAAAATGGGGCTCGCACTAGCTTCTGGTTTTGGTTGGTATTCATTAACGGGCATTGTACTGACGGATGCATACGGCCCAGTAATGGGAAGTGCGGCATTTTTTAATGACCTTGCTCGAGAACTCGCTGCAATTATGCTTATTCCACTGATTATTAACCGTTATCGGTCCACTGCCCTTGGTATTTGTGGGTCAACTTCGATGGATTTCACTCTGCCTGTATTACAGCGCAGTGGCGGTGTTTCAATCGTGCCTGCCGCTATCGTTCATGGCTTCGTTCTCAGTCTTATTACGCCAATTCTTATGGCATTCTTTACATAAGTAGAATTTCAGTCACAATAGCCGTTAATTTATATGAAACAGGAAATTAACATGGTTGACCAACAACGTGTTTTAGTGTTAGGCGCTAGCGGCTATATTGGGCAAAACCTTATCCCTAAATTGATTAATGAAGGGCATGAAGTGACTGCGGCTGCTAGGCGCATTGACTGGATGCTATCTCAAGGATGGCAAGATGCGCGTTGTGTCTATGTTGATTTACATGATCCTGAAACCCTTAAAGATGTGATGAATGAAATAGACATAGTCTACTTTCTTGTTCATAGCATGGCAGACCAAGCAAACCTGATTGAACGTGAACGCACCGCGGCACGTAATGTTCAGCAAGCACTCGATAGCTCAAATGTTAAGCAGGTTATTTACCTCAGTGCTTTGCAACATGGACACAGCTATTCTCCTCATCTTATTGCCAGAAAACTGACTGGTGATATCCTAAGAGAAAGCAAAGTTCCAGTAACCGAAATTCGTACCTCTATTATTGTTGGCTCCGGCTCAGCAGCTTTCGAAATTATGCGGGATATGGTGTACAACCTAGCCATTTTGACACCACCACGTTGGGTGCGTTCCAAGTCATCCCCTATCGCACTCGAAAACATTCTTCATTACTTAACTCAAATAGCTAAAGTTGAGCCAACAGACAACAAAATTTATGACGCAGCTGGTCCTGAGTACATTAGCTATCAAGAACTCTTTAAACGTTTTATCAAAGTCAGTGGTAAACGCCGTTTGCTGATCCCGCTTCCTATCCCTGTCAGCATGATCTCAGTGCATTTCATTAGCCTGATTACGTCGGTACCTCCTTCTATTGCGAAAGAACTTATTCAAGGACTACAGCACGATCTTCCCGCTGATGACAAAGCCTTGCGTGAACTCATCCCACAAAATTTAGTTTCTTTTGATGATGCGGTGAGAACCACATTAGCCGAAGAAGCAGCCGCGATTGATAACGCAGATTGGGGTTACGATCCTGAAGTTAAAAAACGCTGGCGTCCGGGCTATGGTTTTTATCCAAAACAAGCCGGAGCAACACTCGGCACAACAGCAACACCTGAATCTTTATGGCATGTCATACAACAAATTGGTGGAAAAGAAGGTTATTTTTACGCTAATGGACTGTGGAAGACCCGTGCGATTATGGATGACATGATGCTGAATAAAGTCAAATATGGCCGTCCTGACCGTGAAAACTTACAATTAGGTGATGAAGTTGATGGTTGGCGAGTGATCCACCTCGAGCCAAATAAGCAGTTAAGTCTCTTATTTGGTATGAAAGCCCCCGGATTAGGTCGTCTAACTTTTACAATTCATGATAGCGGAAGTCGACGCTCTATTGACGTCAGAGCATGGTGGCACCCTGCTGGATTCTGTGGCCTATTATATTGGTTTGCCATGATGCCAGCCCATTTATTTATTTTTAAAGGAATGGCTCAACGTATTAGTGAACTTGCCTACGAACGAGACAAACAACTTGCAGCGCAGCAACAAATAGAGAATTTAACCGCAAAGCAAGACTAATTTCAGCGTAAAAATTAAATTTTTATGCATAAAATATTGCATAAATATGCTTACAGGATTAATATCTCAACTAGTTTAAAAGGATATTATTGGTAAGCATGAGCATTCAATTAAAAAACATAAACTGTTTCTATGGTTCACATCAGGCACTCTTTGATATTAATCTTGAGTGCTCAGCAGGTGAAACCATGGTATTACTCGGACCCAGTGGCGCTGGTAAAAGCTCCTTGCTGCGCGTATTGAATTTATTAGAAATGCCACGTTCAGGTAACTTGAACATTGTGGGGCAACATTTCGACTTTACATCCGCGCCAGATGCAAAAGCTATCCGCGAACTACGTCAAAATGTCGGCATGGTTTTTCAGCAATACAACCTGTGGCCGCACCTAAGCGTAATGGATAACCTAATTGAAGCGCCATGTCGTGTATTGAAACTATCCAAACAAGAAGCACAAGCTAAAGCAAATAAATTGCTAGAGCGCCTACGTTTGACCCAATTTTCTGAGCGATTCCCACTTCATTTATCGGGCGGTCAACAACAACGTGTTGCGATTGCTAGAGCCTTGATGATGGAACCTCAAGTATTATTGTTTGATGAACCAACTGCGGCGCTTGACCCGGAAATTACAGCACAAGTCGTTGATATTATACGTGAATTGTCTGCAACAGGTATTACACAGGTTATCGTCACTCATGAAGTGGAGATTGCCCGTAAAACCGCTAGCCGTGTGGTGTATATGGAAAACGGCCATATCGTTGAACAAGGGGATGCAAGCCATTTTACGGCACCTCAAACTCAAGCATTTGCAAACTATCTGTCTCACTAATAGATTTAGGATTAAGCGATGAAAAAAATTATATTAGCTGCGCTGCTAGGCGCTGTAACCCTATCTGCAACTGCTGCGGAAAAAGAAACTATCCGCTTTGCAACTGAAGCAACTTATGCACCTTTTGAAATGTTTAATGACAAAAATCAAATCGTTGGCTTTGATGTTGACCTTGCAAATGCCGTATGTGCAAAAATGAATGCCAACTGTACCTTCACACACCAAGCTTTTGATAGTTTGATCCCAAGCTTGAAATTCCGTCGTTTTGAAGCGTTAATGGCAGGTATCGATATTACACCAGAGCGTCAACAACAAGTTGATTTTACTGATACTTACTACCCGAACTCTGCGGAATTTATTGCCGTAAAAGAAAAGATCTCAACCGTTGATCAGCTTAAAGATAAGAAAATTGGTGTACAAAATGGGACTACCCATCAAAAATACATCATGGAACAACACAAAGGCATGACAACCGTTCCTTATGATAACTACCAATCCGCAGTTTCTGACCTGCAAAATGGTCGTATTGATGCTGTATTTGGTGATACTGCTGTTGCTGATGAATGGCTTAAAACAAAAGGCAATGAAAACTTAGCGGCTGTGGGCGATAAAGTGACAGATCCACAATACTTTGGTATTGGCTTAGGTATTGCCGTCCGTAAGGGCAACAAAGAGCTACTAGACAAAATGAATAAGGCATTAGCAGAAGTGAAAGCTGATGGCACTTATGACGTTATTTATAAAAAATGGTTTGAGCAATAATCGATAATTATTAATGAGCAACTTTCTATTTTTAACAAGCGCCGCCGGAATAACCGTCGGCCTTGCTGTTTCTGCCTTGGTACTTGGATTAATCCTAGCTATGCTATTTACTGCATGGGAATCTGTACGATTTAAGCCTGTTGCATTTTTAGGCACTTGTACAGTCACATTGATCCGTGGTTTACCTGAATTATTAGTCGTGCTATTTGTGTATTTCGGTACCTTACAGCTAATCAACCTATTAGGCGATGGCATCGCGATTAACCTCGGCTTTTGGCAAACAACTCTGCAAGTTGATCCCAGTATTTTCTTTGCTGATAGTGGTAACTTCGACTATACCCCATTTGCTTGTGGCGTTATTGCTCTAGCCTTGCTATATGCGTCATATGCTTCACAAACGCTAAGGGGGGCTTTAAAAGCAGTTCCTTATGGTCAATGGGAAGCGGGGCTTGCACTTGGTCTCAATAAACGCACCATATTTTTCCGCTTTATTATGCCGCAAATGTGGCGTCATGCCCTTCCGGGGCTTGGTAACCAATGGCTTGTATTGCTTAAAGATACCGCTTTAGTTTCACTGATTAGTGTTAACGATTTAATGTTACAAACCAAAACTATCGTTAATCGTACCAATGAACCTTTTACTTGGTATGCGATTGTTGGGCTTATTTATCTTGCAATTACTATTGTTAGCCAGTTAGTCCTAAAACGTATTGAACTGCGCACAACTCGTTTTGAGCGGAGTGAATCGAAATGATAGATTTGATTATTAAAATTCTACCGGGATTGCCGACGAGTTTATCACTAACATTTAGTGCGCTATTTGTCGCATTTTTATTGGCAATACTGTTCACATTAATTTTATCCCTTAAAACACCCGTTGTTTCCCAAGCTGTTAAAGTGTATATCACCTTATTTACGGGAACACCGTTACTGGTTCAATTCTTCTTAATTTATAATGGCCCAAGCCAATTTAAATCTTTGCAGAATTACCCAATGTTATGGGACTTTATTTCAACCCCTTGGGTTTGTGCGATGGTTGCACTTGCCTTAAACAGTGCAGCTTATTCCACATTACTGTTTCATGGTGCGGTTAAAGCTATCCCTTCAGGACAATGGCAATCTTGCCAAGCTCTAGGGATGAGTAAACTGCAAACAATGCGTATTATCCTACCTTATGCATTTAAGCGTTCGCTATCATCCTATTCAAATGAAGTGGTACTGATATTCAAGAGCACGTCATTAGCCAGTACGATCACCATGCTTGATATCATGGGCTACAGTAGCCAAGTATTTGGTCAAACGTGGGATGTCACCGCTTTTGTTGCCGCTGGTATTATTTATCTGGTGGTGAATGCACTCTTAACTATTGTAATGCGTATTATTGAACGCAAAGCCCTCGCCTTTGAACAGCGCAATTAGCCGCTAACATAGTATATTAAATTAACAGAAAGCTTGGTGTAAAAACTGAGCTTTTTTATTTTATATAACTTTAACTCTAAATTAAATTAATAATTTTCATTTTGAATGACTTCATTGTTTTTTGAAAGATTACTTATTGATTATAAGTAACATTAGATAATTATTATATATCCCGAGAATAATTATTATGAATAATATATTAAAGTACAATATACCTTTTCGTCAGGCCCCTGTTATTAATTATATCGCAAAGGAAATTCCGCATCGGTTTTCACATAAAATCACAAATATAGCCAATATAAGTATCATAACCCGTGGCATTTGCCATGGATTATCAAATGCTTTTATTATGTATGAAAACAATAACAAGGGTAAAGATTATATCAATGAAATAAATGGTTCTTTTAATTGCATAAATAGTATAAATGAAAATAAAAACACTTTTAGAAAATACTATCTAGATTCTATAAAATTATTTAGTAACGCTAATTTTGACCAGTTAATATCAACAAGTATAAATAATCAAAGTGATTATGATAAATCTTACTATTTCAACGAAATGTATGAAGATGTGAATAAATTTAATTTACCTATAAGAACTAAAAATCAATCTAATTTTGATTTCATCAAAAAAATAATAACAGAAAACAAAATAAAAGATACTTATAATAACCCTATTCATTTAATTGATGAAAGTGAAGTAATCGATTATATTTATTTTTTCTTCGACAGTGTGACTAACCCTAAATCTACTAAATATGGTGAATATATTGAATCATCAAGAAGTTCACAATTCAATCACTTACCTGAAATTAGAGTCGAAAATGAAATTCAAAATAAAATAAAAAAAATAAAATACTAACAAATGATGAAATAAAATGTTTTTTAAAAATAGCTTATCAAGCTATCGCTCAATACATTGATTTGAAAATGGCATCTAAGAAACTAAATGCTGGACTGATAAATGATGATACTAAACCAATTAATCATAAAAATAATAATTCTTATACTGGTGAGTGTATATCCATATCAAAAATAAAAGAAAACATAGAAAGAAAGATAAGTAACAATAAAAAATACTATTGTTTATTTGAAGTTAAAGAACACTGCATGGCAATATCTGTAAATTTTGATAAATATAATAAGCCAATATATAATTTCTTTGAACCTAATGAAGGAATTATCACTACTAATGATGAGGGAAAATTTATTAAGATTCTTGAGAGAGTTTTAAATAACTTTAATAAGGAAGGTAAGGCTTATAAAAATGACCTAGATGAGCCAGTCGTATATGTACAAGAAATAGAATCAAAATCAGGAAGTAATAATCGAATAACACCTTCAAAAGTAAACCTTAAAGATGTTCAACATCACATAAAAAAAACATTAATCAAAGATAAAGCAAAATTAGATTTATCAGAAAATTATAAACTACAATTAACCCGCCATGACCTAGAAAAAAACATAATTAAAGGTGTAATTTATGGGTTCAATCACAATATAAAAATCACGTCTAAAGACATGAATATTGATAGAATGGTAACAATAATCAATAAAAATATAGCTAAAATTAGTGTTAAAACTAACGCACTATTAATTAATAGCAATTATGAATTAGAAAAAAATACTTTTAGCAAAAAAGTAATAAAATTAAAAAATATTTTAAAGAAAAGTTATAATAAAAACCCAGCCGATAGCTTTATTCATACAACAAAAAACACAATGACTAAAATTAGAATTCCGCTAGAAACTGCCATATGATTTTTTATTAATAGCCAATAGTCTTTAGACTATTGGTTAATTTATTTTTTTTAATAACGTCAGCACTTCATAATGTGCCGTGTGTGGAAACATATCAAATAATTGTACTTTACATACCTGATAGCCCGTAAGATGTTCGAGATCTTGAGCCATCGTTTGTGGATTGCAGCTTGAATAAAGAATATATTCAGGCTGCATATGGGATAGATAATCACATAACGCTTTACCAATCCCTCGCCTTGGGGGATTAACTAAAACTAATTGTGGGATATCTTGACGATTCGTCGCAAAATTAGTCGAATCAAGCGCCTGAAATTCAACATGTTGTAAACCTAATTCAGCAGCTGATTGGCGCGCACAAGCAATGGCTGGCGCACTAATTTCAATCCCTGTTAATTTAGTTTCCTTGTCTGCACAATGCAGACCAAAACCGCCCACACCACAAAATAGATCCCATAAGCTGGTAATTTTTAATTCCCTAACCCACTCTCTTGCCGTTTGATAAAGCTTTGCAGCAACAACAGGATTGGTTTGGAAAAAACTTTGTGGGCGAATAAACAATGGAACTTGATTGAATTCTTCACGTAGAACATGTTGTTCGGTGAGCATAATTTCTTGCTCACCTTCCAGTATCGCCATATGAACAGGTTGAACATTAACGGTGATCACCGATAATTCAGGGAGTTGTTCCTGCAACCAAGGCAACGCATTTTTAAGTTGGGCTAATTTTTTTTCTGACCGTAAAACAAAACGCAACATAAATTGACCAGTATGCCAACTTTGCGTAAGAAGAAGATATTTTAATTCTCCACGCTTACGCTCAATATTATAGGGCGTCAAACCCGCACGAAGAATAAAAGACGTGAGCAATGAAAAAATAGCCGTGAATTCTTTCGGATACAAAGGGCAGTCAATTAAACTTACCGCCTTACCTTCTCGATTAACAATACCTAAAATTGGTTTTTCAACACTACCACTCACCACCATTTTAGCTTTATTACGAAATCGTTCTTGTAAGCCTACAATTGGAGGTAGAAAAATAGATGGCTCGAGGTACGGCAGTAAATTCTGCAGATTATCTTGTTTTTGGGAAATTTGTTGTTCCGGCGATAACTCAAGCCATTGGCATGAACGACATTCTCTTGCCATGTATTTTTCACAGTACATATTTTTCACAATGTATAATATTAATGGTGCAAATTATTTGTAGGTGCAAAAATTTACAAGGTTTAGTTTTCAGCAAAATGGCAGCATTATAAACAAGCGGTCATAAACAAGCCGTATCAAAAATAACACAATCACACTTAGTGAATGATAACCGAAGGTTTATCGTCAAGATCAGGTTCTAAGCTTTCATTTTCCCCATTATCTTCTTCTTCAAATTCATCATGGTTTGAATACAACAGATTATTGCTGAAAATTTCAAAGACAATCGCAGCAATTTGATCTTCTGCTTGTTGTAAGAAATGACAAAATTGACGGTAAGTCATACCAGGCTCAAGAGAAAATGATTGGCTAACAACTAATTTTGGTAGGTTTTCGTTGTTAATTTCAAGAAAAACTTTAGCCGTCAGCGAACTTGCGTTAATTTGGCTAATATTAGCCACTAACGTGATGATAGCAGTAGGTTTTAATTCCGCTAAAGCTGATAAAATAAGAACATTATTTAAAATATCTAGCTTCGCATCAAATATACCTTCGATATTTTGCATGTGCGGTAAATGTAACGCAGAACACGAATCACACTCAAAATAAGACGTTTTGAGCTCGTCTAGCCATGCACGAAGCTGTGAGATGTCTGGGTAACAAATAGAATCCATGGGAAATAACCTTCTTCAACTCAAAGTAAAAACTGATGTAATATTTATCTGTTAACTATGATACCGCAAGCGCCAACAGAAAAGCGGATAATTTTCACACATCCCCCCTTTAAACGCTAGCAAAACGAGCACTACTTACCGTTTTCATCCTTTTTTTCATCATTTATCATTGTATTTTTCAAATGAGTCTTTGAAGATGACTGATTATCAATGCCAAGAAAGCTTAATCCATGCACAGCGCGCCAAATTATATTAATCATTGCCGGAATTAAACAACCAACACCAACCATAATCAAAGTCACAATAGCCCCTTGTTGCATCATCGGCTCAGGCAAAGTGATATAATCATTGGTCACCAATAAAACAATAATTAACAAAATAATCCCCACAGCCTCTAGCACAATAACGGGTTTTGGCATGTCAGCTAACGAGCGCATCATATTTTGGGGCTTCTTACTCATTTCCCCTCCTTTTTAGACTTTACAGGGCGTTATTTTCAATAATCCTCAGTTTACTCTTGAATTATATGTAATCCCTATCGGTATGAAAGGAAAATTTGACTTTTATTTCTTAACTGATGTAGGCATAGTATTAGCCGTTACGATTAAAATCTGAGTCCAAAATACAAAGGAGATATTATGTACACTGTCATTTTTGGTCGCCCTGGCTGCCCATATTGTGTTCGTGCGAAAGAACTGGCTGAAAAACTCAAAAATGAGCGCGAAGATTTTGATTACCGCTATGTGGATATTCAAGCTGAAGGTATTTCTAAAGAAGACTTGTCTAAAAGCGTCGGTAAACCAGTAGAAACCGTTCCGCAAATTTTCATCGATGAAACACCTATCGGTGGCTACACAGATTTCGAAGCTTATGCAAAAGAACATCTCGATCTGTACAAATAATTATCACGACTAATCGCTTAATTTTCTACTCAACAAAAAAAGTCATACTCGCTATTTGATAGCTACGGTGACTTTTTTTGTTCTTTTTGTGCTATTTATCCTATTTCAATAACTAATTTCATTTTTATTTCACTTTGGTGAGAACTTTCCTTTTTAGATGGAGTCCTAATTTATGCCACTGCTTTTCTTTAATGTCCCCATATTGACGAGCCCGATAGCCAACTCTATGTTTAATGCTATCGGGTTTTTTATTTCTATTAATAAATTTCCCCTTCTACTCTCCTTGCAACGTAACTATTAGCCTTCGTTTCCCCCCAAAATTACGATGTTCACACAAGTATATTCCTTGCCAAGTTCCCATGTTTAACTGGCCTTGAGTAATCGGAATTGTCAAACTAGCCCCTAACAGACTACTTTTTAAGTGAGCAGGCATATCATCGCTGCCTTCATAGTCGTGTTTGTAATAAGGTTCATTTTCAGGCACCGCTTGATTAAAAAAACACTCAAAATCTTGCCTAACGGTATGATCTGCATTTTCATTAATGGTTAACGATGCGGATGTGTGCTGAATAAAAATATGGAGAAGCCCAATGTTGACCGATTTGAGCTCAGATAGCTGAGCTAGAATTTCATCGGTTATCAAATGAAATCCTCTCTCTTTTGCACTTAATTGTATTGATTTTTGCCACCACACAGGCTTTTCCTTGTAAATTGAGGATATTGAATAAATATTAATTGAGTAGATCCTGAACAAAACATCAATGTATTGCCATTAATTGCTAATATTAGGATAAAGGTGCTTTACCTAGCATGTCAGAATCTTTAATCTTTCGCACCTATACTGTACATCACACCAATGTCTTACTATCTATTTATAGCCCGAGGTACTGAACCGTGCTAGAACAAATAAATCTGGATCTTTTTAATCTGATCAATGCCACACCAGAGGCAGCAAGCGGCACGATTGCCATCGCTACGGTTATCGCTAAACGCTTAATCCTCATATTCCCACTCTTTACTGCCGCCTGCTGGTTTTGGGGTGCCCAACAAAATATGACTCGCCAGCGGGCTTTTGCTTGTAAAGCCGCTTTTGCTATCGTCATTGGCTTGGTAGTTTCTTGGATTGCCGGCTTTATCGCTCCCCATGATCGTCCATTTGTCATGGGATTTGGCACTAACTTCTTAGCTCATGACTCAACCCCTTCTTTTCCGAGTAATCACGGTACCATTGTGTTTACTTTCGCTTTAGCCTTCTTATTTTGGCTAAGAACATGGGTCGGACTCGTCATGCTTATTCCTGCAATCGTAATTGCGTGGGCAAGGATCTACTTAGGTGTTCACTGGCCACTTGATATGGTTGGCGCGTTTATTCTAGCTATTATTGCTTGCGGATTAGCTCAAATTGTTTGGTCAATTGGCGGTTATAAAATCCAAGCACCACTGACAAATCTCTACCGTCTAATATTTAGCACATTAATACGTAAAGGTTGGTTCCAACCTTAATGATTAAATTGAAGGTACTGGTAGGTATCTGTTACCAGTACTTTCAATGTTTTTAATATTGCGCTAAATCAAACTTTTCTTTTCTTTTTATTCTTCATCTGAAAAAAAATCAATTCATTAAATAAATTATTGAAACATTTTATTAACAAATATTTTGTTACTCTTTTTAATTATTTTTTTCGACGCGAAGAAAGTCATCTTTATTGTTATCCCAAGACGAGTAAATAATTAACATATACTAATGACAGCATAATGTACTGAACTAATTAATCACTCACTAAATCATTATTTAAATACTATTATTTTACTTTTAAATCAATATGTTAATTTTAATTTAAAATTAAATTTAATCGCTTTTGGTAAGTAAAAATAAGTATTTCCATATAAATAGATGATAATTTAAACACTATAACTAAAGTCATTAATATAAGAACATTTCTCAAACAGAATTTAATTCTATTAATAAATATCCAATTTCCTAACTGCTAACTAAATATAAAAATGTCTTAAAAAAACACATAAGTTAAATTTCATTAACATTTTTATAAAATATAATGTAAGTCTGTAAACATGGGGTATATTTCTCTTTTGAGATAGTGATCACGGCATTTTATTCTGGTAAAATGTAGATTCACACCCTCAAAAACCAGATTTAAACTTTACTGATAAAATTACAAAACTGATTGAAAATGAATTTAGTTTCTTTTTCAGTTTTATTTTCAATCAGATTGTTATGTAGAAAAATCTACTTTTAATTTGGCGATTAATTGTTCGAACCAAAAGATTAAAACATTCTTGCGATGATACATCGTTAGACATAAAAACTATTTTTGACTTTTATTTTGGAGACTATAATGGATACAACTAAAGTTGGTTCCATCGATACAAAAGCTTCTGGAGATCCTCGCGCTTGGCGTAAAACGGATACTGTATGGATGCTTGGTTTATACGGTACAGCTATCGGTGCTGGTGTACTGTTCCTGCCTATCAATGCCGGTATGAGTGGATTAATCCCTGTTTTGGTTATGTTAGTTTTAGCTTTCCCAATGACTTTTTTTGCTCACCGTGGTTTAACCCGTTTTGTTCTTTCTGGCTCAAAACCAGACGGCGATATTACTGAAGTTGTTGAAGAGCACTTTGGCCGTACTGCTGGTAACTGGATTACCTTACTTTACTTCTTCGCTATTTATCCTATTTTGCTTGTTTATGGTGTATCAATTACCAATAACGTGCACAAATTCCTAACTGAATTATTAGGTGTTACCGCACCACCACGTTGGTTATTAGCATTAATTTTAGTTGGTGGGATCATGGCTATCGTGTCCTTTGGCGAAAAATATATCGTTAAAGTCATGAGCATGTTAGTTTTCCCATTCATTGCTGTTTTAGTTGCCTTCTCTTTGTATATGATCCCATATTGGAATGGCGCGGTACTTGATACCCTGACATTTGAAGGTATTGCAGAAGCAGCTAAACATACGGGCGCCCAAAGTATTTGGATCACTATCTGGCTGACAATCCCTGTCATGGTATTCGCATTTAACCATTCACCAATTATCTCTGCATTCTCTGTAGCTAAACGTGAAGAATACGGTGATTACGCTGAACAAAAAAGCTCACGTATTCTTGCTTCTGCGCACATACTTATGGTGATGACAGTCATGTTCTTCGTCATCAGTTGCGTATTTACGTTATCTTCAGCGGACCTTGCACAAGCAAAAGCACAAAACATTAGTATTCTTGACTACTTGTCAGGCTACTTTGATCAACCATTCATTAAATTTGCCGCTGCGATTATTGCATTCATCGCTATCATTAAATCATTCCTTGGCCATTATTTAGGTGCTAGAGAAGGTTTTAATGGCTTAGTTGAACGCGCTTATCGTGCAAAAGGTAAAACCATTGATATCCGTAAATTAAACCGCGGCACAGCAATCTTCATGCTCGTGACTACATGGATAGTGGCAACACTGAATCCTGGCGTACTTGATATCATCGAAAGCCTTGGTGGCCCTGTTATCGCAATCCTACTGTTCCTAATGCCGATGTATGCTATCCATAAAATACCTGCAATGCGTAAATATGCAGGCAAAATTAGTAATGTATTTATCGTCATTATGGGTTGTGTGGCTATCTCAGCTGCGATTTACAAACTGTTTTTCTAATTAAAGAATTTAGCAGTATTTGAACCAAACCTGCCGCCTACATCTTAAGCATCTAATAGCAATTAGATAATTGAAGTGTAGGCCGGCACGGCAGGCAGAACTAATCTAAGCCACAAATATTCTCACATTTCTTATCTAGCTTTGCTAAGCCGCCCCTGTAACTCAAGTATCACGGGGATACTTAACTACAGATTCACAGCATAGGAATACGTACCATGATCAGCGTATTTGACATTTTCAAAATCGGTATCGGCCCTTCAAGCTCCCATACTGTTGGCCCAATGAAAGCGGGCAAACAATTTGTAGAAGATTTAATTCAACAAAACTTACTCACAAAAACTTCTCGTGTTGCTGTCGATGTTTATGGCTCTTTATCTTTAACAGGTCGAGGTCATGCCACGGATATGGCAATTATTATGGGCCTTGCTGGCAACCTACCTGACACCGTTGATATTGATGCCATACCTGCATTTATGCGTAATGTAGAACAAACCGGTAAACTTCAACTCGCCCAAGGGCAACATGAAGTTGATTTTCCAATTTCCGGCGGAATGAATTTTCATTCAACTAACTTACCGTTACACGAAAACGCGATGACAATTACCGCGTTTAGTGGTGATAACGTTTTATATACAAAGAACTACTACTCTATAGGGGGTGGTTTTATTGTAGATGAAGATCACTTTGGTAAAACAGATGATAATGCCGTACAGGTTCCCTATCCCTACCAATATGCGGCTGACCTACAAAAACACTGTAAAGAAACGGGTTTATCACTATCAGCTCTTGTGATGCAAAATGAGCTCGCATTGCATAGTAAAGACGACATTCATCAATATTTATCTGCTGTTTGGGATGTAATGAAAGCAGGCATAGAGCGTGGCGTGACGACTGAAGGTTTACTACCCGGTCCTCTTCGTGTTCCTCGCCGCGCAGCTGCTTTGCGTCGCCAATTAGTAACTAGCGATAGCACTAACACCGACCCAATGGCTGTTATTGATTGGATCAACATGTACGCTCTCGCCGTCAATGAAGAGAATGCGGCAGGGGGGCGAGTTGTCACTGCGCCAACCAATGGCGCTTGTGGAATTGTTCCTGCCGTACTGGCTTACTACGACAAATTTATTCGTCCAGTAAATGAAAATTCATTAACGCGTTACTTTTTAGTCACTGGGGTGATTGGTTCATTATATAAAATGAATGCGTCAATTTCAGGCGCTGAAGTGGGCTGTCAAGGCGAGGTAGGCGTCGCTTGTTCAATGGCCGCTGCGGGTCTTGCAGAATTGATGGGGGGAAGCCCTGAACAAGTTTGTATTGCCGCAGAAATTGGTATGGAACATAACCTAGGTTTAACCTGTGACCCTGTTGGCGGGCAAGTACAAGTGCCTTGTATTGAACGCAATGCAATTGCAGCGGTTAAAGCGGTGAATGCAGCACGGATGGCGATACGTCGTGTCAGCGACCCACGTGTTTGCCTCGATAAAGTTATCGAAACCATGTATGAAACAGGTAAAGATATTAATGCTAAATATCGTGAAACATCACAAGGTGGCTTAGCTATCAAGTTAGCATTCTGCGAGTAATAAGATATTCAGTTATCTAACAATAAAATGCCTATAACAATTTGAATTCATTTCAATATTATAGGCATTTTTTATTCACTTTATTGGGCTAATACTCAAAATCGGTCATTACCCAAAAATAGCACTCCACCAGCCGCTAATCGTTTTCATCACAAAATCCCACATACGACCGAAGAAACCGGCTTCTTCAACGGCTTCTTTAGCCACTAAAGGATGCTGCTCAACAATTTCATCATTTAAAATAAAATTAATTGTTCCCACCGCTTGGTTTTTAGCCAATGGCGCCTCTAAAGAATCATTGTTAAGTTTGATATCAACTTTAAGGTTTTGTAACTGCCCTTTCGGAATAGTGATGGACACATCACTTTCAACACCAAGTTCCACTTCAGATTTATCACCAAACCAAACTCTTTGTGTTTTTAGTGTGGCGTCAGCTTTAATTGGTGTGACTGTTTCAAAGAAGCGAAAACCCCATGTCAGTAACTTTTCACTTTCGGAAAAACGAACTCGGTCACTCGGTGCGCCAAGTACAACGGAAATCAAACGCATCGGTCCATCCGTCGCCGAAGCCACTAAATTGTGACCAGCCCCATTAGTATGGCCTGTTTTTACACCATCAACATTTAAGTTTTGGTTCCATAACAAACGGTTACGATTTGGTTGCTTAATTTTATTAAAGGTAAACTCTTTTTCTTTATGCAGGATATATTCGTCTGGCACATCACGGATCATCGCTTGGGTTAGCAACGCCATATCACGTGCAGTACTGTATTGTCCTTCAGAATCAAGGCCATGTACTGTTTTAAAGTGTGTGTTTTTCAATCCTATTTGCTGAACATATTGATTCATCAAACTCACAAATGAATCTTGGCTACCTGCAACATAATCAGCCAGTGCAATACTCGCGTCATTACCCGACTGAATAACAATACCTTTGTTCAAATCAAGTACTGAAACACGGTCTTTTGGCTTAAGAAACATTAAAGAGGAACCTTTTAGCACAGGATTACCCGTCGCCCATGCATCTTCCCCTACTGTTACCATATCTTGAGGTGTGATTTTCCCAGCTTTAACCGCCTGACCAATGACGTAACTAGTCATTATCTTCGTCAAACTTGCCGGATCTAAACGTTGATCAGGATTACTAGACGCTAAAATTTTACCGCTATTGTAGTCCATCAATACAAACGCTTTTACATCAACTTGTGGAGCAACCGGAGCCTGAGCCGCATATACACTGCCACTCACAGCAACTAAAAGACCAAACCCAACCCTTGCATAACGGGTTTTAAGGGACAATATTTCTCTACTCATCGGTTATTCCTTTACGAATTTTAATCAGTTAAACACTATTGCTGGAAATCACTAAACGATAAAAACTTCGCTGCGATAAAATAAGCTTACTAAATCAAATTATTCCAACAATTATAAATTTCTTTCTAATAGTAAAGCTTTCCGCATTCTCTGACCATCAGCAACAAATAAAGATTGTTCCTATAATGGAATTTCATCTATCTTAGGTAAGGTAAATGACAAAATAAAATTAAGGGAGAATGACATGTTAACTGTATGGGGTCGCACTAACTCATCAAACGTCAAAAAAGTACTTTGGTGTTTAGAAGAGCTCAATATTGCTTATAATCAAAAAGATGTAGGTGGCCCATTTGGCGGACTAGAGACACCTGAATATAAAAAAATGAATCCAAACAGCACTATTCCGACTCTACAGGATGATGGCTTTACGCTGTGGGAATCCAATGCAATTTTACGTTATCTTACGGAAAAGTTTGATCGCGCTCACTTATTATTGTCTCAGGATATACAAGAAAAAGCAGCAGCTGATCAGTGGATGGATTGGGCTGGTGTGAATTTATTTGATCATATCAAACAGATGATGAATAAAATTGTGCGCGTCCCAGAGGCAGATAGAGACCCTGAGCAAGCAAAAATCATTCATGCAAACATTAATCGCTTATTACAAATAGCAGATGATGCGTTAGCTACTCAACCTTATTTCAGCGGCCAAAAATTTGGTATTGCGGATATTGCTATCGCGCCACTGTTTTATCCGTGGCACGAAATTGTCACTGAGCGCCCTGCCTTCAACAATTTGGAACGTTGGTATCAGCAGTTGACCACTCGCCCACTATTCCAAAAAATTGTCATGGTACCGATTAAGTAATTAATTATAGCGTCATATTCATCGTGCTTGGGTTTTGATATTGATACTCAAAACCCAGTTCCTCGCAAATTCGATGACCATTGATAACCTTACCTTCTGGCTCATTATCTTCCATAATAAATTCAGGTGATTCTAATCCAAGTGACTGAGCTGCTTGGGAATAAAAATCAGACCGACTTGGATGAACTGGCGCACAAAGATTATAAATATGTCCACCTGTCGGCTGCTGAAGCAACAACAAAATTGCCGCAATCACATCATCTTGATGAACGATGTTCACAGGTTGGTTTGCGCCTTTTAATCCTTTTTTACCCGCTAAAAAACGCCCTGCATGACGATTTTCCCCCACAAGCCCCGCTAAACGCAAAATATCTACAGAAATATGAGGTAAATCATGCAACCATTGCTCCACACCTACTAATGCCTTTGCCGACTCAGTTTCGCCTTCAAGTGGTGTATCTTCATCAATTAGCCCTTGTACATCTCCATAAACGGAAGTCGATGAGGTAAAAATAATACGGGGCACATGAAACGCAATTGCACTATCAACAAGCTGTTCTATTGCCTCAATATAGGTTGCAGTATTCACCTTAGAAGGGGGCAATAAAATAACGACAGCATCACTTTGTGCCATCAATTGTTCTAAATCTTCAGTATCACATTCTAAGTTAGGCGTTAATTTTAAAGCATAACAATCAACACCGACAGCACGCGCCGCATCAACCCCATCTGAGGTTGTTTTGGTTCCTGAAACGCAAACACCTTGGGCTAATAATGCATTTGCCAAAGGTAAACCTAACCAACCTAAACCAATTATCGTTACTTTTTTCATTTAGTTGCCCCTAAATCGGCTAATAATGACACTACGTTTATTTACTAGGTTAGCTGAAAATCATTAAACTTCCGAACCTATTTTCTATGAGATTAATCACTATAAAAGTACTTTATATAACTATTATTGGTTATTTTAAAAAAAAGAGTTGCATTCATAGGCTAAAATCGGATAGGTTGAATACCAATGAGTATTTAACTCGACTGAATTTTTAAGCAGTTAACTAATTATATAACGGAAGCTATTATGACTCGTATTTCACGCAACCACCATCATCACCATCATCCTGATTAGTCTTTTAGGCGATGTGTGCTGGAAGACGATCAACGACTCTTCCGGTGGCTGAAATGCGAAAATAGAAAACCCTCGGAAGATAATCTTCCGAGGGTTTTTTTATTATTAATCAAAAAGATATTTAAGGGATTTAGGGTGTAATTATGTTGGATAAAACACGTTTAAGAATTGCAATTCAAAAATCAGGCCGTCTTAGCGAAGAATCAAGAGAGTTATTGTCACGCTGCGGGATCAAAATCAATTTACAACAACAACGTTTGATTGCTTATGCAGAAAATATGCCTATTGATTTACTGCGTGTTCGTGATGATGATATCCCAGGCTTAGTCATGGATGGTGTTGTTGACCTCGGTATTATCGGTGAAAACGTACTTGAAGAAGAATTACTCAACCGCCGTGCACAGGGTGATAACCCACAGTATAAAACATTACGCCGTCTTGATTTTGGCGCTTGCCGCTTATCATTAGCCGCTCCATTAGATTTCAACTATACCGGAGCTGAATGTTTAAACGGTTCTCGCGTAGCTACCTCTTATCCACACCTGTTAAAACGTTACTTTGACGGAAAAGGAATTCAATTTAAATCTTGCCTACTCAACGGCTCAGTGGAAGTTGCACCTCGTGCAGGCCTTTCAGATGCTATCTGTGACCTTGTTTCCACAGGAGCGACTCTTGAAGCAAATGGTTTAAAAGAAGTTGAAGTGATTTATCGTTCAAAAGCCTGCTTAATCCAGCGTGATGGTGAAATGTCAGCAGATAAACAACAGCTTATCGACCGTATGATGACACGTATTCAAGGTGTTATCCAAGCACGTGAATCTAAATACATTATGTTGCACGCGCCAAGTGAAACACTCGATGACATCATTGCTTTACTACCTGGTGCTGAACGCCCAACTATTTTACCACTGGCGGGTGACAAAAATCGTGTTGCTATGCACATGGTTAGCTCAGAAACCTTGTTCTGGGAAACTATGGAAAAACTCAAATCATTAGGCGCAAGCTCGATTCTTGTGTTACCAATTGAAAAGATGATGGAGTAAACACGCCATGGAACTGGGATTCAATCAACCAATCCGCTGGTCAACTTGCAGCGAAAAACAGCAAAGCACCCTACTAATGCGCCCAGCTATTGCAGCATCAAGCAACATCAGTGCGGCAGTTAGCCAGATAATTGACCAAGTACGCAAAGAGGGTGATATCGCCCTACAAGAACTTAGCCGACGCTTTGATAAAACAGATATTTCGACTGTTCGTGTGACGCAAGAAGCCGTTGACGAAGCCCAAACACGCCTTGGTGATGAAATTAAAGTCGCCATGAAAACGGCAATCAATAATATTCGCCGTTTTCATGAAGCGCAAATACCGTCCCCAATTACGGTTGAAACGCAACCAGGAGTCGTTTGCCAACAAGTCACTCGTCCTATTGATTCTGTTGGATTATACATTCCCGGTGGCTCTGCCCCCTTATTATCTACCGTTATGATGCTTGGTACACCCGCCAATATTGCTGGATGCCGTAAAATTATTCTTTGCTCGCCGCCACCGATTGCCGATGAAATTTTATATGCTGCAAAATTGTGTGGCATCACCGAAATTTTCCAAGTGGGTGGCGCGCAGGCAATTGCAGCAATGGCGTTCGGAACCCAAAGCATTCCAGCCGTGGATAAAATTTTCGGTCCAGGAAATGCTTATGTGACTGAAGCAAAACGCCAAGTTAGCCAAAGCCATGACGGCGCTGCCATTGATATGCCAGCAGGTCCTTCAGAGGTCTTAGTTATCGCAGATAGCCAAGCGAATCCAGCCTTTACCGCATCGGATTTATTATCACAAGCGGAACATGGCCCTGATTCACAAGTGATATTACTTACCGATGATGAAAATTTCGCGCAACGTGTTATCGACGAAACAGAAAAACAATTAGCTCAGCTTTCTCGCGCTGCGATTGCCAGAGAAGCTCTTAGCGCTAGTCGAGTGATTATTGCGGATTCAATTGAGCAATGTGTTGAAATCAGCAATCGTTATGGTCCTGAACATTTGATATTACAAACGCGTAATGCTGATGACTTAGTCGATTCTATCACTAATGCAGGGTCAGTTTTCGTGGGTGATTGGTCGCCTGAATCCGCCGGAGATTATGCGTCAGGCACAAACCACGTACTGCCAACTTATGGTTATACCTCAACCTATTCAAGCCTTGGATTGGCTGATTTCATGAAGCGAATGACAGTACAAAAACTTTCAGCTCAAGGATTATTAGGGTTAGCAACAACGATAGAAACATTAGCACAAGCGGAGCAACTCACGGCTCACAAAAATGCCGTTACCTTACGAGTCACCGAACTAAAAAAACAAAATAAGGAATAAGTGATGAGCCAAAATTTTAATGCCGCCAGCCTTGCTCGCGAAAATGTCAAAGTCATGACGCCATACATGTCGGCCCGCCGTCTTGGGGGGAATGGTGATGTGTGGCTCAACGCTAACGAATATCCAACCGCGCCTGATTTTCAATTTAATGAGCGTAATCTGAACCGCTATCCAGAATGCCAACCTGCTGCTGTGATCCAGAACTATGCGGCTTACAGCGGTTTAACCCCAGAGCAAGTTTTGGTCTGCCGTGGAGCCGATGAATCTATCGAATTACTCATTCGTGCATTTTGCGAGCCGGGTAAAGATGCCATGATGTATTGCCCCCCGACCTACGGCATGTACAGCGTAAGTGCAGAAACATTTGGCGTTGAGCAAAAGAAAATAATGGCGCTGCCCGATTGGTCTTTAAATGTGGATGCCATCCGTGAAAATTTACCCAATACTAAATTAATTTATATTTGTAGCCCAAATAACCCGACGGGCAATATCATCGATAATAAAGCGCTACTCGAAGTATTAGAAATGACAGCAGGACGCGCTTTAGTGGTTGTAGATGAGGCTTATATCGAATTTTGTCCTCAATACAGTGTGACTAGCTGGTTAGCTAATTATCCAAATTTAGTGATTTTAAGAACTTTATCAAAAGCATTTGCCTTAGCAGGCTTACGCTGTGGCTTCACCTTAGCCGCTCCAGAAGTAATCGAGATCTTACTCAAAGTGATAGCCCCGTACCCATTATCAACGCCTGTAGCGATGATAGCAGCGAAAGCTTTAGATAGTGATGGTATCAATACCATGAAAAGCCGCGTAGCCATTATCTCACAAAATCGAATCGCGCTATCTGAAGCCCTACGCGATTTACCAGTCGTTGAAAAAGTCTATCCAAGCGAAACCAACTATATTCTGGTGCGCTTTATCGATGGCGCGAAAGTGTTTAAAGCGCTTTGGGATAAAGGCATTATTTTACGCGATCAAAGTAAACAACCGGGGCTAGTTAATTGCCTGCGTATTACTATCGGGACAGAGACAGAAAATGTCCGTGTTATTGAAGCTATTGAAGCACTTTGTTAATTAGGAATAACTCATGAACCAGAAAATTCTTTTTATCGACCGTGATGGGACATTAATTACTGAGCCACCTACCGATTTTCAAGTCGATAGCCTCAGTAAACTGGCCTTTGAAAAAGCAGTTATTCCAAGTTTACTCGCGCTACAAAAAGCCAATTACCGCTTGGTGATGATCACCAATCAAGACGGACTAGGAACTGAAAGTTTTCCAACTGCTGACTTCGAGCCGCCTCATAACTTAATGATGCAGGTTTTTGAATCACAAGGTATTCAATTTGATGAAGTGCTGATTTGCCCACATAAACCTGCGGATAATTGCGCGTGTCGCAAACCTAAACTGCAACTTGTTGAGAAATATTTAGCCGAAGCCATTTTAGATACCGAAAATAGTTATGTGATTGGCGATCGCGAAACAGATATTCAACTTGCTAAAAATATGGGGATCAAAGGGCTACGTTATAATGCAGCCGAACTTGATTGGACAGCCATCGCGAATCAGCTGACTAAACCTAACCGCTATGCACGCGTTGAGCGTACCACGAAAGAAACCAATATCGTGGTTGAAGTATGGTTAGATCAAGAAGGTGGCAGCGAAATCAGTACTGGCGTTGGCTTCTTTGACCACATGCTAGATCAAATCGCTACCCACGGTGGTTTTCGCTTAAATGTTAAGGTCAATGGTGACTTATTCATCGATGACCACCACAGTGTAGAAGATACGGGCCTTGCTTTAGGTGAAGCATTAAGAGTAGCGCTTGGTGATAAACGTGGTATCGCTCGCTTTGGTTTTGTCTTACCTATGGATGAATGCCAAGCGCGCTGCGCATTAGACATTTCAGGTCGCCCACACCTCGAATATAAAGCCGAATTTAAATATCAACGTGTGGGTGATTTAAGCACTGAAATGATTGAACATTTCTTTAGTTCACTCTCTTATGCGATGGGCTGCACCTTACACTTGAAAACCAAGGGTAAAAACGATCACCACAAAGCAGAAAGCCTATTCAAAGTGTTTGGCCGTACCTTACGCCAAGCTATCCGTGTTGAAGGGAATACCTTACCAAGCTCTAAAGGGGTGCTTTAATGAACGTGGTCATCCTTGATACGGGTTGTGCCAATTTAGCCTCTGTCGCTTATGCGGTAAAACGCTTAGGCTACAATCCTATTGTCAGCCGTGATACCAACACGATTTTACAAGCCGATAAAGTCTTTTTACCGGGCGTTGGTACTGCAAGTGCCGCAATGGAAAAACTCGTTGAACGTGAATTAATTCCATTAATCAGAGCTCTCACTCAACCGGTTTTAGGCATTTGCTTAGGGATGCAATTAATGGGTAGTGTCAGTGAAGAAGGAAAAACGGAGATCCCGTTACTCGGTTTAATTGATAGCCCAGTACAAAAAATGGATGCCAATGGCTTACCCGTCCCCCATAGCGGCTGGAACCAAGTAAAAGCATTAGCAGGCCATCCTTTGTTTAAAGGCATCAATGACGATGCGTATTTTTATTTTGTACACAGTTATACGATGCCTATTTCAGCGAATACTATTGCGCAAACCTTATATGGCAACCCGTTTAGCAGTGCTGTAAATCAAGATAATTTCTACGGTGTGCAATTTCACCCAGAACGTTCAGGTGCCGCTGGCTCACGCTTGATTCAAAACTTTTTGGAGATGTAATTTTCATGATCATACCTGCATTAGATTTAATTGATGGCACTGTCGTTCGATTGCATCAGGGGGATTACGCCAAACAAACCGATTATGGCACTGACCCACTGCCTCGCTTGCAGCAATATGAAAAAGAAGGCGCAAAACTACTGCATTTGGTTGATTTAACTGGTGCTAAAGATCCGCAAAAACGCCAAATTTCATTATTGAAAAAATTATTAGCCGGCGTTTCCGTACCTGTGCAAGTCGGCGGTGGTATTCGTACTGAAGATGACGTAAAAGCATTACTAAACGCAGGAGCAACACGTGTCGTCATTGGTTCGACCGCAGTAACTCAACCCGAACTGGTCAAAACATGGTTTGAACGTTATGGCGGAGAAGCTATCGTTTTGGCGCTGGATGTCCGCATAAATGATAAGGGCATAAAAGAAATTGCGATTAGCGGCTGGCAGGAAAACTCAAATTTAACCCTTGAAGACGCCATTGAAATATATCGTCCTTATGGATTAAAACATGTCCTGTGTACCGATATATCCAAAGATGGCACTTTAAGTGGTTCTAACGTGGATTTATACCAAGAAATTAGCCAAAAGTTTCCAGATATCCAAATTCAAGCTTCAGGTGGTATTGGTAATTTAGCTGATATCGCAGCCATCCCTCCATCGGGTGCAGCAGGCGTGATTGTTGGGCGAGCCTTACTTGAAGGTAAATTTACTGTTGCGGAGGCAATCGAATGTTGGCAAAACGCATAATTCCTTGTTTGGATGTCCGCGATGGACAAGTCGTCAAAGGTGTTCAGTTTCGTAATCACGAAATCATTGGTGATATCGTTCCCCTTGCCCAGCGTTATGCAAAGGAAGGTGCGGATGAACTAGTATTTTATGATATTACAGCATCCTCTGATGGCCGAGTCGTTGATAAAAGCTGGGTCGCTAAAGTGTCAGAAGTGATTGATATTCCATTCTGTGTTGCAGGTGGTATTAAAAGTGTTGAAGATGCCGCACAAATTCTCTCCTTTGGTGCAGATAAAATTTCTATCAACTCTCCTGCGCTTTCTGACCCCACATTGATCACTCGCTTAGCCGATCGCTTTGGCGTGCAGTGCATTGTTGTCGGTATCGACACCTGGTTTGATGAAGCCACTAACGAATACCTCGTTTACCAATTCACTGGTGATGAAAAACGCACAGCACAGACCCGTTGGAAAACGTTAGATTGGGTAAAAGAAGCACAACAACGTGGCGCGGGTGAAATTGTTTTAAATATGATGAACCAAGACGGTGTACGCCAAGGTTATGATCTGGTACAACTGAAAAAAGTTCGTGAAGTTTGCCAAGTACCATTAATCGCCTCTGGGGGCGCAGGGGAAAAAGTGCATTTCCTTGATGCCTTTACCAATGCAGGTGTCGATGGCGCTTTAGCCGCTTCCGTTTTCCACAAACAGATCATCAATATCGGTGACTTAAAACAATACCTAGCCGAAAATGGAGTTCAAATTAGAGTATGTTAACTACAGAACAATGCAGCCAACTTGCTTGGCAAAAAGTCGATGAATTGATGCCTGTTGTCGTACAACACGCAACATCTGGTGATGTATTGATGTTGGGCTATATGACCCGTGAAGCGCTACAAGTCACCTTAGACAGTCGCAAAGTGACATTTTTTTCCAGAAGCAAGCAGCGCTTATGGACAAAAGGTGAAACCTCGAATAATTTCCTCAATTTAGTCGATATTGTCGCCGATTGTGACAGCGACACATTGCTAGCGTTGGCGCTACCCGATGGTCCAACTTGTCACAATGGAACCCAAAGCTGCTTCGCTCCAGCGCAAAGTGACTGGGGATTTCTCTTTGAGCTTGAAAACATACTCAAAGAGCGTAAAACGGCTGATCCTGAGAGCTCTTACACTGCCCGTCTTTACGCTAGTGGAACTAAACGTATCGCCCAAAAAGTCGGTGAAGAAGGTGTGGAAACCGCATTGGCTGCTACCGTTAATGACCGCGCAGAGTTAACTAATGAAGCCGCAGATTTGATGTATCACTTAATGGTTTTATTACAAGATCAAGATCTTGATTTAAGCGCAATTATTAAACGCTTAAAAGAGCGCCATCAATAATCACTCGGCTGCCTAATATTGGTAGCCTAAGCTTATTGACTCAGTGGGATGACGCTAATGTTTCCCACTTTGAGTTTTATTTTTACTATTTCAATGAACGTATACACCAATCTACCGCATTCATTTATTTTGCAAATACCTGCTAATTCATTGTCATTATTTTTATTTTCTACTTTTTAATTTTCAAGTCTCACTTACTCAACCTTTGCCATCACTTTCTATCAAGTTGTATATCAAATTGAAATTGGTATCATTCCAATTATAGGATGTCGATTTCAAAGGAAATAGTCGTGTCAGAAAATTCAATTTTTATGCAATTAACTCAGTTACTCGATAAAAATAGTGCTCGATATCGTGTGATGGAACACCCGACAGCAGGCAAATCAGAAGAAGTGGCTAAAATTCGTGGTACACAACTAGGACAAGGTGCAAAAGGATTGGTTTGTCATGTAAAAGGTAATGGCATACGTCAGCACGTCCTAGCCGTTTTACCCGCAGATAAGCAGGCTGACCTAAGTAAGATCGCGATAGCAATCGGTGGAACAAGAGCGTCATTAGCCAGCCCCAAAGAAGTGGATGAGTTAACACAATGTGTTTTCGGCGCAATACCGCCGTTTAGCTTCCACCCTTCTTTGTTGCTTATTGCAGACCCGCATTTATTTGGTCGTTTTGATGAACTCGCTTTCAACGCTGGCACATTAGAACGCTCTGTAATTTTAAATACAGAAGATTACCAAAGAATTGCATCACCAACGCTGGTTAATTTTATTCGTACTGAAGAAGCATAATTTACGGTTATTAAAAATAACCCTCAGACTACTGTCGAACATATTTTATTTGGCGGCAAGTCTAATAGGTTTTGAAAATAAATTAGGAAAATCAATTCATTGATTTTCGGCTGATAACACAAAGCGGGAAAAACCACGTTTTTATCCCGCTTTGTCAACAACCTCAGGGTTATTAAAAATAACCCTTTAAAAAATAAACTAAAACAACTTACAGATTGAGTTTTTTATCATATTCAAGGCTGGCCGTTTTTAATGCTATAAAATCTGAGCTACAAATAAACGGTTTTAACGCAGTAAACTTCGCTTCAGGCCAATCATAAATTTTGAGCTGCAATAATTCGCCAATAACGTCGGCAGAAAAACGATAATTAATCGGCTTAGCAGGGTTTCCCCCCACAATACTGTATGGCTCGACATCTTTAACAACCACACTATTGGCAGCAATAACCGCACCTTCGCCAATTTTAATACCTGGCATAATAAAAGCGCGCATACCAATCCAAGCGCCGTCACCAATCACGGTATCGCCCTTGCCAATGTAAGCCTCTTCAATATGCTCTAAAAATGGATATAAACAAAACCAATCCATACGATGGGTATGATTGCCGCCCATTAAAATGACCGCTTCACTGCCAATACAGACATAGTCGCCGATATAAAGTTGATCGACATCCCATGCAAGTTGCCAATCTCGACTTTGCTCGTCACCTTGCAAATAGCGAACCACTGATTGTTCAAAACCATCATCCCAGCAATCACTATAATAGCTATGTTGCCCTTTAATATGGATATTCGGATTTTGTACAACTTCATGCAGTAATTCGTATTTCGACCAATGCTTTTTATTCATGGTAACAAACCTTTTAATAACTTTAGTAGTACCATAGAAGAACGCTATCTATGGTGATGTATTCACGTTCAAAACACATCACAATCAGCAATTTGTGGTCGCTTTAATAAAGGGGTTTCCATAAAATAATCCTTAAATTAAATTTTGATAATATTTTATTGCTTAATGACTATTCTACTTTAAAAATATCATAAATAAACGGCTAAAAAAAATCATCGGCTACGTATTGCAACCGATGATTTAATTACATATCTAATTTTACTTATCAATGCGTTAAGCTATTTATTTTTAATCACTTCTTAACTTTACCCAAATTAAGCGGCGTGATCTCACCAGTTTCAACATTGATATAAAAATCACGGCTAGGATTACCTTGCAAATATTTATCTATTACAGTGAAAATACTACCAAAACGTAATTTAAAAATATTTTCAAACGTACTATCTGCATTAATCTTATTCGTTGAGCTCGGTAATGACGCTAATAATGTTCCCGTCAGTAACTGATACTGGTTCAATCGCTCCGCAGGAATATCCTGCAACGCCAACTCATCGGCATTACGTAACCGGTAAAAATCAACTGCAAGGTCGAACCCATTCCATTTCGCAAAATCATTTAATTTAAAACCGGCTTTATTAGCAACTAATGCCGCTTTTTGGCTAGCCTTTTTCCATGCATCTGCATTTTTATTTAAATAAACCTGCGTGATATCGATGTTCTCAGGGTTCACACCTTTAGCACATATTTCATGATTTTGACTTAACGGTGCCGTTAATACTTCATTATAAGCACTTTGGCTTTCTAACTGGCTGAGTATCAACATCTCTTCGCCATTCATACTAAATAACATTTGGCGAATTTCACATGGCCACTCTTCTGGCAGAAAACGTAAACGTGTTAATTCCGTAATATGCCAGTTAGTAAAATCATAATAATTATCTGCTTTAAGAATATCGCTATTCCAAAGATGTGGAGAATTGGTTTGTTTTAAATGATCCCACTCTTGTTGATAATGCTCGAATAATTCATCAAAACGCGGCACATTATCAATAATTACAGTTTGCACATCGATTTCATTGGCATTTTTAAAATTCAGAATCTTATATGCCGGAACATACGCTGCCATTGATGGAGCTTGGATATTAAACAATAAGCTACCATCGGGATATTTTCGCACACCAGTATCATTAAAATGCATGTGACCGCCAACATGCACGCCAATACCGGTTTTAGCCATTGCATGACTGGTATCTTCTTTTGGCGCCCTTTCTAATTGGAATTTACCTTTACCAAAAATAGTTTCAAGGTCATCCGCAGCACCATTATCAAACTCCACCATTGGGAAATGGCTAAATGTAATCAACGTTTTATTTTGCTCTTTTGCACGTTTTGCAACTGAAGTCATCCACTCTACAGTTTGCTGTTTATGCGTTAGCATTTTGTTGTAACCCGCGTTTCCTGAACCTGCAAAATTCTTGGCAGCTTTTGGGTTATTAATATCTGCTTTTTCAGAAGGCACATACACATTTGCATCAACAGCCATCAACCAAAGACCGGGAACAGGTTCAACAAGATAGCTGCTATCAGCGACATTAAAGCAAGGACCATAACCTGCTTGCTTATATTCACCACCAGTTCCTTGTGTACAAATTTCATACTGTCTTTGGCTAAAATCACTGGCTTTTACAGCAGCGTCATAACTATAACCTTTTGAGCCATAATCAGAATAAGGAGTTTCCCAATAGATATCGGCTGGCAATGGATTGATGCCAAAAGATTTCATGGCATCCATTACATTACCATAGCCACTATAAACCATTTCTTCGCTACAGATAGTTGGTAATTCAGCACCTGTATCAATAACTGCTGTTTTACCTTGATACCCCGTACACTCGCTAGCACCTAAACTAAAGATACGCTGAGTTTTCCCCTCTACACCCAAAAAGTCCTCTTTTCCTGCGGGCATATCAAATGGACGGTTAGGATCATGATTCCCTGGCGTAGCAAAAAAGCGCATGCCATATTTTTGTTCGTACTCTTGTAAAACTTTAACTAAACCACGTAAATGAATTGGCTGACCATCATCCGTAAAATCCCCCGGTAATGCGATCAACTTTATTCCTTTGCTGCCGGCATCTTCAAGGGCGGCACGTAGTGCAAAATAGTTTTCGTTAAATAAACGGGTCGATGTCAACTGCGCGTACATCGACCGAATAACCGCATTTTGACCGCTTTTACTATTTTTCAAACCATCAAACGAACCATCAGAAAATTGCCCATAAACATCATGAAAATGAATATCAGGCATAAATGCAACGGTATAATTATAGGCTTTATTATCGGTGGTCGTTGCAATCGCCATATTTCCTATCGAAATTAGTGCAAGGGCAAGACCGTATTTAATTTTATTGTTCATGTTTATTCCCTTTTATAGTGACCTATTTCTATCAGAAATTATATGCAATGCCAACGCGATAACGCATTTGCCATGCATCACGATAGGTTTTTCCATCTTTCACATAAGAACCATCATCATAAGAGACATAACCTAACTCGAAGTAAGGCACCCATGTTTTATTACCAATCCACGAAACATTTAAGTTATGTGCGTAATCTTTTTCTTTACCTTTATAGGCAGGGTAATCTGTATCAAATTTATATTCAAAATCATAACTCAAAGAAATATCTTGTATTTTATAACCTAAATAAAAATTACTTTGCCAATAATGTTGATTATCCTTTGCTGGTTTATTTGAATTATCAAAATGTCTAACACCGTAACGTAAACGTGTTCCAACATTAAAATCATCCGTCAGGTTATAAGCCGCTTTAACACTAAATTTATATGCGGTATCTTTTTCACCAGAATCTAAAGCAAAAGAAGGTGTTAATACAAAATCTTTAGTTACTTTATATTTATAACCCGCTTCAACCTCATTACCTTTTGAAGATAAATTTTCCATAAAGCCGCCATCTTTACTTCTCCATTTACCTTCAAGGCTAAAATAAGTGCCATTTTGTAAACTATGCCCAATTTTAATTCTATCTTCGTGGCGATGTTCATCACCTAACCATTCATGACGATAATCTACATATGTTGCATTAGCAACAGAACAAAAAATAAGTGTAGAGATAGCTAAAGTAAAATGTTTCATTAATTTTTCCTATATTTATGTGTGTTGTTATATTTAATTTTTATTTATGTGTTTTAAGTATTACTCGTTAGTTAGGACAGCCTCCATTCAATTGTTTTCATTTAAATAAGAATAACCAGTGCAATTTTAAGCAAAGTTATCCCTATCCTTTAAATTTAAAGAATTTACATTACGGACTAATATTATTAATTTTCTAAATCAAACAATAATATTTAATTTAAATGTTTTTTTATAATCCTAATTCATATTTTAATAGTTCAACGATTGCATTAGGATTTTTTGCACTCATTATTTTTTCACGAAAAGATTCATGCATTAACTTACGAGCAAGAACCGAAAAAATTCGCATATGTTGATTTTCTTCATTCTCATTAATGGTTAACATAATAATTAATCTAACATCAACATTATCCCCCCAAGATAAATCCTCTAATAACCGCATAACGGAAATACTGCTGTGCTTAACCGCGAGTGATTTACAATGCGGGATCGCAATAGAAAAACCTAACGCCGTACTGAAAACCTCTTCACGTTGCCAAATAGCGTGTTCAACATCTGTACCTGAATCTGTACGATGATTTACCTCTAAATTATCCGTTAGTAATTTGATAGCCTCATCTTTACTCGCCACTGTACTATCTAACAAAACTAATTCAGAAGTTAATACCGGATAATTAGAATCAACGTGTTTATTTGATAATGTTAAACGTGCTAATTTCGCTTTTTCCAGTGTTAACCAATCTTCTGCATACTTGTCTGGTTCAATAATTAACGCATTGAAACGGGTATCTAACAACAAAGTTTGGTTATTTTTAATTTGGTCAATAACCGCAGTACTTGCAGATAACAGTGGAATTGAATAAGTACGCGCTAAAATTACCGTATGCGATGTTTCTGCACCTTCCGCCATCACAATACCTTGTAAATTAGTACTATTGCCTTTTAAAGTCAGTAATTGTCCTGGGGTTAATAATCCTTGGCACACAACAATCGTATCGTTATCTAATTCTGGTAACTGTAATATCGGCGCTACACTAAGATGAATCGCGATCCGCAGCCCTAAATCTTTAATATCTAACTCGCGTTGGCGCAAATATTCATTACTGCTTTCACGAAATGGTAAACTTAACTCATCAATGGCCATCGCTAATGCAGACATTGAATTACGAGCCTGATCTTGCTCAAGTAAACAAGCCTCAACATCTTCATCATCAAGCAATTGGCTTTGCGCTTCGAGTATATTGGCAACTTCACCCGCAACCTTCTGAATATCTTGACGTAATTGTTCTCTCGCCAACAGTAATGCTTTTTTCAGTTCTTCATACTGTTGAATGCGTGAACTTTCAGGCTGCTCTTGCCCTAAACTGCGCAGCTCAGGTACCTTTATCAGTCGTGATTGCCCTTTTGCCAGCCCTTGGCTAACGCCATTCCCGCGTACTATTTTAGATATTGATCGGCTAAGAAAAATAGGCAATATTTGTTGCTCTGTTCTTGCCTCTTGAGCCAGAGGCACATCACAGTGAAGAAACTCTTGCTCAATAAAGACTTTTAGCCTTTCATAAGCCATATTTTCATCACGTCCTTCAATTTGAAAATAACATTCATCACCAAGCGCAACATCTGTACCCACTAACGCCAAAACGCTTTTAGCATTTCCTTGGCGCGCTTTGGTTTTATTAAACAGCGTTATTTCAGATTGAAAACTCACTGTTTTTTGCTCCAATGCGCTGGCAGGCCTTGCATGAATACCATTCGGTAGCTGGCAGCAAAAAGAAAGTGTTTGCATAAATGATACCTTTAATTATTAACTCATTAACCATGACACAGGGGCACAAGGTGCTGCTTTACCTGCGTTGACGCATTCCGTTTCAGCCAAAGTCACTTGCTGAATTTTAATGTCAGATTTAGGCGGCTCATATAACAACGGTTCGATACTTGGATTCCAACCGCGTAATACTAGTGCATCTACATTTTGGGCTTTTTTAAGCGTACTAAAATGTAAGCCACAGTCCCAAGTTAAAAGGCTATAACTTTCAGGAAAAACAAGGTCATGTGGATTCATTTTAAATTGCGACCAACCTGAATCTAAATAGCCAAATGCAGGCGTGCGCCAATGTTCAACATCTCGCCAGAAATCAGGATGCTGGCCTTGATGCATTGGTAATACCGCAAAATGAAAATGATGAATGCCAAATATTTGTGAATCAGGAGATGGCAAGACCATGCCAGAAGCACGACCAGGCCGCCAAGTCAGGTTAGCCTGCCCTAACCAACCAACGCTACGCAATAACGTCAATGCAATCATATCTTGGCGAGATTCAGGGATTTGATACTCTCTCAAACCTTCCGTCACAAGACATATGCCATGATTATCATTATGTTGCATAACAAGACTTTGCATTGGCCAAAGAGATGTCGGTGCCTCTGTCCAGTTTTCTTCTTGCCAATACGCTAAGCTTGTTGGCTGATTTTCTCGTTTAATTAAGCCAAATGGTTGATCTGCAAAATGAAATGCTTGCTGAATCTCTGTCGGTATCTCAATTTGTAAACGATGGTCTTGAATTGTATTGTTGACTGTAATTTCAATATCTAACCAAGGTTTATCGTGAGGTAACGAAATTTTCATTGAGATATCTAAATACGCATTGAGCTGGTGCTGCTGACGAGCTTTCGCATCGAGCGGGGCCGGGATATGCCAGTCCAAAATAAAAGCATCAATTAATGGCGCTCGAATACACTCAAATTGTTGTAGGTGTCCATCGCTACTCACCAGCCAATCATCTACAGGTGGAGAATAATTGTAGTTATCTCCGGCATCCCCACCATCAACTAAACGTAAAATATTTGAATAATGCTGTTGATTTCGTTTATCGATTAGTCTCAATTGACCATCATTTATTTCAATTTTTAACCATTGATTTTCAAGTGTATTCTCATTTTTTATCTGTAGCGGAAATTCAAAGTTAGCCGGCTCACCTTCATGAAGATAAAATGTACGGTAACCACAAGATGGCAAATCAGTCGCTTCAAGCAATACGTCACACTTGCGATACCATGTTGTGGTTGTACTATTTGCTAACTCTTGAACAATCAACGACATATCTTGAGGCTGTTCTTTAATTAGCTGCCAACGACAAGTTTTACCTTGGTCATCTTTAATACAAAAATCAGCTTCTGGCGTATATAGCGTGATACTAATTTGCGCATCACGTTGATGAGGTAGTGAATTAAAGACAATAATTTTTTTGCCTTTTTGAGTTGCCTCTATCCCTCCCGCTAACATTTTCATGTTGAGAGAGAGTAGTTGATTTGCACTTTCTAACCCATTGGTTAGTCGTGCTTTAACCATACTATTGACCCTATCAGAATTACATCCACCAATACTGTCATGAGCATGAGACTGCATGGCATCACGCCAAATATTTTCCACCGCACTTTGTGGATAAGGTAGACCTAACCGCCAATTAATCGAAAGTAATGGCTCAAGTTGCTGACTCACAAATTGCTCTAATTTGGCATTGAGTAACTTAATATCCATACGCGTGGAAAAAATGCCCCGATGAACACGCATATATTTCGGACTCAATAACTCACCACTAAATTCAGGTAATTGTTGGCCACTTTCCTGTAATGCGGTGAAAAAATCACTAAAACTACTTTTAACAAAATGATAATCCTTTTGCTGCTCATTCAATTTATTGAGCATTGCAGGCACAGCATATTCAAAAGGAGATTGATCATTTCCATTCGGCAATAAAATTTGTTCTGAATGTGCAAAACGCGCCTGTTTTTCTAAAATTGCAGGTAATACTGTTGAGGCTTTTTCCGTATTATCAGGCAACCACTTAGCGCAGCCATATCCCCACGGAAGCACCGCCGTTGTTACCGAATCCCCTGAATCTGCACGCCAAATAAACTCACTACTCGCAACGTCACGTTCACACCAGCCACGCCAAATCACTGCATATTTAATATCGAACTGTTGTAAAAACATTGGAAGTTGCGCACTTTGCCCAAATGAATCAGGGACATAGCCCACAGGCATATAACTACCCCAAGTTTCACAATCTGCTTTACCTAATAATAAATTTCTTGCAATAGACTCCGCACCCACTACCAAAAAGTCCGTTTGTGTATACCAAGGACCAATTAAAATTCGACCTTGTTTTATTAATTGCTTTAAACGGTCACATTGCTTGGGGGCAACTTTTAAATAATCCTCCAATACCACAGTTTGTCCATCTAGAATAAATGGTCCAAGAGTTGTATCTTGCTCTAAGCGATCCATTAAATCATTCATAAAATAATAAAGAATAATTTTGGAATCATTTTCGGTAAAATACCATTCTCTATCCCAGTGTGTATGTTGAATTAAATGTACGGTTTTCATTATATAACCTTTAAATAATCTATTTTCAGAATGAACGAGTCCATGGCGTTATAAACGCTGATTAAAACTTATTTAAGTTAATAAATAGAAATACGATTAGCGTCCTACTTTAAATTTAGGCGCAGCTTCTACTCCTTTAGCATTAATAGGTTCATTCCCACGAAAAATTAATAATGAGCCAATCGTAATAATGGCTGAGCCCACCGCTACGGATAAAATATAAATTGGCCATTTATCTACTGCTAACCAACCATAAAAGCCGGAAATTGGAGCATGGTTCATTGCGCCAAGTCCAACAGCCATTGCGGCTCCAGTCGCAGCACCAATAATATTAATAATAATGATCCTAGGATTTGCTAACGCAAATGGAATCGCCCCCTCAGAAACACCAATCAAACCCATTAGTGTAGAGGCTTTACCCGCTTCACGTAAGGATTCAGGAAAACGTTTTGCCCATATTAGTGTTGCTAACCCAATACCAATCGGTGGGATAATAATTGCAACTTGTGCCGCTGTATTTGGTTCATAAATTTCAGATGCCAAAAGCGCCATTGCAGTTGTAACCGCCGCTTTATTTACCGGGCCACCAAGATCAAAACCAACCATCGCACCAATAACCGCAGCCAAAATAACTTTATTCGAACCAGACATGGATAATAACCAATTTTCCATTCCATGATTAAGAGCCGCTAGAGGTGCGCCTATTACAAAAGCCATCACAATACAGGTTAATAATGTTCCACCCACTGGTAAAATGAATATTGGGCCGGCGGAAGCTAGTGATTTTGGTAACTTAGTATATTTCGCTAAAAAGCGAACTATGTACCCTGCAATAAAACCTGCGGCAAGTGCACCAAGAAAACCTGTGCCTAAATTACTCGCCAATAATCCACCGACCATGCCAGGCGCTAAGCCGGGCTTATTGGCTATTGCAAAACTAATATAGCCCGCAACAATCGGCAACATCAAAGACAGTGCTAATCCGCCAAAACCATCAAATTTATGCAACATTTGAATAATATAGTTTGTTGCCTCCGCATGGCTTGAATCCCAAATATTATCAATGCCATACATTGAAGCACCAATACGAGAGATCCCCATAATGACAGCGCCAGCAATCACAAATGGCAGCATCCATGATACTCCTGTCATGATGGCATTTTTGATCTCAGTTCCCACGCCCGGCTGCGAGCCGCCTTTAAACTTCACCATCACTCATCTCCTGCTCTAACGCATCAAAAATTGCCTCACCAAATTTGATAGGGTCGGCAACACTGCACTCAAGTTTGATCATGCCATCAAAACGCTCTCTATTAATAATGGCGACATCCGCTGCAAGGATAACCGCATCTGCGCGAGCCAAATCGTCACTGGTGATTTCATTTTCAACGCCCATACTTCCTTGAGTTTCAACTTTAATCTCATGCCCACGCTTTTTCCCTGTGATATCAAGAGACTCCGCAGCCATATAAGTATGAGCGACACCGGTGGGACATGCTGCGACACAAACTATAAACATAACAACTCCTTAAAAAATTTAATTCAGAGAATAAAAAAAGCACAATGGCGAAAACGCGCATTGTGCTTTTAAAGGTATTAACCCTGATTGACGAATATCACCAGGTGCACCACTTGTATGACGACAGGTCATTAATTGACGTAAACTTGAAGCCAGAAATAGAAATAATAACTCGTAAATTTTACGGGTATGCAAAGAAATAGATGGCTTATTACGACCTTTATTTTCGATTTTTTCAGGTGAACTAGAACAAATAGAAACATAAAGTTTTTGTGCGCTATGCCATAATTGAGACCAATTAACCGAAATATCACTATCGGATTGTTGGTGAGTATCCGTCTCATCTTTTTCTAAAGAAGTAATAGGGACAAACCAACAAATTTTGCTCAAAAAAGCCCTGCTTTTACTATCTAAAGATAGCAAAAATATAAAACTGGCTTTTAAAAATGGAGCAAAATGTTTGAGCATAGACCCCTCCTAAAGATTAACCGCATTCTAGTATTAAATAATAAACAATTACTGTGATTCCACGCTCACTTATTAAAGTTAGCATTAAAAAAAACAAAAAAATATTTTCATTAAAAATTAAACCGCTAAAAATTAAAATATTACCTTAAATACCCATGCTTATTTTAAATATTTTTTTAATTTTAAAATAAATATACAAAAATCAAGAAAAGCATAATATAGGGCTAATTTAACAATTAAAAACAACATTAATCCAGCTTAATTAGATTATTCTAATATAAGTTTTATAATCGCTATTTTATATGAAATGAAGCTTTTAATTATATAGAAATACATTAATTTTATTGAAACAGAAATACAGTATTCACTTAAATTTGGATTATATCGTTATTTTTCTCTAAATGTTAAATTATATATTCTCCCTTTCATTGTATATTCCACCAATAAAAGGGAGAGAAAAGTTGGCCTATAGCCAATGATCTAAATTACTGAAATAAATTTATTTCTGCACTGTAACCGCCAATCCTAAGCTCGTTTTTCGTGCAATTAATCCAAATATACAACCCATTAACATAACTAACGCTAAAGATAATTTAGGGGAAATAGGCAACGAAATAGCAAGAAGCCCCAATGTGGCACCACCCGCCATTTGAACAAAGCCGACCAATGCCGACGCGGTTCCTGCTTCATTACCAAAAGGCTCTAATGCGTAGCTAGTTGCCGTTCCCATCATGAATGCCAATCCACTGCAAGCACAAATAACGGGAAGCATATAAACAAGCCAATGATTTTGCACATCGATAGGCAGCAGCATAAAACCTAACAATAATCCTAAACTTCCCAAAGCCATCATTGAACTACCGATTAATAAACAGGTTGGTCGTCCTATCTTATGAATAAAGTAGTTAGCAATATAGCTGACAAACATGATCCAAAATCCATTAATCCCAAAAACAATAGAAAAAGCTAATGGGCTTAATTTCGCATCCCCCATTAAAACGCTTGGAGCGAGAGAAACATACGTTAATGCCATACCCATAGTTCCAGCATTTACTAATGCAAAAATCAGAAAATGATGGCTAGATATAATGCGAATATAATTTTTAAGTTGGATTTTCTTCACACTTTGCAAGCTAGCGGGTCGTGTTTCAGGTAAAAATCGAATAACTAAAATTAAAATCAAAATAGCATACAGAGCAAGGAACCAAAATGGTGCCCGCCAACCCCAAGCTTCAGCGAGTAACCCACCAAGCAATGGCGCTAAAGCCGGAACAATATTTAATGTGCCATTCAAAAAACCAAATGCTCGTGCCGCTGCTGTGCCATTCATACGGTCACGGACACAACTGAAAGCCACCACAGAAGTGCAACAAACCGCAATCCCTTGTAATAAACGTGAAACGATAAATATCGTTGAAGTTGTTGCTGATATAGCAACCAAAGCACCAATAATATAAATAATAATTCCCGCTATCGCGACAGGTTTACGCCCATATCGGTCAACCAACGGTCCTGAAACTAATTGCCCAACCCCAAGTACTAATATAAACAAAGCAATAGTCGACTGAATTACCGACTCACTACTCCCTAAGTCCTTTGCAATATCAGGTATGGTAGGCAAATATAAATCAATCCCTAACGGGCCGAGTAAAACTAAAAGGAGTAACAAAACCAAAAATTTACGCATATAAACAGTTCTAAAGTTGTGAATCTATTGGATTAACGCTCAATATATTTATGTCATATTGAGAATAGCCATGATGGCGATAAGAATAATAAATAGCGGATAATAAATAAGGATGCTATCAGGGTACTGGTCTAATACTCTAATTTAATTATATGCAAAAAAGCCTAACGTGAAGTGACTTATTTAAGAGTAACTAAACTTGAATAGCAAATAGGCGCTAATAAATAGCGCCTATTGACTGACGTCATAACTTACAAGCTATAATAAATTATTCCATCCACTCAGTATGGAAAACACCTTCTTTATCAGTACGTTTATAAGTATGAGCACCAAAATAGTCACGCTGAGCTTGGATCAAGTTCGCAGGCAATACTGCTGAACGGTAGCTATCATAATAGGAGATAGCCGCTGAGAATGTCGGCGTTGGAATACCATTTTGAATGCCGTAACAAACAACATCACGTAGAGCTTGTTGATATTCATCAGCAATTTGTTTGAAGTAAGGTGCTAACAGTAGATTGGCAATTTTGCCATTATCATTGTATGCATCTGTGATTTTTTGTAGGAATTGAGCACGGATAATACAACCTGCACGGAAGATTTTAGCAATTTCACCGTAGTTCAGATCCCAATTATATTCATCTGAAGCTGCTTTTAATTGCTGGAAACCCTGAGCATAAGAAACGATTTTACCTAAGTACAATGCACGACGTACTTTTTCGATAAATTCTTTTTTATCGCCTTCAACCGCTTTTAATACTGGTCCGGTTAATACTTTAGATGCAGCAACACGTTGGTCTTTCAAGAAAGAAATATAACGAGCAAACACAGATTCAGTAATTAGGGTAACAGGAATACCTAAATCAAGAGAACTTTGGCTAGTCCACTTACCGGTACCTTTATTTGCCGCTTCATCTAAGATAACGTCAACAAGGTAAATACCATCTTCATCTTTTTTCTTGAAGATATCAGCGGTAATTTCAATAAGATAGCTACTTAATTCTCCGTTATTCCATTCAGAGAAAGTCGTTGCTAGCTCTTCATTGTTTAATTTTAAAGCGCCTTTTAGCAGTGAATACGCTTCTGCAATTAATTGCATGTCGCCATATTCAATACCGTTGTGAACCATTTTCACATAATGACCAGCACCATCTGGACCCATATAAGCAACACAAGGCTCGCCTTCTGCTTTAGCGGCAATTTGTTTTAAAATTGGGGCAACAAGCTCATAAGCTTCTTTTTGGCCACCAGGCATAATTGAAGGGCCTTTCAATGCACCTTCTTCACCACCTGAAACACCAGTACCGATGAAGTTAAAACCTTGCGCTGATAGCTCACGATTACGACGAATGGTATCTTTATATAAAGTATTACCACCATCAATTAAGATGTCACCTTTGTCCAAATGAGGCGTTAGCGCAGCAATTGTTTTATCCGTCGCTTCGCCAGCTTTAACCATCAACAAGATGCGGCGTGGTTTTTCCAGAGAGTCAACAAACTCTTCGATAGTATAGTTGGGAACTAATTTTTTCCCTGGATTTTCGGCAATAACTTCATCTGTTTTATCTTTAGAACGATTAAAGATAGAAACAGAGTAACCGCGGCTTTCAATATTCAGCGCTAGGTTGCGCCCCATGACAGCCATTCCGACAACACCAATCTGCTGCTTTGACATGAAAAACTCCCGTCTGATTTGGATCAAGTCAGCCTCTATTGTGCTGACATTCTGTTAACCTGATCACATGTTAACTCAGGATTGTGCTCCTTGGTAGTGATTGATGCACTGTTATTGGGTCAATAATAACTATTGCTGCTATTGATAAGCTCTAACTAATAATTTTTTTCCAGAATCATCCAACTTAGATGAATTTGTATTGAAATTTAATAAAACAAACCGCATTATTCACCTGTCGGCATAAGCCGTTATCATAGAAGGTAAAACAAACTGTATGGAATGGATCGCAGATCCTTCGATTTGGGCTGGTCTCGCAACCCTTATCGTTCTAGAAATCGTTCTTGGTATTGATAACCTCGTCTTCATAGCCATTTTGGCAGATAAACTCCCGCCAAAGCTACGTGACAGAGCCCGTGTAACTGGATTAATGCTTGCGCTAGTAATGCGAGTGGTTCTCCTGTTTAGCCTGTCATGGTTAATAACGCTAACCAAGCCCATAGTTACCCTATTCGAGCACCCTTTTAGCGCCCGCGATCTCATTATGTTAATCGGGGGATTATTCCTATTGTTTAAAGCCACAATGGAACTAAATGAACGGCTCGAGGGTAAAGACGAACACGCGAGTGCCCAACGAAAAACATCGAATTTCTGGGCGGTGGTTGCACAAATCATCGTCCTTGATGCCGTATTCTCCCTAGATTCTGTGATAACTGCCGTCGGTATGGTTGACCATATTGGTGTCATGATCGCCGCCGTAACCATTGCTATGGCACTGATGATCTGGGCAAGTAAACCGTTGACGAGTTTTGTTAATCAGCACCCAACTATCGTTATTCTCTGTCTCAGCTTCTTGCTGATGATTGGTTTTAGCTTAGTGGCAGAAGGATTTGGCTACGCTATTCCGAAAGGCTATCTATACGCTGCGATTGGTTTCTCTATCATGATTGAGATGCTAAATCAATTCGCACAGTTTAACCGTCGTAAGTTTCTTAAAGGTGCTCGCCCACTGCGTGAGCGTACCGCCGAAGCGGTTTTACGTATATTAAGTGGTAAGCATGAAAGAGCTGACCTTGACCCTCATACCTCTAATTTAATCGCGGATAACCAATCTGTTTTTGACCCACAAGAACGTTTGATGATTGCCCGTGTATTAGGTATGGCTCAGCGCAACGTCGAAAGCATTATGACCTCTCGTCATGATGTGGATTATTTAGATATCAATAAGCCATCAAGTGAATTATTACAGTTGATGGAAAAAAATCCGCACTCTCGTTTTGTCGTCGTCGATGAAACAATCAGTGATGAACCTGTTGGTATTGTTTATATTCTTGATTTAGTAAAACAACAACTAAGCGGTCAACCATTAAATTTACGCGAATTGATCACACAGCCGCTAATCTTCCCTGAAGGGCTATCACTGTTAAAAGCATTAGAACAATTCCGTAAGGCCCATACCCACTTTGCTTTTGTGGTAGATGAGTTTGGTTCTATAGAAGGTATCGTGACATTAACTGACGTGATGGAAACTATCGCCGGTAACTTGCCTGTTGGCGAAGAAGAGAATGACTCACGCCACGATATTCAAAAACTCGATGATGGCACTTGGATAGCCAATGGTTTTATGCCACTGGAAGACTTGATTATGTTTATTCCAATGGAGCTGGATGATAAACGTGAATACGAGACTATTGCAGGGCTACTAATGGAACATCTACAACGTGTTCCACAAGTTGGCGAACAAGTTACTATCAATGGCTGTATTTTCCAGCCGTTAGAAGTAAATAGCCATCGAGTCAATAAAGTATTGATCACCCCTCCTGCGCCAGTAGGAGATGGTTATGAATATGAAGATGACTAATTAGCTCTATTTTTACTGATACCGACCTATATGGTCGGTATTTTTTTGCCTAAAATCCTAATCTCATCGAGACAAAGCTCAATAAATTAATGCAGTGGCGTTTTTTAAAAGAAACAAAGTCGATTATATTAAATAATCCATACCATTCAGCAGGCTTATACACGAGAAACCATCATGAATGCTATAGATAGAAAATCATTACAAACATCATTAAACACTGACTTAACTAATATGGCTAACCAGCCATCAAGCTTTCAGAATTCAAACGTAGTAAGCTCTACTACGAATATAAAAAATCAATCAATACCATACCCTCAAATGGGTACTATAAATAAAACCAATAATGATGAAAAACTTAAAAAAATAAATGTCAATATTCAAAAAATTATCGAAGAGATTCGTCAGAATTGTCCTCAGTTGATTAAACTTGATCTAAAAAGAAACCATATATCTAATTTAAATAACCAACTGAATGAGTTAAATAATAATATTCAAAAACATATAGAGTTATATAAAAATAAATAAAAATTAATTTATATTATCAAACTTAAAAACAATAAGTCTTACCTTTAAATCAGGTAAGACTAAGTTTATTATATCATTTAATAAATTACTCATATTGCAATTTTTTATTAAAATAGCGCCGTAACAGTAAAACTCCGGCCTTAACCGGAGTTTTACTGAATCATTTAATCTATTTTTATAACGCATTTAATAAATTATTCAGCCCTTGTTTTTCTTCTTTTTTAAGCCAATTACCCAATGCTTCTTTGGCCTGTGTTCGTAATTCATTACGTAACAGTTTTTCCACATCTAGCTGATATTGCAAACTATGCCAACTACCATAAATACGTAAAGGAACAGTCATGGCTTGGAGTTGCTGGACAAGGCGTGAATCACCGCCCCAACCACCCGCAATATTCACGCCTAAATTTACATCAATAGTTTCTTTAGGCACATTAACACGCCCTTGCCCACTAATGTTCACAAGCGAAGATGTAGCACGTAAAGATGATATATTCATATCGCCTTTATTCAAACGACCTGAGACCGTGAATAAATCGACCTCAGTATAATTACCCGTATTAACAGGAGCATTAATCTTATTGGTTACCCGAGAAATAGATTGCTGAATAAGTTGTGGGATATTTAACCCAGCAAGTTTGGCATTGGTTAATTCAAAATTGAGCGGCCCTTGCCAAAGATTTTTAACTGCATAATCATCATAACCGACACCGGATAACGAGGCTTTGAGCGAAATAATACCACTAAGTTTTTCAGGCATTTTAAACGCCTGTAATAGCGGCGTTAAATTGATATTTTTGAAATCAGGTTTTGCCGATACTTGAGCAGGAATAGCGCTGTAATTGAATGTAACGGGTAAAGAAAATTGCCCACCGAACGCTTTACCTTCTAATGTTGAAATCGTAAAGCGTGGTGTTTGATTTTGTGCACTAAACTTCACATCAGTGACAGACATACCCCGATAAATAAGATTGCCCACTGTTAAATCAATATCTGCTGTAAATGACTTTAGACCCGACAAATCATATTTTTGTGCATTCGAACCCGATATAACGGGTTTCACTCCCACTCTTGCAGAATTATCTACGGCTGCTGCTGGCGAGGTCGCTGATGAATGCGGCATGCCTAATAAACTATCTACATTTAAACTATCGGATGATAGCTTAATGATAATCGCAGGAATCTCCGTTAAATGAATACTGATATTACCTTTTAATTCACTTTCATTAGCCTTAATCATTAAATTATCAAGACTTGCAGTTCCTGAATCTGATTTAACATACAGAAAATCGGTTGTTATCTGCCCTGTTATACCAGCCTGAGGTAAATCAACACCACTAAATTGATAATCAAATTGGGTCAGTTGTCCACTGATTTGCTGGTTAAATTTAGACAGGTCAATGTCAGCTTGGGTATCAAAACTCAGTTCTTGTTGGTTTTTATTCAGGTTTCCACTGAATTTAACGGTCACTATCTTATCATCACTTTTTTTCAATGATAAATTGATATTACGTAGGTTATATTCATCTTTTTTAGTTTGCCAAATCACTAAGCTATTAGAGATATCTATTTTTTCGATGTCTAACAACCATTTACTTTTATCTGTCGAATCAACATCTACATGACTACCCTCAGGCGGAACTGGAGAGTTAAGCTTAATTTGTGATTCGCTTTCAGGCGTTTTACGGATAACCGCACCATCTAAAACAATTTGTTCAACAGATAAACGATGGGAAATTAACGGCCATAATTCAACATCTAAGCGCATATTATCTGCACTAAGAATAGGTTGAGTTGCCTCTGGGGCGGTGATAGAAATAGGACCGGTGATAATACTTAATGTCGGCCAAACATGCCAACGCATATCACCTTTAAATTCAAGCTGATAACCACTTTTTTTCTCTACTTGCTCGACAAGATAATGCCTAAAATCATTCGGATTTACTAACATAACTAGCGTTGTTAAACCCGCTACCACGACCACAAGTAAAATAATTAATGTCGTTAAAAAGCGTTTCATTCATCCCTCTCCTAAACTATTATGCCTGCTTTGCCATTAAATTAGGCTCACACCATATTTATCCTTGAAAATAAGTAAAAATCATCTCTCTAATATCCATTACAAGAGATAATTTCCACCGTAGCCGACTTAATCAGTCTTCACTAATGCGACTACCAACAGCACCTTGTTGGTTTTTATACTTAGCATCTTGCCGACTATTATAAGGACGATCAGCACTGCCTGACAATGGTTCAAAACTAAGAGCGCCAATAACCATACCTGGGCGTAACGCCAACGGCAATTTACCTGAATTATAAAATTCTAGCACAATTTGACCACGCCAGCCGGGATCGATACGGTGTGCAGTTACATGCACCATCAAGCCTAGTCGGGCTAATGATGAACGACCATCTAACCAACCTACTAGATTATCAGGCAACGTAACAGACTCAAGGGTAACGGCCAGCGCTAACTCTCCTGGATGGAGAAAAAATGCTTCATCGTTTTTAAGTACGATTTCATCACTCATTACACGTTCTAAGGCAGCATTAACTTCATCTTTTGGGCCACTAAGATCAATAAATGCCGCAGTGTGTCCTCGAAAAACACGAAATTGATTTCCAAGACGTACATCTGCAGTCGCACCACTGATCCGTTCAATCGGTGGGCGTGGGCTTATCTCTAACCGACCTTCGTCCATCCACTGAATAATATCGCGGTCACAAAGACGCATAATTGTTTTCCCCTTCATTATTTATGCCTATATTCACGTTTATGCCAATATAGGCTTTTAAATCAAAGACAGTTTCATCGCCATTAAAACTGTCAGTTGATTAACCTAACGTCATTAATCTTTACAAAACTCACCAATTTTAGCTTTCAAGACGTCAATCGCCACACGGTTTTTACCACCTCGTGGAACAATAATATCGGCGTATTGTTTAGACGGTTCAATAAATTGCAAAAACATAGGACGAACAGTTCTATTATATTGATCAATGACGGAGTCCAATGTTCTGCCTCTTTCATTTACATCACGTTTTATACGGCGCATCAAGCAAATATCAAGCGGAGTATCGACAAATATCGAAAAATCCATTTCCTCACGCAGGCGTTTATCCGTTAATAACAAAATGCCTTCAATAATAATCACTTTTTTAGGTCTAAAACTGAGCGTTTTGGCTTTGCGGGTGTGAGCGACATAGTCATATTGAGGGATTTCGACGGATTGACCACTTTTGAGTAGTTTGAGGTGTTCATAGAGCAGACTGTGATCCATCGAGTTGGGATGGTCATAATTCACTTTAAGGCGTTCTTCCATTGGAATATTTGTTTGATCTTTATAGTAACAGTCTTCTGGAATAACACCGATATTATGATCGCCAACTTGTTCTCTTAACTCCCGATATAAGGTACTTGCGATAAGGCTTTTGCCCGATGCAGAGGCTCCTGATATACCTACAATGGTACATTGATGCGCTATGTCAGTCATAAAATGGTAACCTGGTTAAATAATTCTAAAATGAAATGCATAACAGTAAAGTGTTATGGTTTGCGGAATTATAGGAGGTAATGGCGCGCTGTTCCAGCATCAGTGAACAAAGACCGATAAAAAACGCGCCTAATTTGATAAATAGCCCATTTGCGAGGTAAAATACTTCAATTTAAAACTGTTTACGACCTTCTAAAGCAGCAATTCGATTTTCAATTGAGGGATGGGTTGAAAAAACCGAATCGCCTTTATTAAAAATATAGGCAGCTTTACGATAAGCTTGCCCTGTACTGGAATGCTCATATTCATTAGATTGATGCTTACCCGATATTTTCTTTAAAGCACTTATCATGGCTTGGTTATCTGACGTTAAATCAACCGCAGCGGCATCCGCCATATACTCACGCGTACGCGATAAATAAAAATAAAGAATTTGAGTTATCCAAGGCAAAATAAAATTAAGCACCAGTAAAATAATTTGCGCTTTATTTGCCGCATTATTGCGACTACGCCCTGCACTACGAATAAAAATCTGACTAAAGATATTGGTAATAGTTAATATCACGTTCGCCAGTATTCCCACATATAAAGTGAGCTTAGAATCACCATGAATAATATGCCCGACTTCATGGGCCATTACCGCTTGAACTTCTTGGCGATTTAACGATTGTAAAAGACCACGAGTGACACCAACGAGACCATTTTTTGAATTCCAACCCGCAGCAAATGCATTAGGTTCATCACTTTCTAAGATATACAACCGCGGTATATAACCTAATGTTGCACTTAAACTTAGCTCTTCTAAAATGTTAATTAGCTGTTTTTCTTCAGGTGTACTAGCATTTTCTAAGGTAATTTCTTTGGTATCCATACCTGCCAACATCATTTTATGACCTCTAAAATGAATATAAATAAGCCCAAGAAAGGTCAATGCTAAAATAATAAAAGTCGCCATAGGCAGTTGTTGGAAAGTGATAAACGCTAACATATTATCTAATAGGTCAATGCGCTCATCAGGATGTGTTGCCGAATCAGCAAGCAATCCAATAATCAGCATCAACAATATATAACTCACAACGACTAATCGTGTACGAATGTTGTTTTTACGTATAACGTTTCTAAAATCCATAAACAATCCTGTCATCTGAAGACATTTACTATCGAGATGCAAAAATGCATCTCGATTTTAACCTGTATTGCTAATTATTTTTCGTCATTTAGATGAGGCATTTAGTTAGTCGAAATTAATACGGCGAGACTCTTCCGTTTTAATCGTTTCTTCATCAAGACGCCAGTATTCTTTAGAGATTTTTAAACTAGGAATTATGCCAACAATAATGGCGGCTGGCATAGACGCAATATACGCATTATACGTTTCTAACGCGCGATTATAACCACGTTTAGCAAATGACAATTTATTTTCAGAAGAGATAATCTCTTCTTGTAAATTGGCCATAATAGCGTCTGATTTAAGCTCAGGATAAGCTTCTACCGCCACATTAATCGCACCACTTGTCACCATTTTTGACAACGCATTTTCAGCTTCGCGAGCGGTATCACCCGTTGCGTTTTGTGCCTGTGTTCTCAGCTCTGTAATTTTGCTGAAAACCTCAGTTTCGTGACTCAAATACTTTTTAACTGTTGCCAACAAGCTATCAAAAACTTTTCCGCGGCGATCTAATTGGACGGAGATCTCTGTCTCGCTCGAAACAACAGCTTCACGTAATGCAACAATGCGATTATAAAAATAAATAACAATCAGCACTAACACGACAATAAAAATTAAAAATTTCATAATCACCTTTTAGGCATTCGCCATAGGAATAAAATTTGTTATCAATATTTATTGATACAAGCATCTATAAATAAGTTCATAGGCACATTCTACCCATCATCGGGAAATAAAGAAACAATCGAGAAATAAATCAGAAAAGAGGTAAAACAAGAAGAAAAATGACATCAATAATAAAAGAGGCTATCTGAAATAGCCTCTACCAATCTCTATACATTTAAACTATTTATTTAAACTGCACGAAAAGAGATCTCAGTCGGGATTTTATCCCCTTCCCAATACATTAATGCAGAAATACCAGAAGCAATTTCACGATATATATCCGCAAACTCACCTTCAGGATCACGCATTACTGTTGGTTGTCCACGGTCAAGATCTTCACGCAAAGAGATATGCAAAGGAACTTGCCCTAACAATTTAGTATTGTATTTCTCTGCGAGTTTTTCAGCACCGCCAGTCCCGAAAATAGGCTCAACATGCCCACAGTTACTGCAAATATGTGCGCTCATGTTTTCGACAACGCCAAGTACTGGCACATTGACTTTTTTAAACATGACAATCCCTTTCATCGCATCCACTAGTGCAATATCTTGCGGAGTGGTCACAACAATAGCGCCCGTTACAGGAATATTTTGAGAAAGTGTTAGCTGAATATCACCAGTACCCGGAGGCATATCGATAACTAAATAGTCTAAATCAGGCCATAAAGTATCTTGCAACATTTGCATTAATGCTTTGCTCGCCATCGGGCCACGCCATACCATCGCGTTATCGTCAGTGACTAAATAACCAATCGAGTTAGTGGCGATGCCATATGCCATAATTGGTGCCATATGTTGGCCATCAGGTGATGATGGACGTTCAAGCGTGGTACCTAACATATTTGGAATTGATGGACCATAAATATCAGCATCCAGAATACCAACTTTAGCACCTTCTTGAGCGAGCGCTAATGCCAAGTTAACGGAAGTGCTGGATTTCCCCACACCACCTTTACCAGAACTTACCGCTAAAATATTACGAACGCCCTTAATGCCGGCTAAATCGTTCGCACGTTTTAGGGTAGTGATATCATGGCGAAGCTTCCACTCAACGGCGTGAGCACCAGTAAGCTGTTTCAATTCTGCCGTTTTTTCGCTGATTAGTGCTTTAAATGGCCCTTTCCAAACGAATGGCATAACTAATTCGACATGCAGCACATTGTCCAACATAGCACAGTGGTGTAACGCTTTGATTGAAATCAGATTACGCTGTAGTGTTGGGTGTGTAAATGAAGCCAAAACAGTGGAGACTTGTTCAGTCAGCAGTTCTGGTTTGTTCTGCTCGGGAGATTTATCGCTCATCCCTGCTCCTTTATTTTATATTTTTAAACTATTTTAAACTACTTTTTAACTCTATTACTTTTACTATGATTAATCATAACAGAGAACATAAAAAATAGTGACCGCCAAGCTAACTAAAAACCACTAAGTGTAAAAAATTTCTTTTCTTTTTCACAATAATTACCGATTAATATTGTATTACCCTAGCGACATCAGTTTTGATGAGTTAACATCAAAGACCCTTATAATAATGGAAGTAAGAAAGTTACTATGTCTCAAGTCGCGAATAAACTACTGGTAACCTGTGCGTTACCCTATGCTAACGGTTCAATCCATCTCGGTCATATTCTGGAGCACATTCAGGCTGATATTTGGGTCCGTTATCAGCGAATGCGCGGCAAAGAGGTTCATTTCATCTGTGCTGATGATGCGCACGGAACACCAATCATGCTTAAAGCTCAACAACTGGGTGTTTCCCCAGAAGATATGATTGCCGAAATGAGCCAAGAGCATCAGAACGATTTTGCTGATTTCGCCATTAGTTACGATAACTATCACTCGACTCACAGTGAAGAAAATAAAACGTTAGCGGAACATATTTATACACAGTTGAAAAATAATGGTTTTATTAAAAACCGTACAATTTCTCAACTGTATGACCCAGAAAAAGGCATGTTCCTGCCAGATCGTTTCGTCAAAGGTACTTGCCCAAAATGTAAGTCAGAAGATCAATACGGCGATAACTGTGAAGTCTGCGGCGCAACCTACAGCCCAACAGAGCTTATCAACCCGCGCTCTGTGGTTTCGGGTGCGACACCTGTTATGCGTGATACTGAACACTTTTTCTTTGATTTGCCTGCATTTAGCGACATGCTACAAGCATGGACTCGCTCTGGTGCCCTACAAGAGCAAGTCGCTAATAAAATGCAAGAATGGTTTGAGTCTGGCTTACAGCAATGGGATATCACCCGTGATGCGCCTTATTTTGGTTTTGAAATTCCAGATGCGCCGGGTAAATACTTCTATGTATGGCTAGATGCGCCAATCGGTTACATGGGTTCATTTAAAAACTTATGTGATAAACGTGGCGACTTAAGCTTTGATGAGTTTTGGCAGAAAGATTCAAAAACAGATCTTTATCATTTTATCGGTAAAGATATTGTTTATTTCCACAGTTTATTCTGGCCTGCCATGCTTGAAGGCAGTAATTACCGTAAACCAACCAATATATTTGTTCACGGATATGTCACGGTTAATGGCGCTAAAATGTCTAAATCGCGCGGTACATTTATTACTGCTCGCTCCTATTTGGATCATCTCGATGCTGATTGCCTGCGTTATTATTATGCCGCTAAGCTTTCTTCACGCATTGATGATATCGATTTAAATTTAGAAGATTTTATTCAGCGCGTAAACAGCGATATCGTCAACAAAGTCGTCAATCTAGCCTCACGTAATGCTGGCTTTATTACAAAACGTTTTGATGGCAAGTTATCCGCCAAATTATCTGAACCTGAGCTGTATCAACAATTTATTGATGCTGCACAAACCATTGGTGATGATTATACTAACCGTGATTACGGCAAAGCTATTCGTGAAATCATGGCATTAGCTGATATTGCTAACCGCTATATTGATGAGAAAGCACCTTGGGTGGTCGCAAAACAAGAAGGTAAAGACCAAGAACTACAGGATATTTGCTCTATGGGCATTAACCTGTTCCGTGTATTAATGACCTATTTAAAACCCGTTCTGCCAGGTCTAACTAAACGCGTTGAAGCTTTCTTGAATGTTGAATTGACTTGGGATTCTATCAACTCACCGTTATTAGACAGCCATGTAGCGCCGTTCAAAGCGTTATTTAATCGCATTGAAATGTCTAAAGTGGAAGCGATGGTTGAAGCCTCAAAAGAGAGCATTAAGCCCATCTCAACACTGACAGGCCCACTTGCTGACGACCCGATTCAAGAGACAATCACCTTTGATGATTTTGCAAAAATTGACTTACGTATTGCATTAATTAAGCAAGCTGATTTTGTTGAAGGCTCTGATAAGCTGCTAAAATTATTGCTTGATATTGGTGGAGAAACGCGCCAAGTGTTCTCAGGCATTCGTTCTGCTTACCCTGATCCTAAGCTGTTAGAAGGTCGCTTAACCGTCATGGTTGCAAACCTTGCTCCACGTAAAATGCGCTTCGGTATTTCTGAAGGCATGGTGATGGCAGCAGGTCCTGGCGATAACGATATCTACCTACTTAGCCCTGATAACGGTGCTCAGCCGGGTATGCAAGTAAAATAAATAACGAAACCCAATTGGGCATGCGTTAATAACTAAGTGAAAAGCGGAGAAACGATACTCTAAATAGTTTAAGTTGTATGTGAATAGTAAGCGAAGATATTCCAAGGTGCATAGAAATGCTATGTGACTCAGAAATCTGAAAATTAACTATAACCAAAGCAACTTGAAGTATGATGAGTATTCAGTTCTCCGTTTTTTTTTACAGCTTTTTTTTGTGATCCCTAGCACAATTACAAAGTTAATTGTATGATGAATGAATATAGAGTAACAGGACAAGTCTCATGTCATTTAAACAGGTGATGATAACTGGATGGCAATACTTGCGAGCTTTCGCAATTCTTTACCTCTGTCTTATTGTCGGAAACCTAATTTCTACACTTCTTCCATTCGCTATTCCCGGCAGTATTGTTGGTATGTTAATTCTGTTTATATTACTGGCATTCCAGATTGTTCCCGCACATTGGGCACAACCAGGCTGTAGTATCCTATTAAAAAATATGACAATACTTTTCGTTCCTATTGGGGTTGGGATCATGAATTACTATGATCTTTTAAGCCAACAAATGATCCCCATTTTAATTTCATGCTTAGCAAGCACACTCATTGTGATGATTGTCGTTGCCATCAGTTCTAACTATGTTCATAAAGAACGCCCAGTTGTTGGCGTAAAACCTGACGAAGTTTCACTCCCCCCTGAAGAGACCCTGTCTTCTGTTATCGATAATGATAAAACTAAGGGGAATGAATAATGTTAGAGCATATTTGGTGGTCACTGCCGCTCACTATTGTGGTGTTTTATCTTGCTCGTCTGCTTTCGATTAAATGCAAATTACCTGTGCTTAATCCTTTGCTCATTACTATTGCGGTTATTATTCCATTGCTTATTGTTACCAATACTTCTTATGAGCATTATTTTGCAGGTAGTAAGCTTTTGAATGATTTATTGCAGCCTGCGGTAGTAGCATTAGCGTTCCCGCTCTATGAGCAAATGCATCAAATTCGCGCACAATGGAAATCACTATTTAGTATTTGTTTTGCAGGTAGCCTTGTCGCTATGTTTACGGGTGCCGCGATTGCATTATGGCTTGGAGCAACACCTGATATTGCGGCATCTATCCTACCCAAGTCGGTTACTACTCCAATCGCCATGGCTGTCGCAGATTCTATTGGTGGAATACCTGCTATTAGTGCCGCCTGCGTACTTTTTGTTGGGATACTCGGTGCAATGTTTGGTCATAGTTTATTCGATGTCTTGCGGGTTCGTACACATGCATCAAGGGGATTAGCAATGGGAACCGCTTCTCATGCACTCGGTACTGCACGTTGTGCTGAGGTCAATTATATTGAAGGGGCGTATAGCTCACTGGCACTAATGACTTGTGGTGTCATCACATCATTAATTGCCCCATTTATATTTCCTGTCATTATTCATCTTTTTAGCTAAACTCATTAATAAGATAAATAAGAGCGATTACATATCCTCTTATTTATTCTTTAAACGATAAAAACATGAGATACATCTCTCATTTGTAATATTTGTTTCATTCATTTCATTGTAAAATAGACTTAGATCACATTTTGTTAGGTGACTAATTGAATAGAATGAGAGTAATTAAAATAGGGAGGGTAATTCATGCATTCAAGATTTAAAGCCGCTTGGTCCCAGCTTCCAGAAAAACTACAGTCTGTACTTAGGCCTATTATTGATCAACCTAATTTCCCAGCAATGCTAACCGCTGAACAAGTCAAACACATTAAAAATGAATGTGATTGTAATGATTCTGAACTTGCATTTTCACTCCTACCATTTGCCGCATCCTATGCGATTACCCCCATTTCTCACTTTTATGTAGGCGCAATCGCTTGCGGTGAAAGTGGTAATATCTACTTTGGTGCCAACATGGAATTTAGCCAAGTATCGATGGGACAAGTTATTCACGCAGAACAATGTGCAGTCACTCATGCATGGTTAAAAGGTGAGAAAAAACTGACTTCAATTACGGTGAACTATACCCCTTGTGGCCACTGCAGACAGTTTATGAATGAATTGCGTGAAGGTGGCAACATCATGGTTCATTTGCCAGAGCGTAAACCCGCAACCTTACATGAATATTTACCTGATTCATTTGGTCCAGCGGATTTAAATATCACCACACTGTTAATGGATACCACTGACCACGGCTATAAAACACCAAGCCGTGACAGATTATTATGTGCTGCTATTGAAGCCGCAAATCAATCTCATGCTCCTTATAGCGAGTCCCATTCTGGTATTGCATTGCAATTGAAAGATGGCTCTTTATTTACAGGGCGCTATGCTGAAAATGCCGCGTTCAACCCGAGCTTACCACCGTTACAAGCTGCATTGATCATGATTAATCTTGCAGGTAAAGATATTCATGCTATCGACCAAGCCACTTTTGTTGAAAAACAAGATGCTATTGTTAAACATTGGTGTGTAACTGAAAATACATTAAAAACATTAGGCTGCCAGCAAGTTGAGTTGGCTTATATCAATTAATTTAATGATTATTTAAAGTAACGGTTATTGCTGGAAGTTTGAATAAACAGCAATAACCGTATAGTTGCTATTAGACTTTAATTTTGTTCATAAAACCATTTACAAATAAAATGAACATCATAATAGCCCCCATAATTTTAATTAATAATTAACCTCTTAGTATATAAATTCATTAACCAGTTTTTCTGTTTCATTTATCGTGTCTTCTAATGTAATAACTAAAGGGATTTTTCGCATTTTCTCTAACCAAGCTTGGCTTTGTTTTCGTTTCATCGAGGCTGGCTGCGCAGCTTCTTCTTTCATATCTAGCCAAATACTAACAAATAGCTTTGATTCACCACTAAGTGATTTATTAGAAAAGCTATTTAATAGCTCGCCTATAATTTTCATTTGTTTATCTGTAGATAACACTTCAAATACATCTTTAAACAACCAACCTTCATATGGAATTCCTGAATTTAACCTCGCTTCTTTATTGATATTAATATATTCTTGATAGGTAATATCACCAATTGGAATATTATCACTTTCTTTACGATTTTTCATAACTCGGTCATATGCTAATTTCAGCTCATGTTGATACTTACTTCGTTTTTCACTAGTTAATGAATCACCTCGCTCCTTCATGTGATTATTTAGAAATTCTTGTTCTAGATAAATGAAAATACTAAAATATTTATCATCTGAATTATTGACCTTGTGAAGGCTATATCTATCATTAAAAGCATAACTTTTATTTGTGATAATTAAAAATAATATATTTAGCAAAATAAATATTAATATAGAAATAGATTTAAATTTTAAAATCATCATTAGAACGCCTTTAGTTTTCATTAGAAAGTTTTGAATCATTAATCATTTCTTCGAATACAAAATCTAATTTTCTCTCTATATTATTAACTAAAGTAATCTGCCTCATTTTCATCAACCATCTTTTACTTTTAATTTGCTTATCTGATAATGGCTTAGCTGCTTCCCTTACCATTGTGTACCAAAGTATCATGAATAATTTAATTTCCTCTGCTGGATCATCCTTATTCATAACATAAACAAACTGTTGCCATAGCGTCTCTCTGTTTCTCTCATTAACAACATCTAAAACATCTGCTAAAATCCAAGCATTATATGACATTCCCATTTCATTTAAATTCTTACGATAAAAATATATTGCCTTTTCATGGTTTAAATTTTTAACAAATGCTTCCTTTGGGTACTTTATAAAATTGAAAAATGGATTGTCTTCTTTTTTACTCTTGAGTCTGGCACATTTTTCTCTATCTAATACATCCTTAAATTCATAAAAGTATAACATCTGTAGCTTAAAAAATAGACTAGGTGTTTTAATATCTTTTCTTTCAGAAGAGCTAATTATATTTCCATCATTTTCTTTACCTTTATTTCCTTGAAAAGTTTGACAAGCACCTAGAAGAAAAACTGAAAAAACAACCATTAACTTATAATTCATATACATCCTTGTCACTAATAAATTTAATAATCCACAATCTTAAAAATTATTTATATAAAGAATACATCACTTACATAATAAATAAACATCAGCAATCACTATGCTATTATTAGTAATAAAAATAGTTTATTTTAGTATAAATAGATTTTTAAAATATTAATTAAAGCTAAATGATCCACCCGAAGAATAACCTCTATAACTAAACTCAGGTATACTTGGCATTTGAGGCATTGAATATCTATCTTCAAATGAACCCATTGAGTTATTCATTGATGACATATTATCACTTAACTGACCAACCATATTCTCGAAGTGATGAGTATTTTTCATTGTTTCTTTAGGGAAATCTTTAAAGCCTGGAGTGCCAGGAAGAACAACACTCGGGCGTTCTAGATAATGATTTGTTGTTACTGGTTTTTCATTTACTTTTAATCTATCAAGTAAGCCTGTGGTTAGTGGTGCTAATTGTCTATTCGGTTCAGCTTTTGGATACGTATTTTCCAATATCGATTTCCCTACCATATTATGTGGATACTTAATTGGAGGAGGTGATGATACTCCTCGATTTATAGGCTGAGTTTCAGTCGGTAATATTTTTCTCTCGACCCCATAAATATCTAAATCGCTTTTAGGTATAACCTTTTTTAATTCGTTCACGTTAGCTGCTATAAATTCTTTGAACGTCATTCCTCTTTCTACAAGGTATTCACCGAAGACAGATCCCGTTTCTTTCATATTATCAATGGTTAATAATGTTTCCCCCCAATTAACATAAGATTTTATCGATTCTATCTTTGGATTTTTAATTATTTCAAGAAACATTTCATCACTTAAGTAAATAGAAAATTGAAATTCAGCCAGATCATTGCCTGCAGATTTTAACATTTGAAGATGAACTTCTTCATGTTTACTTTCTGGCAATATCTGGTAAGGAATTGTTAATGTCCATCCATACCTTGATATGCCATTACGCTTAAAAGCATTATAATGAATATGTTGTGCTTCTTGTGATGTTAAATCTCCCCGTATAACTCCATCACTATCACTTCGTGATATGAATGTTAAAAGAGTCTCTTCTGCCAAATCAATTTTTAATTTATCCAAAATAACTTTATTTCCATTTACTTCATTTTTTTCTAACTCTTTAACTATATAATTACTTGCAACCTTTCCAGATAAAGATTTTTTTTTAATCAATCCGTTTGCAATAACAGCATAATTAGAACCTTCTCTTTCTAAGTAATCATAAATAAATTCAGGTTTTTGTATTTTCTTAAACTCTTCATGTACTCTAATAGCTTCATCTGTTTTCACAACAAACTCATCAGTATAATTGCCAACTGACCTTTTTTTCCTTCTACTTTTAATATCTTTTTCCAACACCTCTAATTTAATTTTATTTTTCAAATCAACCTCATTAGAACGAAATAATTCATTTTCTTGATAGTTTATCAAATCATACACACTCCCTATTTTAATATCAATTTCATCTTTGTATTTAACATACCTCATATGAACAGAATATATTAAGTCACAAACATATTTATCTTTTAAGATTATATATTTCTGCTCTTCAATTAGCTCCCCCCCTTTTCATACATAAATAAATCATAGTTATTTTTCAAGTACCGCGCTATATGAGCACTTTTTTTATCAGTGTATTTATCATAAATATCCAATAGGGAATTTATAGTTTTAAAATAATGAATCACTTGGCCTTTGAATGAATCACTATTATTTAATTTACTATTCCAATACTCCCTTCGTTCTTCAGTAGTAAAAAACAACATTGCTATATTAGTATCCCAATATCTCATAAACATATTATTTTTTCTAAAACATTCAGATAGTGTTTATAAATATCCTCACTAGATATATTTATAAACCCTCCTTTACTCATATTATTTTTAAACTTACTTTCTATTAACACCATGTACTCTTTAGCTAGGTCCTGTTGAACCCTATATAATTGTTCTCTTAAATACATGTATTTCAGATCATCACTATAAACATCTAAACCATAATGAAAGTGCAATCGACTTAAGAAACTATGCTCATTATAACTCCCAGGTGCTGTTAATGAATACATATCACCCTTATCAGCAAGATATCTGTAAAACTCTTCCAAATCTCCTTCATTTAAAATAGCCTTCAAATTTACAATATCATTATAATTAATTGAAAAGCTAGCCATATCTTTACTCATAATATTCATCCTTAATAAAATCAATCACAAAAACCTTAGTTTCTTTCATTATATCTCTCCATTTTTTATGTTTATCAAAGCTAAACCTAACCTCTGCTAATATTCTCATTTCCAATATTAAAAAACTCATATTACAACTTAAATATTTATTTTCCAATGGTAACCATAAGCATTCTAAGATAGCAATAACTTCATTTTCATTTTCGAACCAAAAAAAAGTTCTTTTATTTTGAGTTTTTTTTCCACTATATAGTTTTTCAGATACGTTATAATTATCAAAATATTCAACATATTGAAGTTCAGAATCATCGTCATAAAATATTTGACTTCTCTTTCCTAAATATGATGCATTTAGATAATTACTCATTTTCTGTGTTAATGAATAATCTTTCTCTCTAATTGGCTTCAATATAATTCTTATCGTTTTTTCATCTATTTCAAGATGAAATTTTTTTTTGGAATCAACACTTGTCATATAAGGCCAATACGTGGTTAGTGTTAATTCTCTAAAATTAGCCTCACACCCTTTTTTATTTTCAATAAATCTTGGGTCAAAATAGCTATACCCTTCATATTCCGCAAATGGAAAAGCATACTTGACAGGAACCTCTATAACAGTGCCATTAAACTTACCACAAACAAAGCCCGGTCTATTTTCTGCATAAACATTTATAGAAATTAATAATAAAAACATATTAATGATAAATTTAATTATGTAATTAATAAAAATACAAAATCTCATAATTTCACCTATTCAGCTAATTTAACAATACCTAAATTATAAAAAATGAGAATAATAAAATATAATTTCTAATCATGCTTTAAATGAAATAATTACACGTTCAAGTCTATTGATCCATCTTTTGCTTTTCTCGATCTTATCTAAGTCCGATACATTTTTCATTTTATCCCAAAGAAATAAAAATACTTTTTTTTCACTTTCATGGGAATCATTCGCCAGTGCATTTAGCATGTCATCCCAAATCTTTTGATTAGTTTCATCATCTAAGACATCAAAAACATCTGCAAAGAACCAAGCATCAAAGGGCATGTCACAGGCTGTAAATGCTTTTTTATTTATCTCAGCAGCCTCTTGATAACTAATATCCCTGCTAGTCGTAGTACTGCCATTTTCAAAACGTTTTGAAAGCACTTCTAGATGAGCTAATGCGTGTTCATAATGGTATTTTTTAAAATCTTTATTTGATAATGGTTTATTATATTCAACCATCACTTGCTTCATATATTCTCTGATCAAAATAATAAAAATACCTATTTCTTTCTTACTATTATAAGAGTTTTCAATATTATCTGATTTTACTTTCTCTTTTTTGTTTGTTAAAAATCCATTTCCATATGAAAGATTGCAAAGAGAAACAATCAATAATATGGGTATTATTAATATGTTTTTAATTTTCATCTATAATTTACCCCAAGATTAAAATATAAATTAATAACCCTAAGCTAGAACAGTTAAAAACTTGCAGCAATATATGATATTTGAAAATATAATTTAGCTTATAGTAAACTAATTTTTTTACTCACTAACTCATTAAAAACAGAGAAAAAAACATTAAGAAAATTATCCATAAGGAAGTTAAACACTTGTTTAAAAATATGTTGAGATAAAAACAATTCATTCATACTTGACTAACCGTGATCTACCCATCGTAATGACGACGTGAACAGCAGCTAAAATTCCCTTCTTCCCATAAATTCCTTATCATATAAGTAATATAAATCGGTAAATATTTTAACGCTTTTTTATCATTATTTACTGTACATATTTGCTGTTTAGCTTAGGAATTTGTTGAAAAGCAAGATGCGATTATCAAACATTGGTGTGTTACCGAAAATACATTACAGGCACTGGGTTGCCAAAATATTGAATTAGCTTATTTGGATTAGTTCTCTCGTTTCTATTTTCCATATATGGTTATTGCCAACAAATTAATTGTTGCAATAACCATTTTTTATGTTTCATAATGAGCTTAAAAAATTGAAAATACTTTAATTTAACAACTAACTAAAAAATGAATTTGATGAATAGCTAGAAAATCGAGAGGGAATATTTAATGCTGTCCTGTCTGAAAAATAGTTATTAGAAGAACCATCGAATGGATCCATTGATGACATATTGTCGCTTAACTGACCAACCATATTCTCGAAGTGATGAGTATTTTTCATTGTTTCTTTAGGGAAATCTTTAAAGCCTGGAGTGCCAGGAAGAACAACACTCGGGCGTTCTAGATAATGATTTGTTGTTACTGGTTTTTCATTTACTTTTAATCTATCAAGTAAGCCTGTGGTTAGTGGTGCTAATTGTCTATTCGGTTCAGCTTTTGGATACGTATTTTCCAATATCGATTTCCCTACCATATTATGTGGATACTTAATTGGAGGAGGTGATGATACTCCTCGATTTATAGGCTGAGTTTCAGTCGGTAATATTTTTCTCTCGACCCCATAAATATCTAAATCGCTTTTAGGTATAACCTTTTTTAATTCGTTCACGTTAGCTGCTATAAATTCTTTGAACGTCATTCCTCTTTCTACAAGGTATTCACCGAAGACAGATCCCGTTTCTTTCATATTATCAACTGTGGATACGGTATTAGCCCACTCAACAAATAAATTAAATTTCTCTTTAGAAGGATTTTTTATTATCTCTGTCATCATCTCATCGGTTAAATAAAGCCCAAACTCAACCTGTTGTTTATTACTTCCTGAATTTGATATCATTTCATCATAAATTTCATTATGTTTTTCAATAGGGATAATCTGTAGTGGAATTGATAATGTCCAGGCATCTTTAGGTAAATTTTCACTTATAAATACGTTATCATGTATATCTTCAATATCCCGAATAGTAAATTTCTCACGCAAAACTGTCGTTTTTTCATTATCAAATTTATCAAGTAATTTTTGTCTCGTTTCTAATGCCACCTTAAATTGTATTCTTTTTAAATCATTATGATTTAATATTATATTATACTGTTTTGCTCTTTCAACTAAGAAACTTGTTGCCATTTTTCCTGCAGACGAGTCGCCTCTAACAAGTCCATTGGGGATCACTCCATACTCTTCATTATTTGCTTCTAAATAGTTATATAAAATTTGAGGATCTTTTTTCTCTTCTAATTTTTCACCCATCTTCTGTACATCTTTTAAATGCAATTCAAATTTATCCTGATCATTCGCATCAAGTAATGCAGCACGTTTCTTCCTGCGATTATACCTATTTACACTAATTTCATTCATTATAGATTTTAATTTTTCTTCCTTATCCTCCCAAAATAGTACATTTTCATTTTTCATTAATGTGATAGCATCTTGGGTTAATAGATTATCAGAGATTACATAGTGAAATGTCCATGGAATGGTATCACCAAGGACTTCTTCCTCTATTTTTATACTTTTATTTACGCTATCAATAAGATCTTTTAGCTCAGAATCCGAACTTATAATATCTATATAGTTATCAATATTAGAATTAATTAAGCCTCCATATTGTGTAATATAAAAATTATTATTTAACCATACCTTTATTCTTTCTTTTCCATGTCCATTGCTTAAAATATATTTCTTAATCATCATATTATATATTTTATAGTGATGACTAACTTGTTCTTTAAATCCAGAGGTAGAATTTAACCTATGCTCCCAAAGCCCCTGTCTTTCATTCGGAGATAGTGACTCAAATACTCTATTTAAATACCAATCATCAATACTAAACCAACTGTCAGAGCAAGATTTTTGATTAATTTCAAATAACTCTTCATAATTAATTTCAGTTAGCTCAACAAACTTACCCCCTGAGTTATTTAGTTTATTTTCCAGCAGAATAAGATACTCACTTGCTAATTTAAAATCTATTTCCTTATACTTATCATCACGAAATTTCTCATCTGAAATAAAATCACTATTGAATGAAAAATATAACGTCGAACGCCCCCAAAAATTAGTATCACTCCCACTCACTCCTGCAAATAGTGCATATCGATCACCTTTATTGGCCAAATATTGATACATTTCCTTCGAGCTTTTATTTTCTCTTAATAGTTTTTTAGTTGTAATAAGATCATTTTCTGTAAATATCCTGCTAGCACTATATATTGTATTGTTTGACATTAAAAATCCTTTTCTATTTGAGATGATTTATTACAAACCCCTTTGATTTTAATAAAATTGTCCTCCACTGATACAACTGTTTCCAGTTTATATTCACTTGAATATAAGTATCAACTTCAGGTATTCGCCCATTAACTTCACAGAAGTAATATTCATTTTTTACTTGTACCCAATCACAACGAATAACACCTATTACTTCACTTTTACTTTCAGACCAATAAACTCTTCTTTTTCTCTGATAATATTCAGTTTCACTCACCATTAATCCTTTACCTTCATATTCAACAAAATATAGATCAAGTTCATCATCATAATAAACACCACTTCTTTTACCAAAAAAATCGTTATTAATTGAATTATCCCTAAGTTCGTTCATTGTTGCCGTATCATTTGTGATTGGTTTTACTGTTATTTTTATTTCCTCTATATTTGGGTCTAACCCCATTCTATCAACGGGTTTCATTTCGGGCCATGTCATTCTTAAAGGCAATACGGTAAAATTAGCATCACACCCTTTTTTGTTTTTGATTGCTCTACGGTCAAAATAACTATACCCTTCATACTCAGCAATAAAATCAACATAATTCACAGGTACTTCAACAGTGTGTCCATTAAACTTACCACAAACAAAGCCCGGTCTATTTTCTGCATAAACATTTATAGAAATTAATAATGAAATAGTATTAATAATAAACTTAATTGTGTAATTAACAAAAACACCAAACCTCATAATTTTACCTATTGAACTAATTCAATAATAATTACGCTATGAAAATAATAAAATTATTCCCTGTAAATACCCTGCTAGCACTATATATTGTATTATTTGATATTAAAAATCCTTTTCTATTTAAGATGATTTATTACAAATTTTTTTGATTTTAATAAAATGCTTTCCCACTGTGTTAACTGTTTCCATTTAATAACTACATTAAAATAAGCATCAACCTCTGGAATACGACCATTAACCTCACATAAGTAATATTCTTTTTTTGATTGCATCCAGTCACAATCTATAATACTAATTACCTCATCATTATGCTCGGACCAATAAACTCTATATTTATCTTGATAAATTTCATCTGAATAAGTTGTTGCCTCGTCTTTTAAGTACTCAACAAAATACAAATCAAGCTCATCATCATAATAAATGCCACTTCTTGCCCCCCAATAATCACTATTTATTAAATTATCTCTAAACTTATTCATTGTTGCTTTATTATTCGTCATTGGCATTACCGCTATTTTTATCTCCTCTGCATTTTGCTCCAATCCCATTCTATCAACGGGTTTCATTTCGGGCCATGTCATTCTTAAAGGCAACACGGTGAAGTTAGCATCACACCCTTTTTTATTTTTAACCGCTCTCCGATCAAAATAACTATACCCCTCATACTCAGCAATAAAATCGACATAATCCCTAGTTACTTCAACAACATTACCGTTAAACTTACCACAAACAAAACCCGGTCTATTTTCTGCATGAACATTTATAGAAATTGATAATAAAAAAATATTAATGATAAATTTAATTATGTAATTAATAAAAATACAAAATCTCATAATTT
>NZ_JBQDNB010000007.1:0-168564 GCF_052096715.1 Providencia sp.
TTGTTACCTCAAATATGGCAGTGGTATTAGCCAATGCAGGTAAAAAAGTCTTATTGATTGATACCGACTTACGTAAAGGTCGTATTCACAAAGCCTTTAGTTTAAATAATAAAATAGGGCTGTCTGAATATCTATCTCAAAAGGATATGACTTCTCCGACAATTCATGAAAACGTGATTGAAAACCTTGATGTGATTTGTCGCGGTAAAAATGTTTCCCACTCCTCTGAATTACTAATGGGTGAGCGTTTTAAACAACTGCTCGACAAAGTGAAAAGTCAGTATGACATTGTAGTGATTGATACTGCTCCTATCTTAGCCATTACTGACTCAGCCATTATCGGTAAATACGTCGGTACTTCATTACTGATTGCTTTCTATGGTGTGAATACAGTTAAAGATGTTGAGCTATCAATCAAACGTTTCAAACAAAATGATATTGAAATCACTGGTGTGATCCTCAATGGTATTGATGCGCGTTCAGATGACTATAACTATGTTTATGAATATTAATCAAATAAGGACGTTATGATGAATAACCCTCAAGTTTTAGTGACTGGCGGTCTGGGCTACATTGGCAGCCATACCTGTGTACAAATGATTGAGCAAGGTATGCAACCGATTATCTTAGATAATCTACATAACGCGAACCTTGAAGTACTCAACCGAATTGAAGCTATCACGGGTACTAGACCAACCTTTTATCAGGGAGATGTACGCGACAGCCGCATTCTTGATACTATTTTTGCTCAGCATCAAATCAGTTCAGTGATCCACTTTGCTGGGCTAAAGGCAGTGGGTGAGTCAGTACAAAAACCGATTGAGTATTATGACGTTAATGTTAACGGTACTTTGGTGCTAGTCGAAAGTATGAAAAAAGCGGGTGTGAAAAGCTTAATTTTTAGCTCTTCGGCGACAGTTTATGGCGATCCAGAAGAAGTTCCATTAACTGAAGCATCCAAAGTTGGTGGAACAACTAATCCATATGGAACAAGCAAGTATATGGTTGAGCGTATTCTCTCCGACCTATATATTGCCCAAAATGATTGGTCATTAACACTATTGCGTTATTTTAACCCTGTTGGCGCACATCCATCGGGCACTATGGGAGAAGACCCTCAAGGCATCCCAAATAACTTAGCGCCTTATGTTGCCCAAGTTGCTGTTGGTCGCCATCCTAAAGTTATGGTGTTTGGTAATGATTATCCAACACCCGATGGTACTGGCGTTCGTGACTATATTCACGTGATGGATTTAGCTGATGGTCACATTGCCGCTTTAAATAAAGTAAGCACAAAAGCGGGATTGCATACCTATAATCTGGGAACTGGCACAGGTACTAGCGTATTAGAAATCATATCCGCATTTGAAAAAGCGTCAGATAAACCAATTAAATATGAGATTGTCGCGCGTCGCCCTGGTGATATTGCTGAATGTTGGTCTAGCCCTGATAAAGCCTATAAAGATTTAGGTTGGAAAGCACAATATTCAGTGCAAGATATGGTAGATGATAGTTGGCGCTGGCAGTCCCAAAATCCAAATGGATATAAAGCTTAAAGCAAGTTAAGTATCCCAAAGTACAGTCATCTAAAAGCGAGCTCAATTTATATTAGCTCGCTTTTTTATTTGCCTCTATTAATGCAACTTGTGAAATTTGCGCGTAAACTCTGCGTTATCATTTATTCACTTTCTAGCTAAAAGTTTATCTAACGTTATGCCACATATTGTTTTGTTCGAACCAGAAATACCGCCAAATACGGGCAATATTATTCGTCTCTGTGCCAATACGGGCTTTAGTTTACATCTTATCCATCCATTAGGTTTCACATGGGATGATAAACGCCTACGCCGCGCAGGCTTGGATTACAGTGAGTTTGCTGATATCAAACATCATCATGATTACTTTGCTTTTTTAGAAAGCGAAGGTTTGAATCCTGATAATAATCAGTCAGCTACTGGCGCTCGTGTGTTTGCGTTAACCACCAAAGGTAAGCCTAGCCACAGCAATGTCAGCTATCAACAAGATGATTATTTGATGTTTGGGCCTGAGACCCGCGGCTTGCCGCCTTATGTGCTTGATAATATGCCAATGGAGCAAAAAATTCGTATTCCAATGCTAGCTGATAGCCGTAGCATGAATTTGTCTAATTCAGTAGCGGTCGTGGTATTTGAAGCATGGCGGCAGTTGGGGTATGCAGGGGCTTTGTTAAAGGACTAGAATCCCTCGTCATACTTCAAGCGGTATGGGTGTTGACTTCACTCCGCTACCCAAGTCACATACTCGTGTATGCTCCTTGAAATAGCCCCGTTTGTCGCCTACATACCGCTCAAATTATTTAGAGGGATAGGAGACTGTCTGTGCCGAACATTTAAATAAATCGATTACTCAGTTTAAATTGGGGAATGTATTCAGAAGACACACTTTTAAAAAATAACATCGATAGTGAATACTCCATCTACCTTTTATTCCTTCCCACAACTCAAATCCCATCGCCATTTTCAAAACCATAAATACTGCCATTAAAGTTTTGATCCATTTCGAAAGAAGGTTTGTCGCTGGTTGGTTTACCGACAATACGCGCTGGAACACCGGCAACAGTGGTATGAGGTGGCACGGGGTGAAGTACGACTGAGCCTGCGCCAATTTTTGCGCCGCGGCCGATTTCAATATTACCGAGGATTTTAGCCCCTGCACCAATCATCACCCCTTCTCTAACTTTTGGATGACGATCGCCACAAGTCTTTCCGGTACCGCCTAATGTCACTGATTGCAAAATCGACACATCGTTTTCGACAATTGCGGTTTCACCGATAACAATACCCGTTGCGTGGTCAAGCATGATGCCACAACCAATTTTAGCTGCGGGATGAATATCTACCGCAAAAGTCACTGAAATCTGATTTTGTAAATAAACCGCTAACGCTTGGCGACCTTCATTCCAGAGCCAATGTCCTATACGATAAGCTTGTAGTGCATGGAAACCTTTAAGATATAAAAGCGGTGTCGAATACTTATCAACAGCCGGGTCACGCAAACGGACTGCCGCTAAGTCCATGGCGGCAGAAAAAATCATTTGTTCATCGTTGCGATAAGCTTCTTCAACAATTTCACGAACTTCCATTGCAGGCATGATGGGTGAGCTTAATTTATTCGCCAACATATAACTCAGAGCACTGCCTAAGTTATCGTGCTTAAGTAATGTCGCATTGAAAAAACTGGCTAGCAAAGGTTCACAATCAGCGAGCGACTTCGCTTCATCTTTAATGAACCCCCAAATTCTATCTAGTTCTTCACGCGACATAATCACTCACTCACAGTTATATTTATTTTGGTACATCCGCAATTTCATCTTTGGTTGCTCGGCCAAGTAGCGCCTGCGCAGCTTCAAGTACATTCTTATGGCAGTAGAGGATTTGATAAATCTGCTCAGTGATTGGCATTTCAACACCCGCACGCTCAGCAAGCGCTTTCACTTCCTTAGTGTTGCGGTAACCTTCAACCACTTGACCAATTTCTTTTTCGGCATCGGCCACACTAATGCCATCCCCAAGCATCATACCAAATCGACGATTACGAGATTGGTTGTCGGTACAAGTTAACACTAAATCACCCAACCCAGCCATTCCCATAAAAGTAGACGGGTCTGCGCCGAGGGCAGCGCCAAGACGACTCATTTCAGCTAATCCTCGGGTAATCAAAGCAGTACGTGCATTGGCACCAAATCCCATACCATCTGAAATACCGGCGCCAATGGCAATGACGTTCTTCACGGCACCACCAAGCTGAACACCAACCATATCGGGATTTTTGTAAACACGAAAGCTTTTACCACAATGGAATAACTGCTGTAGCTCGTCGCCAAATTGGCTGTTACTCGCCGCGACTGAAATCGCCGTCGGTAAACCTGCGGCAAGCTCTTTAGCAAAAGTCGGTCCAGATAATACAGCTAACGGAATTTCATTGCCTAATACCTCACGTGCCACATCCTGCAACAAACGCCCGGTATCTCTTTCTAAACCTTTGGTCGCCCAAATAATACGCGCGCCGGTTCGAAGATAAGGTTGGATTTGTTTGAGTACATCACCGAAAACATGGCTAGGTACGACTATCAAGATATTCAGACTCGCCTCAACAGCCTGTTTTAAGTCCGTTTCGAGGGATAAACTATCAGGGAAAGAAACGCCCGGCAAAAATGCCTGATTGCTGCGATCTTGTTCTAATTTACGGATATGAGCGGGATCATGTCCCCATAGCACCACTTGGTGCGCATTACGCGCAAGAGTGATGGCTAAAGCGGTGCCGTACGAGCCGGCACCGATTACTGTCATTGAAGCAGTCTTCATTAAGCGTCCTGTTGGGCTTCTGAGTTCTGCGCTTGTTCGCCTTGTTGCTGTTGCAAATAGTTCATGAACAATGCATCAAAGTTTACTGGCGCTAAGTTCAATTGTGGGAATGTACCACGACCCACTAAGCTAGTGATTGCTTCACGTGCATATGGGAACAGGATGTTCGGGCAGTACGCACCTAAGCAATGTGCCATTTGAGTGCCATCAATACCTTCGATAGAGAAAACGCCTGCTTGTTGAACTTCACACAGGAAAGCGGTTTCTTCGCCCAATGTTGCCGTAGTTGTCACACGCAAAACAACTTCATAAACACCTTCTGACAGTTGGTTTGAAGAAGTGTCTAAATCTAATTTAATTTCTGGCTGCCATTCGTGTTGAAAAATATGTGGTGCGCCAGGTGCTTCAAATGAAACGTCTTTTGCATAGATGCGTTGAATTTGAAATACCATTTCTGAGTTGTTTTGTTCTGACATAGTTATAGTACCTTTTAACTTCCATATGATTTTTCCCTGTTATTCTTTGAGCTACAGGGGTGTTCGCTGCATTGCGCTACCCAAGTCACATACTAGTGTATGCTCCTTGGATATCTTAATTTGCTGCCTACCTGTAACTCAAATAATTTAAGGGAAATCCTATCATTTTGAGCTACAGAGGAATTCTCTGCATTGCGCTACCCAAGTCACATACTGGTGTATGCTCCTTGGATATCTTAATTTGCTGCCTACCTGTAACTCAAATAATTTAAGGGAATACCTGTCATTTTGAGCTACAGAGGGGTTCTCTGCATTGCGCTACCCAAGTTGCACATACAACTTGAGAACCACTATGCGCAGTAGCTACTTCTTGCCACGAGCTAGTGGGAGGTTATCACCTGCCCAACCAGCGATCCCTTCTTTCAGGACAAAAACTTTTTCAAAACCGTATTGTGCTAATTGTTCCGCAGGTTTTGCTGATTCCATACCACTACCTGAAACAATAATAATAGGTTTTTGTTTATGTTTTTCCAACTCACCTAAATTATTATCTTTAATTTCAGACGGCGTTAAATTGATAGAATCAATAATGTGTCCTTTGCGGAAATCTTCACGAGTCCGTAAGTCTACAATAACTGCCTCTTCTTTATTAATAAGTGTGATCGCCTGAGAGCGAGCAATCACTTTAGATTTTGAGAAAAGGCCTTTAAAGGTCATTACGACCACGGCAACTAATAGCGCTATCCAAACCAGACTCAATAACATGTTCCGGCTTACAAATTGCATGATTTCTTGGATCATGGGGGGCAATTACTCCCGTTAGTTAAAAACGAATATCAAAGGGTTCAGAGTATACCTTTGTGTTGAGCTAATTACAGCCAGTTCGCGCAAACTACACGTTTTTTTTTATAATAAAGTATGCAAAATTAGCTTTGTTTTCTAAAAAATAGGCTTTTTCTTTTAAAATTCAGCGCTGGTATTTTAACATAAGTTAAACGGTAAGCTAAATGACCGCTCTGTAATAAAAAGCACATCAACACTGGCTATACCTGTAAAATCGTTGATAATGAAAGGATATTATTTAACTTAATGATGATCTGTCAAAATAGCAATAATCCTAATTAGCCCATGTTTTCAGCCCTTTTTACAAGAGAACACTGGAAACCAAAACTTGCAGATGAAATAATCTGTTATTGCATTTAATTGAGGTGTTCTATCACAATGGCCAACACACATTATCGAATGAAAATATTATTTATTCGTCAGGCTATTACTTCTGCCCTACTTTGCGTGGGTTTATTGGCTATCGCGCCTATCCCGACGGCAATGGCAAATCAGATCACTGAAAATAAAGGTCAACTAAATGACCTACTCAAGAGTATTGCGGATAAAGAAAAAAGTGTTCAAGAACAAAAAGCTAAACGATCAGCTCTTCTCGAACAGCTTAAGCTACAAGAAAAAAATATTTCTGCTGCAAGCCGTGGATTACATGAAACTCAAACTCAATTAAAGCAGCTTGGTAGTGAAATTACCTCTCTCAATAGCAATATTAATCGATTACAAAAAAAGAAAACTGAACAAGAAAAATTGTTGTCTGAACAACTGGATGCCGCCTTTCGCTTAGGTAAACATCAAGGCCTCACCCTATTATTAAAAGGGGAAGAAGGCCAACGAGAGGAACGCATACTGGCTTATTACAGCTATTTAAATCAAGCTCGTGAAAAAAATATTATTGAACTTGAAGAAACCACTTTAGAACTCAACCAACAAAAACAACTTGAACAGAAAAAATTAGTAGAGCAAAAAACGACGCTTACACGGCAGCAACAAGAAAAAAATAAATTAGATACTGCAAAAGTTGATCGCCAAAAAACACTGACTGTCCTTGAAAGTACTTTAAAAGAAGACCAAAAGAATCTTGCTGTTTTGAAACAAAATGAAGCAAGGTTACGAGATAAAATTGTACGCGCTGAACGTGAAGCCAAAGCACGAGCAGAACGTGAAGCCAAAGAAGCAGCCCGTATCCGCGCTGAAGTCGCTCAAAAAGAACGTCAGGCTAAACAAAAAGGCGCGACGTATAAGCCGTCCGAAAGTGAACGTTCACTAATGTCGAGAACAGGTGGATTAGGTCGCCCTGCGGGCCAAGCTTTTTGGCCTGTGCGTGGCTCTACTTTACATAATTATGGCGATGTCATTTCCAGCGAACTACGTTGGAAAGGCATGGTAATTGCCGCCAATGAAGGAACACAAGTTAAAGCAATCGCAGATGGCCGCGTCTTACTTGCTGACTGGCTACAGGGTTACGGATTAGTAGTAGTCGTTGAGCATGGTAAAGGCGATATGAGCCTGTACGGTTATAACCAAAGTGCCTTGGTTAATGTTGGCCAAGAAGTACGAGCAGGACAGCCAATTGCATTAGTAGGAAGTAGCGGAGGTCAAGAACGGCCTTCACTATACTTCGAAATTCGCCGGCAGGGTAAAACTGTTAACCCACGCCCTTGGTTAGGAAAGTAACCTAGCCAACTATAAAAAGTTAGGAAAATAATTATGTTAAAGCACTCGCCACTGAGATTATTTGTTGGTCTATCACTATTAATCATATGTTTACAGGCGAGTGCAGCAAAATTAGCTATTGTTATCGATGATTTTGGCTATCGAGTCAAAGAAGATAACCAAATATTAGCGCTGCCAACCGCAGTCACAATTGCGATTTTACCGAGCTCTCCCCATGGTCGTGAAGTGGCTGAAAAAGCACATCAACAAGGGCGTGAAATTTTGATCCACATGCCCATGAAACCATTAAGCAAGCAACCGCTTGAAAAAGATACATTAGCGCCATCAATGAGTGCTGGCGAGATTGATCGCATCATTAAAAACGCCATCAGCCGAGTGCCTTATGCCAAAGGAATGAATAATCATATGGGCAGTGAGATGACATCGAGCTTAGCAGGGATGAAAAATGTGATGCGTTCATTATCTCATTCTAATCTATTCTTCTTAGACAGCGTGACTATTGGCAATACCCAAGCCGTCAATGCGGCAAAAGAGTTTGGTGTACCAACCGCCAGACGCAATATTTTTATTGATAATAATCAGTCAGAAGAAGAAACGCGAACTCAGTTGAATAAAGCGGTTGCCTATGCACGCAAACACGGCAGTGCGGTGGCGATTGGTCACCCTCACCCTTCAACTGTAAGAGCCTTACAAAAATATCTTCCTCAGCTACCTGCGGACATTGAGTTAGTTGCTGTCAGCGCATTAGTTGGACAACAATCTACGGGTAACCCATCAAGTAACAACCAGTCAGGTAATAATCAACCCGATAAACCATTAAAAATGCTACCGGAAAAAAATATTAATAATAAACCTACCCATAAACCAGAGCAGTCACAGAAACCGATTGCCCCTGCGTCAAATGAATCTAAAGTAGTCGTAACCCCATTAGTACCACTAGAAATCGGCGTTTGTGAGTTTGAACAAACACCCGAACGCTTGCAAGGGATCAATTTTTTGATGTTTGTGGTTGAGGCAATTTGTCACGATAAAACATTGCAGCCGTTATTAGCCGAAAAGGTAACGGAAAAATTAGGGAAGAAAAAACCGCCCCTATTCACACAAAAATAAATATAAAACATTTCCAGTTACCACCGAGGTAACTGGAAACTAACTGCTAAGTTAAATTAAGATAAAAATTAATCCCAATTCAATATCACTTTACCCGACTGGCCTGAACGCATCAGGTCAAAACCTTGTTGGAAGTCATCAATAGAAAATTGATGAGTGATAATCGGTGATAAATCGAGACCTGATTGAACCAAAGTCGCCATCTTATACCAAGTCTCAAACATCTCTCGGCCATAAATACCTTTGATAAATAAGCCCTTAAAGATAACTTGGTTCCAATCAGTCACCATTGATGCAGGTGGAATACCTAACAATGCAATGCGGCCACCATGGTTCATGGTTTCTAACATAGTTTGAAAAGCAGCCGGAGAACCTGAAACTTCAAGAGCCACATCAAAACCTTCTTTCATACCTAGCTCGTTCATCACATCTTTGAGATTTTCACGACTAACATTCACTGCGCGTGAAACACCCATTTTCTTAGCTAATTCAAGCCGATAATCATTAACATCAGTGATAACAACGTGACGGGCGCCCACGTGGCGACACACGGCTGCCGCCATAATACCAATTGGGCCGGCCCCTGAAACTAGAACATCTTCCCCAACTAAATCAAAGGAAAGTGCCGTATGAACCGCATTACCAAACGGGTCAAAAATCGCAGCGATTTCATCGGGGATATTATCTGGTATTTTAAATGCATTGAAGGCAGGAATAACTAAATACTCGGCAAAGCATCCTTGACGGTTAACCCCAACACCGATGGTATTGCGGCAAAGATGGGTTCTCCCACCCCGGCAATTACGGCAGTGACCACAAGTTATGTGCCCTTCCCCAGAGACTCTATCACCAATAGAAAATCCTTTGACTTCCTGTCCAATAGCAACAATTTCCCCAATATATTCATGACCGACCACCATCGGCACTGGGATCGTTTTTTGCGACCATTCATCCCAGTTATAGATATGTACATCCGTTCCACATATAGCCGTTTTACGAATTTTAATCATCACATCATTGTGTCCAAGTTCCGGTTTAGGAACTTCCGTCATCCATATACCTGGTTCTGCTTTTAATTTGGACAGTGCTTTCATAGGCGACCTTATTCTCTCTTTATTTAATTATGTTGAGTTTTTTGCCAATACGGGTGAATGCATCAACAGCGCGTAAAATATCTTCCTCAGAGTGTGCAGCGGACATTTGCGTGCGAATACGCGCTTGTCCTTGAGGAACAACTGGGTAGAAAAATCCTGTCACATAAATATTTTCATTAAGTAACTCAGTTGCAAATGTTTGAGCAACTTTGGCATCCCCTAACATGACAGGGATAATGGCGTGATCGGCACCTGCAAGAGTAAAGCCCGCAGCCGTCATTTTTTCTCTAAATAACACAGCATTGCGCCATAATTTTTCACGTAAAGCCTGACCTTCACCCATCATATCAATGACTTTAATGGATGCAGCGACAATCGCGGGTGCAAGTGAATTAGAAAATAAATAAGGACGAGAGCGTTGACGTAGCCATTCAACCACCTCTTTTTTAGCTGCCGTATAACCACCAGAAGCGCCACCAAGAGCTTTACCTAAGGTACCGGTGATAATATCGACTCGTCCCATCACTTCACAATATTCATGACTCCCGCGACCATTTTGACCAACAAAACCCACTGCATGAGAATCATCAACCATCACCAATGCTTGGTATTCATCTGCAAGATCACAAATTGATTTTAAATCTGCAATCACCCCATCCATCGAAAAAACACCATCGGTGGCGATCATGATATGGCGAGCACCTGCGGCTTTCGCCTCTTCCAGACGCTGTTTGAGTTCAATCATGTCATTATTGCTGTAGCGATACCGCTTAGCTTTGCAAAGCCGAACACCATCAATAATTGAAGCATGATTAAGCGCATCTGAAATAATAGCGTCTTCAGGCCCCATTAAGGTTTCAAATAAGCCACCGTTGGCATCAAAACAAGATGAATAAAGAATGGCATCTTCAAAGCCTAAAAAATCAGCAAGTTTTTTTTCAAGAATTTTATGATTATCCTGTGTACCGCAGATAAATCGAACAGAAGCCATACCAAAGCCGTGGCTATCCATTCCCTGCTTCGCAGCTTCAATCAACGCTGGATGATTAGCCAAACCAAGGTAGTTGTTAGCACAAAAATTAACGACCCGCTTTCCCCCAGCAATTCCAATATCCGCATCTTGTGAGGTGGTAATAATTCGCTCATTTTTAAATAACCCGTCCGCCTGAGTTTGCACTAACTGGTCTTTAATCTGCTGATAAAATTGATCCGACATAATTTATTCCTATAGAGTGACTATTTGCAGAGTTTAATAATAGTCTCTACAACTGGCGACAATCTGTGAGCAAATAAGTTAAGTTTGTAGCCAAGATCACGATAATTGACTGCATTGAAGTTGTTTTACCCTAAATTATTCGAATTGTTAGTCATTGAATGGGAACTCAAAGTATGGCGGGTTAATACTGTCGTCAATGCAAAGAGGTGTTATTATACGCGCCAAGACATTATTCAATTTATTCTTAACTCATTAGAGGTATACCCAATGATCATAGTCACTGGTGGAGCAGGTTTTATTGGCAGCAATATTGTTAGAGCCCTAAATAATATAGGCCGTACTGATATCCTCGTTGTAGATAACCTGAAAGACGGCACTAAGTTTGCCAACCTTGTTGACCTTGATATTGCAGACTACGCAGATAAAGAAGATTTTCTAGTCAGTATTCTTTCTGGCGATGATTTTGGCGATATTGATGCGGTTTTCCATGAAGGTGCTTGCTCATCAACCACAGAGTGGGATGGTAAGTATATGATGGATAATAATTATCAATACTCTAAAGAGTTACTACACTACTGCTTAGAACGTGAAGTACCATTCCTCTATGCTTCATCCGCTGCCACCTATGGCGGCCGTAGCGATAATTTTATTGAAGAACGTGAATTTGAAAAACCACTTAATGTTTATGGTTATTCAAAATTCCAATTTGACCAATATGTTCGTGAGATTCTACCAGAAGCAAATTCAACCGTGTGTGGCTTCCGTTACTTCAATGTATATGGTCCTAATGAAGAACATAAAGGTAGCATGGCAAGCGTGGCTTACCACTTAAACAAACAGATTAATGAAGGTCAAAGCCCAAAACTATTTGCAGGTAGCGATACTTTCCGCCGTGACTTTATCTATGTCGGTGATGTAGCCGCAATGAACCTGTGGCTCTGGCAAAACAATGTTTCGGGGATTTTTAACTGTGGTACCGGCCGCGCCGAATCTTTCCAAGCAGTTGCTGATGCCGTGACAAGCTTCCATAAAGACAAAAATGTCGCTATTGAATACATTGAATTCCCTGAAAAACTAAAAGGTCGCTACCAAAGCTTTACGCAAGCAGATCTCACTAAGTTACGTGCAGCAGGTTATACCGCGCCGTTTAAAACCGTTGCCGAAGGCGTCACCGAATATATGCATTGGCTAAATAAAGAAGATTAATTCTCATTGATAAATGCATTAGTTTTATCAAACTAGCGATTTTATAACGATAGTGGTTTTATGAAAATATTAGTGGTCGGCCCCTCATGGGTAGGGGATATGATGATGTCGCAAAGCCTATATCGCACGATAAAAGCACTGCATCCCCATGCTCAAATTGATGTGATGGCGCCTGAGTGGTGCCGTCCACTATTAGCTAAAATGCCAGAAGTCAGCCAAGCAATCCCAATGCCTCTAGGTCATGGCAAGCTTGATATTGGTGAACGTCGCCGATTAGGCGTCAATTTGCGAAAAAATGGCTATGACCAAGGGATTGTTTTACCTAATTCATTCAAATCTGCCTTGGTGCCTTTCTTTGCCAAAATAGCCAAAAGAACCGGCTGGCGAGGCGAAATGCGTTATGGTTTACTCAATGATATTCGCCCATTAAATAAAGTCGCTTTTCCACTGATGGTGCAACGCTATGTTGCATTAGCTTATGATAAGCAAATCATTAAATCTGCAACTGATATCCCAACACCAATACTCTGGCCGAAATTAGTGACAAATAAACAAGATGTCACTCATGTAATGGATACGTTTAATATTGAACATTCACGCCCAATTATTGGTTTTTGTCCGGGTGCTGAGTTTGGTCCCGCTAAACGTTGGCCACACTATCATTATGCGGCCTTAGCGGAAAAAATGATTAGTGAGAAAGGTTATCAAGTCTTGCTCTTTGGTTCCCAAAAAGACAATGATGCAGGGGAAGACATTCGCCGCAGTTTAACTAAAAATGCACAGCAGCACTGCCACAATTTCGCTGGAAAAACATCATTAGATCAAGCTGTAAACCTGATTGATGCCTGCCAAGCAATTGTGAGTAATGACTCTGGTCTTATGCATGTCGCTGCCGCACTCGATAAACCATTAGTTGCGCTTTATGGACCAAGTAGCCCTGACTTTACGCCTCCACTGTCCAATAAAGCAGAAGTTATTCGCTTAATTAGTGGCTATCATAAAGTTCGCAAAGGCGATGGGGATAGCGGCTATCATCAAAGCTTGATTGATATTCAGCCTCAATTAGTTATCGATGCCTTGGCACGTTTAAATATAGGTATTGAATAATATGCGCGTGCTTTTAGTCAAAACATCCTCTATGGGCGACGTTTTACATTCCTTACCCGCTTTAACCGACGCGCAGAAAGCCATACCGAATATTCAATTCGATTGGGTAGTTGAAGAAGGTTTTGCTCAAATTCCAACATGGCATAGCGCGGTTAACCAAGTGATCCCTGTGGCTATTCGTCGCTGGCGGAAAAACTGGTTTTCTGCACCGATTAGAGCCGAACGTGCCAAATTTCGCAATCAAATCCAGGCTAATCAATATGATGCAATCATCGATGCACAAGGATTATTAAAAAGCGCCTTTTTGGTCACTCGGTTAGCTCATGGTCCAAAACATGGTTATGACCGCCACAGTATTCGCGAGCCTCTCGCTAGCTTTTTTTATAATTATCGCTATGCAATTAGTAAGCAGCAACATGCGGTAGAGCGTATTCGCCAATTATTTGCCGCAAGCCTTGGCTATTCATGTCCCACGACCCAAGGGGACTATGCTATTGCTCATCAATTTTTACAATCTTCCCCTGAAGCAATGAACCCTTATGTTATTTTTCTACACTCCACCACGCGTGATGACAAACATTGGCCAGAAGAAAACTGGCGCGAGTTAATAACGTTGATGGCAAATACCGGAGTACAGGTCAGATTACCGTGGGGAACGGAGCATGAGCAGCAAAGGGCATTACGCCTAGCCGAGGGATTTGATTTTGTAGAAGTATTACCGAAACTAACTCTCGCGCAAGTTGCGCAGCAAATTGCGAATGCAAAAGCAGTTGTCTCTGTCGATACAGGCCTGAGCCATTTAACCGCCGCTTTGGATAAAACCAACTTTACCCTTTTTGGCCCCACAGATCCCGGTTTGATTGGTGGTTATGGACAAGCACAGCACAGCATTAAGTCGGCTAATAGCACAATGGTGTATATTAATGCTGATGACATTTATAAGCAGTTGAAACATTTCTTATAGAAAGGTATCTTTGCTAAAGAAATTTTCTTTTTTTAACCTCACAGTTAATACATATATTATGATCTGTGTTCTTTTTTCTTTATCCAGAAAACACCTTAATTATAATGAACAAATCAATAACATTAATTACAGCATTCTTTGATATCGGCAGGGGAAATTGGAATGCTAAAAGTGGTCGTTCTGATAGACTAGAGAGAACGGCTGAAACTTATTTTAATTATTTCAATAAGTTATCAGGTATTGATAATAAAATTATCGTATTTACTTCTCCTGACTTGAAAGAACAGATTCTCAAAATAAGAGAGGGAAAACCAACTCATGTCATCACTCTGGATCTACACCACAAGTTTAAATACACGATAAACAAAATTTCAGCTATACAACATAGTGATTCATTTAAAAAATTAATTAAACCAGAACAATTAAAAAACCCAGAGTACTGGTCAGCAGAGTATGTCTTAATCAATAATTTAAAACCTTATTTTGTTAATACTGCGATAAATTTAGGCTTAGCTGATAGTGAATTAATTTCTTGGGTTGATTTTGGTTATGTTCGAAAAGATAAAGTACTTTATGGAATAAAAGAATGGAATCATCCTTTTGATAAAAATTATGTTCATCTTTTTTCCATTCAAGATGGCTTAAATCTAGAAGATGAACAAAGTGTTATGGATAAAGTCATTAATAATGAAACATATATTATTGGCGGCGTTATTGTTGCAGCTAAAGATAAATGGATTGAGTTTTACAAACTAGTCACTCAAATACAGAAAAAACTATTACTCTCAGGGATCATTGATGATGACCAAGGTATTTTTTTGATTTGTGCTAGTAAGCACCCTGATTTATTTAAACTAAATTATTTAGGTTATATGAAGTGGTTTTCTGTTTTTAAATTATTTCATCAAAAATCAAAAGCTAACTATTTTACTCGTCTAGCAATCCTTTTAAGGATTATTAAATAATATTAATTATAATTAGAGCTATATCTTATTTTTAAATAAACAAGATATAGCACAATAATTTAATTACTTCTCCGGCGCAATAAATCCAAAACACATAGTTTCAGGTTTAGCATCTGGCTCAGAACGATATATCACATCTTCTTTTTCGATAGTGAATTGCGGCCAATACTGACGTACTTTGTTAAAGTTTTCATGGGCACAATCATCATATTTACGACCTAGTAATATAGCGCCATGTTTACGAATTTCACTTTCGGTAATATAACGATTATACACATTCGGTGGCATATGGTTTTCTAATGTCCATGGTTGAATCACATGGGGCTTATCTTTCGCATAAATAATAAACCACTGATGCAGGTTATCTTCACCACCGACGTATTTTACTGGAGTACCATAACGCTGATACCAACGCTGCTCACCTTCTGCAATCAATGTTTTCACACCAATAAATTTCTGCCCAGCACCTTGAATATTCGCCCCTTGCACGGTCATATACCCCAATAAAACCAAAACACCGAAAATAGCCAATCCAATCAATGATTTTCTTAATGGCTTTTTCGGCATCACACTAATAGAACCAACAAATAAAGGCGCACAAACGGCCATAAAAGGCTGTAGCCATTCCGTAATTCGACCGCCATCATGGAAGGAAAACCAACCATAGATAACAATCAAAGGAAATAAAACAATAAAATTAGTCATTCGGTTAGCTAATGCTTTTGGCCAACCTAATTTACCACCACAACAATATAAAATAATCGTGGCAATCACTAAGGGATAAAATACACTCAATGCGGCTTCTGTCGTATGAAGGTTAAAACCAGGAGCAATCTGTGAGTCTACCCACTTAAAGGCAGAAAAATCACTGGCCATCAACCAAAAGAAATTTGGTAATACCAAAGCAAACCATAGTGCTATAGCAAGATAAAAGACTGGATATCGATAGCTTTGACGAGCTTGTTTTACCAATAGAGTTAATAAAAAAACTGAACCTACCAAAGCAAGCGTGGAATATTTCCCCATGGTAGCCAGCCCAGAAAATAAGGCAAAAAGTAGCCACCATGCCGGGTTTTCATACACAGCACGTAAAAAGAAATAAATTATCCATGCCCAGAAAGTCACTAAAATATAATTATCATTATAGGGAATAATATCGAAATTAATAATACCGGATAGGTTCAACATTAGCATCGCAAACCAAGCAAGGTCTCGACGTTCAGTTAAACGGTACGCTAATTTCCAAACACCCAATAACCCAAAAGCAATGCCAACAAAATGAATAAAATACCAATAAAAACTGTAAGAGATACCTAAATGAATAGCGGGCCACATCATCACCCCAACAAACCACGGGTTTTTAGGCGATCCCCACTCTCCATTCATTCCCCAGTTAACGGCTTCAACCGTGTCATAAGGAACCGTTGGATCAAAATAGAAGCTAGCGAATATCCACGCAATGGCATACCCGATGATCCATAAGTAAACATATTTGTTTGATATTGGTTGATTGATTGCTGGCATACTCGGCATCTAAAGGTTGTTTTTTAAAATAGTTAAAAAATCTAACGTAAAATATCCACAGCTCTATTCGAGTATCAATAACCCATAATAAAATACTCAATAGAATGAAAGGAAAATTAGCTGTGAAGTCTACTATAGTTTATCTGGAATAATAAGGATTAGTCTGAAATAGTCAGCATTCATTGTTGTCTTGTTCAAGTTCAGTTAACTAAAAAAAACAATCCAACAATATTATTGCTCTTTTGGCGGTAAATAAGGCTGTAATAATGTTAACAACCGTTGTAAAGCACCCTGGTTCTCATGCAGAACTTCAGCAGCATGTCGCCCATAATATAAGCGATAATCTTCATCTGATAATAAACTAGTAACGGCTTGAGCCATCGATTCACTATCAGTGACGGTGATCAAACCATCCGCTTGTAATAGCTTGCCACAAATATCTTTAAAATTAAACGTATGTGGCCCCATTAATACAGGCAAAGCATGAGCCGCAGCCTCTAGCGGATTATGCCCACCAGTTTCAACTAAGCTACCACCAACAAACGCAATATCAGCAATTCCGTACAATAACATCAGTTCACCCATGGTATCGCCGATTACAACCTGAACATCAGCAGAAGGGATCATATTGCTACTACGACGGATAAAGCGTAATCCAGCTTTTTGTGTCAGCTCTTCCGCCTTGGCAAAACGCTCTGGATGGCGAGGCACTAAAATCAACAATAGATTCGGAAAACGTTTAAGTAATTTCTGATGACTTTCCAACACAATCGCTTCCTCACCTTCGTGAGTACTCGTCGCAATCCACACAGGACGATGTGCGGCCCACTGCCTGCGTAAAGTTATTGCCCTTACCGCAAGCTCTGGCGTGACTGAAATATCAAACTTCAAGCTACCAGTGACATTCAGTTGCATACGTCTTAAACCTAACTGAACAAATCGCTCACCATCTTCTTGATGCTGTGCTGCGACCATAGTGACATTTCGCAGCATTCGCTTGACAAAATTTCCGAGTTTTTGATAACCAGCAGCTGAACGCGCTGACAAACGTGCATTTGCAATCACTAAGGGAATATTACGTTTATGCAACTGGTTGATCATGTTCGGCCATAGTTCGGTTTCCATAATAATCACTAGTTTTGGATCAACTTGTTTAAGGAAACGACGCATAGAGCCCGGTAAATCATAAGGAAGGTAAACATGATAAACATCATCGCCAAAAGCAGAAAGAACCCGTTCAGACCCAGTTGGAGTCATAGTTGTCACAGTGATCGGCAATGAAGGATAGTGATGACGAAGTGCTCGAACTAATGGTACCGCTGCCAGCGTTTCACCTACAGAGACTGAATGCAGTAAAATACCTTGAGGTACGACTTTTCCAGCGCAAAAACCATAGCGTTCACCCCAACGTTTGCGATACGCAGGCGCTTTACGACCACGCAGCAACAGGCGAACCCAAATAAATGGCTGGATGAGATAAAGGAGTACTTGATATAAACGCAGTAACATTCGTTCTAATTCACTTACCAAAATTGGCGCTATCTTACCATAAACCTTTGATGAAAGTGTGCAGAATATGCAGCTAAAATAGGGCTTAAAATTTATTGAAGGGTATCATCTCATGTTGCAACAATACGTAATAGCCGATAATGTTGATGATAAATATCGCTTATTCATACTAAATTTTCGAATAAGTAATAATAAACAATGAGATAATATGAACATGAAACATAAAGCTATCTACCCCGGTACATTCGACCCCATTACTTCAGGGCATGTTGATATTGTCACTCGCGCTGCGGCCATGTTTGATCATGTGCTATTAGCCATTGCCAATAGCCAACGAAAAAGCCCAATGTTTACCCTTGATGAGCGTGTTGAGCTAGCAAAACAAGTAACTTCTCACCTAGATAACGTTGAAGTTGTTGGATTTTCGGAGCTTATGGCAACGTTTGCTCAAAAACACAACGCAAATATTTTAATTCGAGGCGTTCGCTCAGTTGCTGATTTTGAATATGAGTGGCAGCTGGCTAATATGAATCGCCATTTTGTGCCTGATCTTGAAACGGTCTTTTTATTACCATCACAAAGCTTATCGTTTGTTTCTTCATCTTTAATCAAAGATGTTGCACTACATGATGGCGATGTCTCTTCATTTTTGCCGCCTATCGTCTCAGAGGCAATGCTGAAAAAACTCAATAAAGCGTAAAATTTTACGATATTAAATTATCACTTTTGGCACTGACGACAAAAAAATGTACTGCGTTGCCCCTGCTTGATAGTTTCGATGGGTGTCCCACATATTGAGCAGGGCTCACCTTTCTTACCGTAAACAAAAAGTTCTTGCGCAAAATAACCCGGCTTACCATCAGACTGAAGAAAATCTTTTAATGTGGTACCACCTTGCTCTATTGAACGTTGTAATACTTTTTTTATCTGAGTGACGAGTTCCGTTGCATCGACTAAAGTCAATGTATTGGTAATTTTCTCAGGCGAAATTTTAGCCACAAACAGTGCCTCGTTCGCGTAAATATTGCCGACACCAACCACAATTTTATTGTCCATCAGCCACGGTTTTATCGCTGTTTTTCTTTTGGCGGCAAGCTCAAACAAATACTCGGCATTAAACTCATCAGATAAAGGTTCAGGTCCTAGATGAGCAAGTACCGAACTCGTTTCTAAATCGTCACACCATAGCCAAGCACCAAAACGTCGAGGGTCAGTATATCTAAGTACTTTTCCATCTTTCATTATCAAGTCGACATGGTCATGTTTTTCTTCAGGTAGTTCTTCAGTCAATATTCGAATACTGCCCGACATTCCCAAGTGAACAATAATCCAACCTTTGGTAAGCTCAATGAGTAGATATTTTGCACGTCGCTGTACGCTGAGCACAGGTTCATCCGATAGACGCTCAATTTGCTCACTCACAGGCCAACGCAAACGGCCATTACGCACAATCGCATATGAAATGATGTTACCGACTAAATGAGGTTCTATTCCCCTGCGGCTGGTTTCAACTTCAGGTAGTTCTGGCATGTTAAAACTCTTCTTTCAGATTATGAGTACCATTTATGGATCACACTTTGAAGCTCGTCTTTCACAATTTCCCACGTGAAATTATGATAAGCATACTCTTTCGCATTTCTGGCTATATTAAAGGCATTTGGATGATTTAAAGCATGATGAATGTCTTCTGCCATCATTATAGGTGAAAGTGGTTCCCTAAAAATAAAACCTGTTTCATTATGAGTAACGAATTCAATCATCGCGCCTCGCTGACTTGCAATAACAGGGCGACCAGAGGCCATTGCTTCGAGAGCAACCATACAAAATGGCTCATTAGTTATCGAAGGTACGGCAATAACATCCGCAATAGAGTAATAATGTCTAATTTTATCGGGATGAACACCGCCCAAAAAAATACATTGATCTCCTAAGTTTTTAGCATAGCTTTTTACTTCATCTTGATATTTTGCTAATTCACCTTTCGATGCTGCATTTGGATCGCCAACAATCACTAGCTTATAATGCTTATCATCACTAAAAAAGGTATTACAAGCTTGCATTAGCTCAAGCAATCCTTTATCTCTAGCAATTCTTCCGGCAAATAATACGATTTTATCTTTTGCATTTAAGCCAAAATTTTCGCGCTGAACTTCAGGAGGTAAAGCATAAATTTCGCCATCAAAGCCATTACGAACAACTTCAATTAGCGCATGAGGTAAACGTTCACGAAACCAATTTTGCATGAAACGACTAGGTACGATTAACTTTATGTCTTCAGGAAGATTTTCAGGTTCAAAGCAGTTGTGCATATGTAATACAACATTGCTATGCCCTTCTTTTTTAATTATTTTTTTGAATAACTTAATATTATTATGAACAAATATAACACTTTCATCTGTATTTTGGGCAAATTGTCTTTTTATTTTAACAATCCTATCCGCGTATGAATAAGGGTCTAATCTTGTCCATTTTTTAAAAAGTCGCGTATAAATTTTACCGAATTTAATACGCTCAATCGCACAGTTGTCATTTACATCACTATGACTTGTATAGCCTTCATTTTGTATACAAATAATCCGATTTTCTATATCTAATCTTTTAGCGACGTTATACATCCAGGACTCAACAGCGGCAGCACTTTTAGGCGGTATAGAAAAAATAGGAGTAACAGTAAATATAGCTTTTTTAATCATGATATTATCTTTTTTTACCATTAAGTTTTTCAAAAAGGTATTTTATACCTGAAATACAACCTGCAACTAAAGCACCCTGCTTAAATAAATGCTTATATTCTTTCTTCCTTTCCACAAACTTTGTTGCTGGTTTTAAATCTGTAATTGCCCATGGAGATTGTTCTAGTGCACGATAAAAAGGTTGTGAAGCCGGATAATTCGCCCATGTATGCCAAGGTTTTGTTACCCCAGTGTAATGAATTAGCACTGTATCTATTGTGATTATGTCGCTATATTTTTGATGTGTAGAGTCATAAAGCTCATTTTTTAAGGTATAAATCGTATTAAATCGCTTATCAAGTAACACGAGTTTATCTTTCAAAAGAAGATTTAATACATCCTGATCTGGATATTTATATAACACTTTCGCATTATCAGCAGATAACAGTTCAAAACATTTCGTTGTTATTTGCTCTTCATGCCATTTTTTTAAATTAACAAACATGACGCCAGAGTTAAAATAAGTGTCAACTAATTCAGGTGTACGTAAACGAGATCCACTTTTAGTTCTCACCCCTAAATCATCAGCAATAACACCACAAACACTATTTTCGATTAGACTTGTTGCTAAACCTAACGAACCATTACATATAACATCAGCATCTAAATATAATGCATAGTCATAATCGCTTGATAAACAATCGAAAGCTATTAAACGAAAATACATTGCAGATGACCAAACATCTGAAGATGGTAATTTCTTTAATAACGCATTATCTAATTCATACACAATAATTTCAGCTGAAAATTGTTCCGTTATTTGTCTGAGCTTATCTAAAAATTGAGTGTCAACTGTATTAAAGAAAAAATGAAATCTAAAAAAAACGTGTGGATTATTAATCAGCAAAGATACTGCTGAAACACCCGCGCCGAATTGATAGTTCTCATCAGAACCATAAATAATATCTATACAATTAACTTGAGAGCTATTGCTTTTAGCTTTTAACACTTGTTTATGTGTAACAATACTATTCATGGCTAGTCTTTTCCTTTTGCTCATTAGGGTTATGCCCCATCATTGCAATTAAAAACCCGAGCAAAATTCCTAATGGCTTTAGATCAATTTGTTCAAACATTCCTCTCACAAGGTAGAAGCTAACTAAACTGATCAACAACGCCATAAAAGAAAAGTAAATTTTTGATTGAGAGGTACTATGGCATATTCCCCTTAAGGAGGAATAACACATTGCGAAAAATACAAATCCAAAGGATATAAGTCCCATAATGCCGGCACCAAACCAAGTATATAACCAAATATTGTGCGGGCCTATAGACGTTCTAAATGTCCATGTTGGGTTATTTTTAACAACACTATTATATTTCTCATGATATATCTTATCGCCAAATCCATAACCTACGATAGGCTTATCCATGATGAGTTCAAAAGCAGTGCCTTGAGTTCCATTTTGATATCGATGTGTACTATCTGTTTGCTCTAGTTTATAAAATAGTTTTTTGGTCACATCTGGATAAGTTGTTTTTAATACCACCAAGGAAATCACCATTATCCCCAACCCAATCCCGATGAGTTTCCAAGGACGCTTAAAACATAAAAAAATAATTGCAGCAGCAGCAACAGCCACCCAAGCGCCTCGAGATAAAGTGCCTAGTAAAACAAATAAAAAAACAACGCTTAGCAAGTAAAAATAAACTAACTTTGATTTTGGAAGTAAATACCAGAGAATAGGAATAATGGGAAAGAAGAAGACTAAAGCATCAGAAACATGTCTAAAATCATACGTCGTAAACGGAAGAACTCCATTATGATAAGCGACATAATATCGATATAATTCAATTAGTAAAATCACGATTAATGATACTGTAAAACTAATAAGCAATAAGCTAGATATACTTTTCTGATTTTCTTTATACAACAAAATAGGAAATAATACCGATAACGATAATATTCCATAATTCAATAAGTTATTATTGATTGCCTTTATCGATACACTAGGTATTGAAGAGTAACTTATGGTTATATACAAAATAACAGAGAACAACAAAACTAAGTACAACACTTTATTATTAAGCGTTTTTAAAACATTTTTAGTGTCAATACATAGATAAATGAGTGCGGTCGCTATCATCAAATAAAACAAAATATGCTTATATCTTGTCACATTTTCTACAAAAAAAAGAGCAACAAATAAAAAAATTAAAAATCTATTATACTTCGAAAGAAGTATTTCATTTTTTTCTAAAAAAGACATAGTCAGCCCAATTATTTATTCAGTTTAGCTAGAAAATATTGAAAGTGTGTTTTTATGCCTTGGCAATATAGTCCTTGATTAGTTTGATGCTTAGCGCAATACCTTAAATGATTACTACTTTTAGCCTTTAATAAAGGAATGTTTTTCCACGGAGATGCATTTTTAGCATCAATAAAAGGCTGAGATGTCGCATAATTAGCCCATTCATGCCATGGTTTTGTCGGTCCAATATAATGAATAAGAATAGTATTCTCGGTGATTGGATTCTCTTTTTTACCCTTTTGAAGCTCATAATTTAGGCTATATTGCGTATTGTATTTTTGATCAAGATAAATCACTTTCTCAGTCAAAAGCATATTTAAAATATCTTGATCAAGATAAGAAAGCTTTGCTTTCACTTCCTCTTGAGATAATAGCGCCATTGCTTTTGTTGATATATTATCTTTAGCCCAATTGACTAAATTAATAACTAAGAAGCCTGCATTAAAATACCCTGTTGCAATACTTGGGATACTTAACGCATCAGCTCTTTTTTTCCACCATACACTGTCTCTTTCGGGTACAACTGCTGCAATTTCATTTTGACCAAATTTGATATCTAATAGCTCTTTCAGCGACCCTTGACACATGATATCTGCATCCATATAAATCAGACGCTCTAGGTGGTCAGAAAAGTAATCAGCAATAATAAAACGAAAATACGTAGCATATGACCAGTTTTTAGTACTTGGTAATGATTTTAATTGTTCACAGTCAACTACATAAATTTGGATGCTTGTTTTATATTGTAATGCAAGGTCATGAAAAAGCTGAGATTGTTCTTCATCAAAATAATCGGTAAACACATGGAAAGAAAAAGAAATATTCGAATTATTTTTAAGTATTGAAGCAATTGATATACCACAGCCATATAGAAAATTACGATCGATACCGTAAGAAATATGTAAGCTATCACTACTATCAATAATGTCAGATGATGATACATCAATCTGTTTAATTACCGCATTTTGCTTATCAAAAAACATTTCTTTTTTCTCTCTTCTTTCTATTTAATTTATAATGATTTTCTAGCTGTTCGTTCTTCAATCCGCTCGGCTTTACTTTCAGCCTTTGCTATCAACCGCTTTTCTTGAAGTAAAATTTCTTTTAAAGATAAACCAAAATAAATTTTTATAAAACGAAAAATATCCCGTTGGGTTAAACCAATGTTCAATGATGAATAATATAAACCAATTAAGTCTTTATCACGCCAGCGAGTAGGAACTACCGTTCTTAATTGTGCGCGATGTAAGTCAATGACCGATATTTTTAATTCACTTTGATTACCCGTGAAAGGTAAATGAAGTAAAAAATGACAGATATAACAATCACGATGGTTAATACCAGTGGCGTGCATTTTGCGTACCATCTCTGCCACTCGATGAATAATCATCTGCTTAACATTAAACTTAGGCGGCTCCGTTAACCAATTTGCGCAGTAATCTTCTAAACTTATTGTTGGCGTTAAGTCTTCAGTGACAATAAAAGAATGACGCCGTAAAGGATTCAAACCTCTTTGGCCAAATGCTCGGCCATTCATTGTATCAACACCCACTTTAGACAATTGATGAATCGCATTCCATTCTCTATCGGCACCTAAAACAGGCAAGCGAAATGAAATCAAATTCTTAAAAACTTCTTTCAATGAGGTGCCATAATGAATTTTAATAAAATAGCTTCGACCTTCAAGCTCAAAACGTAATGTTCTGCGGCTTTCTAATGCACGAAAAACTTCACCATGCAATTTATCGGCTTCGACAAAAGGGTCTTTATTTTTCCATAATTCACTAAAAGGCGTTTTTAATTCAATCATTTTGGCATCCTAAAATAATATCAGCCGCCTTCTCCGGTAAACTATATAAGTCTTCCGTATCTGCAAAATATTGCGCATTATTCATCCACTGAGTTAGCTGTTGTTTATTTTGCAAACTCTCCGATAACGCTCTATTCAATTTAACTTGCTCAAAAGGCTCTTTAATTACAATACCGCATTGGGCTTGATCAATAAATGACGCGTAACCACACACTTCAGTCACAATAACAGGTAAACCCGCCGTTATCGCTTCCAATAAGACAATTCCAGCAGCTTCTTGATATGCGGGATGCATTAAAATATCTGCTGCTGCCATCAATTGTGCAATATCATCACGCCCACTGAAAAAAGAAACTTGTTCAGCAATACCGAGTGTTTTAGCGAGACGCTGATACTTAGCGGGTTTATCTTGTCCCACGACCATCAATAACGTATTTTTTCTGATATTTTCAGGTAAAGATGCCATCGCCTGAAGCGTTCTATCAACCCCTTTACGTTTAAAATCAGAACCAACTTGCAGTAATAAAAACGCCGATTGGGGAATTTGATTTTTTTCACGGTAAACGCGTTTTGCCCCTGCAATCTGCTTATCATATTTTCTATCCTGTGCAATGCCAGGCGGTAACATATGAAAGCGCTCAGATTCAGTAGAATAATGTTTTTTGAAATGTGTAATTTGATGTGGAGTAAGCATCAATAATTGAGTCGATTTACCTTGCTCAAAAACAGCCTTTTCAAAAGCTATATAATGCTTATAACGTGGTGTTAACTTATAAAAAAAACCTTTTTCATTAGCTACTTTTTCTGCGTAACAAACATCAGCGGCATAATAAATATCTAAACCTGGCATTTTATTAAAACCGACAACTCGGCTAACCGGATGTTGTTTAAGGTGTGTTAGTACCCACTCACAGTATTGGGTATTTCGCCCATGATTGGTGCTTGAAGTCACGGGGACAATAATCACTTCAAGTCCTTCAGGTATTTCACCTTCCCAAGATTGGGTATAGACGCGAATATGATAGCCGCGATTTTGGCAAGCCATCGCAATACGTAAAAAATCACGCTGTAAACCGCCAAAAGGGAAATATTTATACAGACAAAATGCCACTGTCATTTAATACCCCACATATTAATATCTTTTCATCATTGAGCGGATATTCATCGGTAACAATTTTTCTGTCGCTTTAATCACATCAGATGCAGGGATGATAGACAAATATTTTTTACTTCTATCTAGCTCATCTCTTGGTGGCATTGGCTCATAATCACCGGCCCAAAATAGCTCTGCATTATCACTCCATGGACGCCAAAACACATAATTTGTTGCACCAAAGAGACAAACAATCGGTGTTTTTACCGCTGCGGCAATGTGCATTGGGGCAGAATCGACTCCAATAAATAATGCCGCATGAGCAATAAGTGCGCCAAGTTCAGGAAATGAGGTCTTACCCGCTAACTCGGTTATTGGCTTAACTTTGCAGCCAGAGGCAATATTATTGATACATTCAATATCTTCTTTACTCGGGCCAGAAGTGAGCACCACTTGGTAGCCGCGAGATTGTAACGCATCAATCACTTCTGAAAATTTTTCATCATCCCAGCATTTAAACATTTGGCGAGCGGTCGGTTGGATAACAACATAACTACTGTGTACACCTAGTTCTAATAACTTTTGGTCAATATTTTTCCAATCTTGCTCTGTATATGACATCGTTAAATGTGTTTTGAGTTCTTTGATTTCTAACGGTTCAAGCACAGAGAGATTATTCATGACCACATGTTCACCTTCGGGAACACTAAGGTGCGTAAAGCTATTACGCCAATATTGGGTATTTCGATGGTTAAATTGATGAGAAATTTTCATTTCAGCAGGGATGGCTCGCACAAGTAGAGATACCATCCACTGATCGGCTAAATTTACCACTAAATCATATTTATTTTTGCGTAACTTCAGCAGCAATTTGATAAAATTGCATGCTTTATTAATCGCACCACTTTTTCTGCCTGCTATTCCATATAAGGCATTTATCTCGCTATTTTCCGATAAAATGGGGATCGTATCCTGATAAAGCAGAACATCAATTTCGGCATCTGGATATTGGTGCTTTAATGAGCTGATAACGGGCGTCGTCAGCAACATGTCCCCATGAAACCTCATCTTGATAATAAGAATTTTTTTAAACTGTTTTTTCACCAGGCACTCTTAATCAATTTTATAGGTAAAATGAAAAATTACTTAACAATAATGTTATTTGACAATAAATAACATTATTAATTCAATGAATACTTAGTATGTTACTACTTTCAGGATAACGGTTATAGCTTTTAATCACTATCACATTGAGTGCTTATAGCGCTTATTAATAATAATTTAAGAAATAAAAAAACCCAGCCGAGGCTGGGTTTTTTACGCAGAAAGCAAAACTACTTGATTTTTGCTTCTTTGTAGATCACATGCTTACGAACAACTGGATCAAATTTTTTCAATTCCAGTTTTTCCGGCATAGTGCGCTTGTTCTTCGTAGTGGTATAGAAATGACCTGTACCTTCTGAAGAGACTAGCTTAATTTTCTCGCGAATACCTTTAGCCATTTTTTAGCTCCTTAGTACTTCTCACCACGGGCACGCAGTTCAGCAAGAACAGCATCAATACCCTTTTTATCGATAACACGCATACCGTTAGCAGATACACGCAGTGTTACGAAACGTTTCTCAGACTCAATCCAGAAACGGTGAGAGTGCAGGTTTGGCAAAAAACGACGTTTAGTCGCGTTTAATGCGTGTGAACGATTGTTACCGCTCATTGGACGCTTGCCGGTAACTTGGCAGACTCGTGACATGTCTATTCTCCAAAAATCTAATCAGCTCGAGCTTTATGTTCTGGGTATGGCCGCCTCGTCAGGCTTTGGAGCCCATCTCAGCAAACTTTAAGTGACTAAAAAAACCGTCATTACCTAAGTAAAAATTTACTGAGATAGGCTCTTCTCGCCAAACCCGAGATCCTTAAAGGTGCCGTAGTATACGCTTTCAATCGTTTCCACTCAAGCCCAACACAACGAAAGTTGTCATTTTTTAGTCAAAAAAATGAATTTATAGCCATCCTCGCTCAGTAAATGATACGCAACTTTTGTGTCCGACCACAAAATGGTCGAGTAATTTAATCCCCATTATTGAACAAGCACTGTGAATACGCTCAGTAACCTGCCTATCTGCAACACTAGGTTCGGGATTACCTGAAGGATGGTTATGGGCTAAAATAATAGCGCTAGCATTCATTTTAATAGCAAAGCGAATAATTTCACGTGGATGAACTTCAACTCGATTCAAAGTTCCTTTAAACATTTCTTCCTGACAAATAATCTGATGCTGATTATTTAAAAATAGCACCATAAAGACCTCTCGCTCTTGTCCTGCAAACAACTCTAAAAGCCGAGTTTTTAATAATTCAGGTCCCGACATTACATCTTCATGTAGGAATTGTTCAGAAAAAAAACGACGAGCTAACTCACTAACCGCTTGTAATTGCGTAAATTTACATGCCCCCATCCCTTTACATTGCGCCAACTTAGTATAATCCGCTTGTAGTAATAGATATAGCGAACCGAATTCCTTAAGTAAGCGCTCTGCCAATTGCAAAACAGGTTCTCCTTGACTGCCTGTTCTTAGAAAAATAGCGAGTAATTCTGCATTTGATAGCGCAGCAGCACCATACGCCAATATTTTTTCTCGTGGCAACAATGCCAAATGTTCATTCATTACTGCGTCCTTTCATGCCCCACTTTCTTTCTCACTTTTCTACATAGTTAAATGCGTAACAACAATAAAGCAGGCAGGGCTTTGCGTAACACTTCGCAAAAATAACACCATGATGCGAAATCAAGCGCTCTCACCTAATCTGTTGATGTGATAATATGCCAGCCATATTGGTCAATCGGATAAAAACAATGACTCAACTATCAGGTAAACACGTTGTTCTTGGCATTAGTGGTGGTATTGCCGCTTATAAAATTCCTGAATTAACCCGTCGTTTACGGGATGAAGGCGCTCTTGTTCGTGTCGTCATGACATCTGCGGCCAAAGCGTTTATTACCCCTTTAACATTACAAGCAGTTTCAGGATACCCTGTCGCTGATGATTTACTTGATCCCGCGGCAGAAGCTGCAATGGGGCATATTGAATTAGCAAAATGGGCTGATATCATTATTTTAGCACCAGCAACAGCTGACTTACTTGCACGATTAAACGCAGGAATGGCCAATGATTTGCTCACCACGGTTTGTCTTGCCTCAGCCGCGCCTATTGCAATAGTCCCTGCAATGAACCAACAAATGTATCGTGCCGCTGCAACACAAGATAATTTAATCAAACTGAAACAACGGCAGTATAAAATCTGGGGGCCTGATAATGGCAGCCAAGCTTGTGGTGATATTGGTCCCGGCCGCATGATTGACCCATTAGAAATTGTTCGCCTAACTCGTGAACACTTCAATTCCAAAATAGATTTACAAGGCATTAAGCTGATGATTACTGCGGGTCCAACCCGTGAAGACTTAGATCCTGTCCGCTTTATCAGTAATCATAGTTCAGGAAAAATGGGATTTGCTATCGCACAAGCCGCAAGCGAGCGGGGTGCTCAAGTGACATTAATTTCTGGCCCTGTAAATATTGAAACGCCTATTGGTGTTAATCGCATGAATGTTACCAGTGGTTTAGAAATGTATGAAAAAGTACATCAAACCATTGAACAACAAGATATTTTTATCGGTTGTGCCGCAGTAGCAGATTATCGAGCAAAAACTGTCGCCGAAAATAAAATCAAGAAACAAGGTGATGAAGTAACAATTATACTGGTTAAAAACCCAGATATTGTTGCCAGTGTCGGAAAAATGAAGCAAAATCGACCATACGTCGTTGGCTTTGCAGCAGAAACTCAAAATATTGAGGATTATGCACGCCAAAAACGACAACAAAAACAACTAGACTTAATTTGTGCCAATGACGTATCTCTTGCAGATAACGGATTTAATAGTGATAACAACGCATTACATCTATTTGATGCATCAGGTGATGTCAGATTGCCACATTGTAGTAAAATTGAATTAAGCCACTATTTACTTGACGAGATACTCCAACGTTATGAAAAAAATTGATCTGAAAATTCTTGATCCGCGCATCGGTAATGAATTTCCACTACCCACTTATGCAACTACGGGTTCTGCAGGTTTAGATTTACGTGCATGCCTTGACGCATCGATTGATTTGGCTCCTGGCCAAACAGTCCTTATTCCTACTGGCTTAGCTATCCATATCGCTGATGAGCAACTCGCTGCGGTGATATTACCGCGTTCAGGCCTTGGTCATAAACATGGTGTCGTACTCGGTAACTTAGTCGGTTTGATTGACTCTGACTATCAAGGCCCCCTGATGGTATCAGCTTGGAACCGTGGTGATAAAACATTTACCATTGAACCTGGCGAACGTCTGGCTCAAATGGTTTTTGTCCCTGTTGTCCAAGCTGAATTTAATATTGTAGATAGTTTTGATGCAACAGAGCGTGGCGAAGGTGGTTTTGGTCACTCAGGTCGCCAATAAGCCTATTTATCTTTCGTTAAAGTGCGTAATAGTGCCTATCAGAGGGATATATCTTTTGTATAAAAATAATCATTACGCACTTATTAAAGAAAAATAACTTAGATTTAATCAACGTATCTATAATTTTTAATACTCTTTTGCTCTGTATAGCTATTTACTCAGCGCAAAATTTTGGATAGTTTGTTTTGCTGTTTTAGCAGGGGTCTTATCAGACATGGCAGAAAAAGCGATAACAAAAAAGCGTAACAGACGTGAAGAAATTTTACAGGCTCTCGCGTTGATGTTAGAAAGTAGTGATGGTAGCCAGCGTATTACAACCGCAAAACTGGCTGCTACAGTCGGCGTATCCGAAGCCGCACTCTATCGTCATTTTCCTAGCAAAATGAAAATGTTCGATAGCTTGATTGAGTTTATTGAAGACTCATTGGTTTCACGTATTAATCTCATTTTAACTGATGAAAAAGATACTATTATCAGAGTAAAATTAATTTTAGCGTTGGTCTTAGGTTTTTCAGAGAAAAACCCTGGCTTAACGCGTATAATGACAGGCCATGCGCTCATGTTCGAGCAAGATAGGCTCCAAGGACGCATTAATCAATTATTTGAACGTATTGAATCGCAACTGCGACAAGTACTGAAAGAGAAAAAAATACGTGATGGTCATGGTTTTCTGCATGATGAATCACTACTTGCTTCTCAACTATTAGCCTATTGTGAAGGTATGCTTTCGCGCTTTGTACGATCTGAATTTCGTTACCGACCAACCGTCGAATTCGAAGCTCGCTGGCCTTTAATTTTAGCTCAGCTACAATAATCAATTATTCCAGCAAACGATTATTTATACTACTCACCCCGCCCGTTATTGGGCGAGGGCTTTTTTTATCTGCTTTTAACTAGATCCCATATTGTTCACGATATGCTTTCATTGCAGCTAAGTGTTCATGCATATCATCTTGTTCAGTAAGATAAGTAATTAAATCACTCATAGTAATAATCGAATAAACCTTACAGCCATAGTCACGTTCTATTTCTTGTACCGCTGAAATTTCACCTTTACCTTTCTCTTGACGATCTAAAGACAAAAGTACGCCACTCAATATGGCTTTTTGCTGTTTAATGATTTCCATTGATTCACGAATAGCCGTACCTGCCGTAATAACATCATCAACGACCACAACGCGACCTTGTAAAGGACTGCCAACCAAAACGCCACCTTCCCCATGATCTTTTGCTTCTTTACGGTTAAAGCAATATGGCATATCGATATCATGATGCTCAGCTAATGCAACCGCCATTGTCGTTGCGATTGGGATGCCTTTATAAGCAGGGCCAAAGATAACATCGCACTCAATCGTACTTTCTTGTAGTGCCTGCGCGTAGAAACGACCGATAAGAGCCAGGTCACGCCCCGTATTAAATAGCCCCGCATTAAAAAAGTATGGGCTTTTACGGCCTGATTTCAGTGTGAACTCACCAAATTTAAGTACCTGTTTTTTCATGGCTAGTTCAATAAAATCGCGCTGATAGGCTTTCATTAGTCATTCTCCTCATTGATTAATATTTATATAATTTCAGAATATATAATTCATATTCAGTTATTCATGTTCAACAAACCGTTAGACATAAAAAAGGCGACTAATCAGTCGCCTATTCAATAATACGTTTATTTCAGCGCTTCTCGCTGAGCTTCGAAAATGGTGTCTAGCCCCGTTTTCGCCAGAGCAAGTAAAGCAAGCAACTCTTCATGACTGAAAGGCTCGCCTTCTGCTGTGCCTTGAACTTCAATCATACGTCCATCGTCCATCATCACCACATTCATATCGGTTTCAGCGGCTGAATCTTCAACATATTCAAGGTCACACAAAGCTTCTTGCTTAACAATTCCCACAGAAACTGCGGCAACCATTGATTTTAATGGGCTTTTCTTTAATTTCCCTTGCTCAACCATATTATTCAGCGCATCAACCAATGCAACGCAAGCACCAGAAATTGCAGCAGTACGCGTACCACCATCTGCCTGAATAACATCACAGTCTAATGTAATGGTATATTCACCCAGTTTTTTCAGATCAACGGCAGCACGCAATGAGCGAGCAATCAGTCGTTGAATCTCCATTGTACGGCCAGTTTGTTTTCCACGAGCGGCTTCACGTTGATTACGCGAGTTAGTTGCACGAGGCAACATACCATATTCTGCGGTAACCCAACCTTGGCCTTGCCCTTTTAGAAAACGTGGAACGCCTTCTTCCACTGTTGCATTACATAACACCTTGGTGTCGCCAAACTCAATAAGAACAGAGCCTTCCGCATGCTTTGTATAGTTACGCGTAATTTTTATCGGACGCATTTGGTCTGCTAATCTATCTGATGGGCGCATGGTGTTATCTCCATTATCAACTCAAATTGGAACGCATTATACGTCGTTAAATAGATAATGCCTATCCTGTCATTCTCCATAGCGCTATAATATCTTCATCTTGATGATGATAGGAACGAATTATGATCCGTAGTATGACTGCTTTTGCCCGTCGTGATATCAAGGGTGAATGGGGGAATGCGGCTTGGGAGCTGCGTTCCGTAAACCAACGTTATTTAGAAACGTATATCCGTTTACCTGAACAATTTAGAAGCCTTGAACCCGTGATCCGTGAGCGTCTTCGTTCACGTCTGACGCGTGGAAAAGTAGAATGTAACTTACGTATTGAGTTAGATGATGCTAATCGTGGTGAGTTAATCCTTAATGAAAAACTCGCTCGTCAGCTGATTACCGCTGCCAATTGGGTCAAAAATTACAGCCACGAAGGGGAAATCAATCCTCTGGAAATTTTGCGTTGGCCGGGTGTAATGTCTGCTGGTGAGCAAGATTTAGATACGATTAGTGAGCAACTCATGGCAGGACTTGATGAAGCTATCAATGCCTTTATCCAAAGTCGCGAATCTGAAGGTGCTTCATTACAGACATTAATTGAACAGCGCCTCGATGGTGTATTAGTTGAAGTTGCAAAAGTACGTCAGCACATGCCTGAAATTTTAAAATGGCAACGTGAACGTTTGCAGTCTAAATTAGAAGAGGCTGACATCCAAGTTGATAATAACCGCCTTGAACAAGAGCTAATTTTACTGGCTCAGCGTGTCGATGTGGCTGAAGAATTGGACAGATTAGAATCTCACGTTAAAGAAACGCGCAATATTCTTAAGAAGAAAGAGGCTAATGGCCGCCGTCTTGATTTTATGATGCAAGAATTTAACCGTGAATCAAATACCTTAGCCTCTAAATCGATTAATAGTGAAGTCACTAACTCTGCCGTTGAGTTAAAAGTATTGATTGAACAAATGCGAGAACAAATTCAGAACATCGAATAACCTTTCTCAGCATTTTAGAGTAGCTCATTAAGCCAGCCGATACGTTGTATTAGCTGGCTTTTTTACTTTTAGTGAATAATCAAAAGTGCAAATTTGAATATTCCTCTAAAAATAAACTCTATCTCTATATTTGAAAGAATCACCTATTAAATGTACAATAGAAATGTACATTTAAGGAGGCATATTATGCGTACATATACTTCAACTCAAGCTCGTGCCAATATTTCTGAAGTGCTAGATGCAGCAGTCCATGGCGAGCCCATTGAAATTACTCGTAGAGATGGTAGTTCAGCAATAGTTATCAGTAAAACTGAATTCGAGGCGTATCAAAACGCTAAACTAGATGCAGAGTTTGATACCATAATGCAACGTCATGGACACACTGTAGAGGCGCTAACGAATCGATGATATGGATTAGTGCACAAGAAGTTATTGCTTTCCATGACCGCATATTACAACGTTTTCCCGGCGTTAGCGGTATGTCAGATGTCGGCAGAGCTGAAGCACTAATTTATCGAGTACAAAATCGTACTCACTATGAAAATATCACAGATATTATTGAATTAGCAGCAACCTATTGGGTTGCCATTGCCCGTGGTCATATTTTTCATGACGGCAATAAACGTACTGCATTTTTTGTGACAATGACTTTTCTTTATCGCAATGGTATTAAAATCCGCGATAATGACTGTACACTTGAAAATCTAACCGTAGAAGCGGCAACAGGCGAAAAAACTGTTGATCAATTAGCACAGTGCCTACGTGAATTAATTGATAAAAATAGCTGACCTACAATACAAACTAGTCACACCATGCTTAGAATACCTTCGCGATCACTCAGGTTGATGACGAAACCCAACGATATCATTTTAGCTATAAAGCAAAATTCATTTTCAATCAAACCAACCTTTTCATAATCCATTGTTTATTAAGCAATAAATAAAGCTAGCCTTCGTTATATCTCAAAGTTTGATGTTGTTCATAAAATCATCAGATATTTTGAGTCAAATCACAAATAGCAAAACATATCTTTGACATGGCAATAACTCGTCATTAACATCCATCTTGTATACAAGTTGAATTCAATATAAATACAATAAAATATAACTCAGTTTATTACCTCTACAGACCAATAAAAAAGGTAAGGCTATGTCAAATAAAGACTCTATTACAGCTCCAGTGGCGAAAAATCCACCGGGACGTTTACGTTGGGGATTAGCGGCAATATTTTTTGCTATCGGCTTAGTTGCTTATATGGATCGCGCCAATATTTCTATTGTGGCGGAGTCTATGATGACCGATTTAGGGATGAGTAAGGTCCAATTTGGTTTTCTTGGTGCACTATTTTCTCTTGGTTATGCTCTCGCACAAATTCCAAGTGGCATACTTGCAGAACGTTTTGGTAGTCGCCTAATTGCTACAATCAGTCTGTATGTTTGGTCTGCTTTCACGATCCTAACAGTAGTCGCACCAACTTATGTTTGGCTGTGTATTGTGCGTTTCTTATTTGGTGTCGGTGAAGCGCCGTTATATCCCTCTAATGCGGTATTCAATACTTGGTGGTTTCGTCAAAATGAAAAAGCACGCGCAGCAAGCTTCTTGCTCGCAGGTTCCTATTTTGGCCCCGTTATTGCGCCAACACTAACAGTATTCATTATGATTTCATTCGGTTGGCACGCCGTATTTTGGATTTTTGGCGTTGTCGGCATCGTCATGGGTGCAATTTGGTATTTCTTTGCACGCAATCGGCCTGAAGAACATCCCAATATTACCCCAGAAGAAATTGAGTTTATCAAAGATGGACGGAGCATTGGCGAACAAGGCGCTGAAAATGTAAAAGCCCCTTGGCGACTCTTTATGAAGGAACGCTCTTTTTGGGCAGTCGGTTTCCAATATTTCTTTGTTGCCTACATGACCACTCTTTTCATGATTTGGTTACCCACCTATCTGCAAGAAGCACGTGGTTTCTCACTCACCCAAATGGGTGTTGCAGCCAGTTTTCCTTGGCTCGCTATCTGTATTGCTGTACTTAGCGCCGGTTCAATTTCAGATTGGCTCTTAAATAAAGGTTATTCTCAACTCGTCGCTCGCGGCTATATCGCCATCTTCGGTTTCATCTTATTTATTATTGGTATCTGTGGGGCAGCCCAAACAGAAAGTGCGGTTACAAGTGTAGCGTGGCTAACTTTAGCACTTGGTTCTTTAGGGCTTCCGGTTGTGACCTCATGGGCAATTGCCGCAGATAAAGGCCGTCAATTTGCAGGTTCAGTCAGTGGTTGGATGAATTTATGGGGAAATCTTGGAGGGGTTATCTCGCCAATCCTTTGCGGTTGGTTAGCTCAACATTTTGGATGGACTGTAGCATTACTTTTTAATGTTATTCCAATCAGTTTAGCCATCATCTGCTGGTTTTTTATTCAACCGGATAAACCATTAATCAGTGCAACTAATAATAGCTAGTTATCACTCATATCCATAATTTTAAAAACGATTAACTAAAAGGTGCCTTTATGTTTACTCTCAATCCTCGCATTGCTCATTTTACTCAAGAAACTATTGAAAGCTGCCGTCATGTTTGTCCTTCAACCATCGGCCATATGACCGATTTTGGTTTTATTAAAACATTACGTCCACAAATTGAAAAATGCCAATTTATTGGCCATGCCGTCACCGTTCGTATTCCGCACATGGATTCTAGTGCAGTACATAAAGTATTTGATATTGTGCAAGAAGGTGATGTTATTTGTATTGATATGTCAGGCGATTTCGATAGAGCTTGCTGGGGAGAAATGGTTTCCTATATGGCACGAGAGAAAAAAATTGCAGGTGCAATTATTGATGGCTGCGTTACCGATATCAAAGCATTACGTGAAATTGGCATACCTATTTTCGCGCGTAAAGTTAGCCCACTTACCACTCGTATTTTAGGTATAGAGGGAGCCATCAACGTACCAATTAGCGTTGATGGCGTCACAATTTATCCTGGCAATCTCATTATTGCAGATGGTGACGGCGTGCTAGTTGCAGATGAAGCCTTCATTAAAGAATACAGCCAACGAGCACTTAACGCGCAACATGCTGAAATTGATGTTAAAAAGCGTATAGATGCAGGGGAAACCTTGGCAGCTATCTCTGGCGCAGCAAAATTCTTTGAATAAGGAGCTCCCATGAAAATCGCAATTGCTCAACTTGCTAGCAGTCCTAATAAACAACAAAATTTAAACAAAGCCTGTGAAGCCATACAAAAAGCCGCGCAAGGTGGCGCAGATATGGTGTTATTACCTGAAATGTTTATGGCTTTTGTTCCGCCTGATACAGGTATTTCTTATGCTGATATTGCCGAGCCAATCAATGGGCCTTTTGTTTCCCAACTCGCAAAAACCGCAAAGGAAAATGGTATCTATGTCACTTGTGGTATTTATGAAAGTGCACTGAATGAGCCTAAACGCGCATTTAATACGACAATTATGTTAAACCGACAAGGCGAGTTGGTTTATCACTATCAAAAAACGCATCTCTACGACGCATTTTCTTATCAAGAATCACTCAATATTATTCAAAGTAATAATAAACTTGAACCCGTAGAAACTGAATTTGGCAAAATAGGTATCTTAGTTTGCTACGAATTACGTTTCCCTGAAGTTGCTCGAAAACTCGCATTAGCGGGTGCAGATTTACTACTCGTACCAACAGCATGGGTCAGTGGCCCATTAAAAGAAGAGCACTACCAAGGGTTGGTTAAAATAAGAGCGTTGGAAAATACAATACCAGTATGTGCCTGCGACCAAACAGGTAATATCTTTATTGGCCGTAGCCTCATTTGTGATGCGATGGGCGTCACGATTGCCTCCGCAGGTTATGATGAAACTGTCTTTTTTGCAGAGATATCAACACAACATACCGCAGAAACTCGTCAAAAATTACCTTGTATACAAAATAGACGCCCTGAATTGTACTAATTTACTGCCAAAATCAGCATGGATGCTGATTTTTCATATTAACAACATCATCATAACCAATAGATATAAAGTTGGTGTATAGCTTGTATACCAGTAGGTTCCTTTCTATACTCACTAAAAACCCTACTTCTGTATGATATTCACATGAAAGATAAACCATTAAGCCAACAAGCTTACACCGCGATTAAAACAAAAATCCTCACCAAACAATTTGGTGAAGAAAGTTATACCTCAGAGAATAGTTTAGTTGATGAACTCGGTATGAGTCGCACACCGATACGTGAGGCACTTTACCAATTACAAAATGAAGGTTTAGTCAAAATAATTCCACGCAAGGGAGTTTTCATCCAAAAGCTCTCTTTAAAGGAAACTCGAGATAACTATGACTTGAGATTAGCCATTGAATCTCATGCCATTAAACTAGTGAGAGATTATTTAACCACAGAGCATTTTGTTATTTTAGAGAAAATAGTAGAACGCCAATATAGCTTGCTAGAAAACAATGATTATTATGAATGGATTAAAGAAGATGAACGCTTTCACCGTTTCTTTCTCGAATTACTCGATAACACGGTGTTTTTAGATTTAGCTGATAACATTCGCCAACGTGTCTATTTCCAACCAGACCCTATTTACCGTAATGAATATTATGCGGAATCAACCAAGCAGCACAGCCAGCTAATTGAACAATTGAAAACGAAGCAATATAGTCAGGCTGAAGAAACCTTAACTGAACATATTTTACGTGGAAAACGTAATTTTGTTTAATCGTGGTTTGCAAAAAAAAAGAGAAAACCTTTATATCAGTTTTCTCTCTTAATTTAGCTTTAATTTAACGTTGCTTTCGTTTTAACTCGCTTTCACTTTTTTCAAAGCCGCGTTTTTATCGTGGTGATAATGGAAAGTGAATTGGAAAATAATGGCTAAGATAACGGTATATGATGCAAAGACTAACCAAATCATTTGCCAATCTTTAATACCATCAAATGTAAAGTAATCGACAACTTGTCCACTGAGTATGGCACCAAAATAAGCACCAACCCCATTAACCATCGTCATAAATAAGCCTTGAGCACTGGCCCGCATTCTTGTATCCACTTCTTTTTCAATGAAAATTGAACCTGAGATATTAAAGAAGTCAAACGCACAACCATACACAATCATTGACATGATTAAGAACATCAAACCAATTGCTGAAGGGTCACCGAAGGCAAAGAAACCAAATCTTAATGTCCATGCGAACATACTCAATAGCATGACAGTCTTAATACCGTAGCGCTTTAACACAAATGGAATTGCAAGAATAAAGCACACTTCTGCCATTTGAGAAATCGATAATAGAATCGATGGATATTGCACAATAAAACTATCTTGGTACAAAGGATTAAGGCCAAAATCATGAATGAACGGATTACCAAAGGTATTAGTAATTTGTAGCACCGCGCCAAGTAGCATCGCGAATAAAAAGAAAACTGCCATGATAGGTTTTTTAAATAATACCAGTGCATCCAACCCTAGCTTGCTCATCCAACTCGTTGAAATCGCGGTTTTATTCACAGGGATTTTCGGTAATGTTACCGAATATGCAGCCAATACGAGAGAACAACCCGCCGCAATATAAAGCTGCATACTGCTTAGCTCAAATTTCAGTAAGCTAATACTCCACATCGCAATGATAAAACCCACAGTACCAAACACACGAATCGATGGGAAATTAACAACTGAATCAAGCTGATATTGGCTCAATGATGAATAACTAATTGAGTTAGATAATGCAATCGTAGGCATAAATGCCATCGCATTAATTAACATAATCCAAAACATAGTTGTCGAGTCAGTCACTGTCGTTGCATAAAACAATGAAGCCGCGCCAATTAAATGACAAATCATGTATAAACGATTTGCTGGGATATACTTATCTGCAATAATACCGATAATTCCCGGCATTAAAATGGCTGCAATACCTTTCGAACTATATACCATCCCTACTTCAGCACCTGAAAAACTTAGTGTTTTGATCATGTAGGAACCGAGTGTAACTAACCAACTTCCCCAGACAAAATATTGCAGAAAAAGCATTACTTTTAAGCGAGATTTTATATTCATACTAAGCTCCGTTTGGAGTTATATTTATTTGTTTTTATCTTCAACTCAGCAATAGCGACACCCATTAGAATAACGACAACGCCAACTAACTGAATGAATTCGAGAGGTAAATGTAATACGGTAACTGAAAGTAATATGGTTACAGGAAGCTGCATGGAGCTGACGATAGTTGCCAAACTTGTTCCGATCAGCGGAGTGCCTTTTGCAAACATCCACATTCCAAAGAAAGAACCAAAAAAAGCCAGCGGTAACCCATAAGATAAAAAGAGCGATTGAAACGTTGATAAATCGAGTAAAAATGTAGGAGGAACTACAATAGAGGTTAAAATTGCTCCACCGGTCACCATAATCGCAGAGCGCATCATTGGATCAGTTTTTACCGCCAATGCACCACTCACATAAACACGTATCGCGTTCGATAATGCGGCGCACAGCCCTAAAGCGACTCCGCTCCAATGAAACGAGATACTGCCATTATTCAATAACCCTGTCGCCAACACCGTCCCCACTAAAATTACGAAAACAGAAATTAGTGTCATAACTGGCGGCATACGTCGAGTAACAACAGCATTAATCGCCACTCCCATCCACGTAAATTGCAAAAATAAAACAACACCTAGTGCAGGGGATAAATGCTGTAATGAGGCATAATACAATAACCCCGTCAGACCGGTTGTTGTTCCTGTTAATAACATCATTAACGTCTGCTTACGTGACGGCCAGGCTAAGCGTTTCTTTCTCATGGCCGCGCCAAGAACCACAAACAGCCACAATAAAAAAGCACCTAAGACTGTTTGACTGCCGATGACGTCACTTAAAGAAAAACCAGCTCGATATGCTAAAACAACAAGCGTAGAAAGAATGCCATAGCTGCAAGCCCCTAAAGAAACTAAAATCAGACCTTTAAATTTCATTTCAATAATTACCTACTGTATGCCTATGACATTCTTTATATTATTTTGAGAAAAAGCTAGAAGCGCTGAATCACACCGGTCACTAAGTTTAAGAAGGTCGCCTTCACTCTTTCAGCGGTTTCGATCACTTCGTCATGGCTTAATGGCTGTTCTAAAATTCCGCAAGCCATATTGGTCAAGCAGGAGATACCCACTGTTTTGATTTGTGAATGATGAGCCACAAGCGCTTCTGGTACTGTAGACATACCCACTGCATCTGCGCCTAGTGTTCTGATCATACGAATTTCTGCTGGTGTTTCATAAGTTGGACCCGTCCACCATGCATACACACCTTCGCGTACACTAACGCCTTGTTCTTTCGCTACATCTTTAATAGTTTGACGTAATTCTTTATTATAAACTTCACTCACATCAAGGAAGCGAACACCCAATTCAGGGTTATTTGGTCCCATTAATGGGTTGTTAGCCGTCAAATTGATGTGGTCAGTGATGATCATCAAATCACCTGGATTAAAATCGGTATTCACAGCGCCACATGCGTTCGTGATAATCAATTTTTCAACGCCAAGCGCCTTCATTAAACGTACAGGGAAAGTGACTTGATCCAGCGAAAAACCTTCGTAATAGTGGAAGCGACCTTTCATCGCAACAACGCTCTTACCCGCTATAGTTCCGATGACAAGCTCATTAGCGTGACCGACGGCTTCAGATTTAGCAAAATGAGGAATTTCGCTGTAAGGAATATGAACCGCATTTTCTAATGTATCCGCGAAAGGGCCCAAACCAGAACCTAAAATGATACCAACTGTTGGTTTAAGGTCAGTGCGTGACTGAATAAAATTCAAGCATTCTAAAATATCTTTCGTGTTATGCATGGCTATCTCCGAATTAACACTGAATAAGGATTGTTAAAAGCCATCATAAAGCAATTTAAAAACCGAACCGCGATCTTAATCTCATTTTAAGAAAAAGATTCTCGGTATGATGTGTGAATCATGGTGCAGTACTCAATGCGTAAATCTGCTAATCTTTGATGCAGTGGCAGAAACACAAAGGGAGAGGTTGCTTGTTACACACACTATTAAATGAATTTCGCACCTCAAAAAATTCAAAAACTCAGAAACTTAAAATGCTCTATCGGCTCATCCTTAACCATGGACCAATAAGGGCAGAAACATTAGCGTCCCTTGCAAGTATGAAATCTGCAACCTGCGCGCGATTACTCGATGAACTCAGCAAATGTCAGCTAATTTCAACTTCTGAGCTAGGGGAATCAACCGGTGGGCGGAAACCTATTCTATATAGCATCAACCCTGATGATGGTTATCTTATTGGAATAGAAATGAGTGATATTTACTCAACTATCGTCTTACAGAACCTAAAACTCGATATTTTAGGTCGAGTAAAAATCAAATATGAGCATCTTGAAACTGCCGAAAATATGCTCGACCATTTATTAGTCAAAGTAGATGAGCTTCTCGCAGAGCACCAATTAACAACAAAAGAAATTCTGGGGATGGGGATTGCAATCGACCATATCTTAGAACGAGACAAACTATCTTATCACCTCTATAGCACAAGAATAAAAGCGCTATATAACTATATCACCCAAAAAGTCCCCTGCTTCGTCTTACTCGGCAGTGGCATTAATTTTGCCGCCTTTGCTGAATACCGGTTGCGATATATCTCTGATAGCCAACGTTTTTTATTTACCACTTGCGACACCGATATTCGTAGTAGCACCATCATCAATAACCAACTAGCCCCTGCGCCAATCAGTACCGCACAAGCGTTTGGTCATACTACCATCGATATTAATGGCCAGCGCTGTGACTGTGGCTCTTTTGGTTGCTTGAAACAATATAGTTCGCTTTCTGCGATTAAATCCCGAGTCATCCAACAATTAAGACTCGGTAAAACTTCAATTATTAATGATCTCGTTCAATCAGAATCAGAAATTAATTACCATACTATTTTCCAAGCACTCACCCAAAATGACTCTTTGTGTTTAGAGGCATTAGAGGAGGCTGCGTATTACTATGGTATCGCTATCGCCAATGCCATACTCACAACACAAGCTGATGTTGTTGTTTGTGGTGGAACACTAACGCCAAAGAACCACTTTTTTGCAGTCACAAAAAAATCGATAGAAAATAAATTAGCCGCTTTTCCCCATATCAAAACAAAAGTTTATGCCGCCAATGACTCTTACGAGATAGTAGCTCAAGGAGCAGGGGGTATGGTCATGGAAAATTATTTATCTGATTAGCTAATTAACATTAACAGTCTCAATAAAATGCGTAGAATGGAATTTGTTATTCTACGCATAGCTACGGTTAATGAGAGGAAACATGTCAGGATTTGAAACTATTAATGCCATCATAAATACAAAAACTATTCAGCAGTTACATGCAAAATCCCCTCTCATACACTGCATGACTAATGATGTCGTTCAAACATTTACTGCCAATGTATTATTAGCACTAGGTTGTTCGCCTGCCATGGTGATTGAGCCAGAAGAAGCAGAACAATTTGCCGCTATGGCGAGTGGGCTATTAATTAATGTCGGTACCTTAACCACTGACAGACAACATGCCATGCGCTTAGCTGTAAATAGTGCTAATAAAGCAGGTAAACCCTGGGTACTTGATCCTGTGGCTGCTGGCGCATTAACTTTTCGTACTCGTTTCTGCCACGAATTACTCATGTTGAAACCGACCGCAATTCGCGGTAATGCTTCAGAAATTATGGCACTCGTGGGAGTCGGCCGAGGTGGAAAAGGAGTTGATTCACTCAATACAACTCACGATGCACTACCTGCTGCTCAACATTTAGCTAAAGCAACCAATACCATTGTCGCGATTAGTGGTGAAATCGATTATGTCACTGATGGTGAACGCACTTTTGCGGTTACTGGTGGAGATCCTCTGATGACTCGAGTTGTCGGGACGGGATGTGCACTATCTGCAGTTGTCACTGCAAGTTGTGCATTATCAGGTGACAAATTAATCAATATCGCGAGTGTTTGCGCCATAATGAAACAAGCTGGAGAAATTGCGACCCAAAGATGTCGAGGAACTGGAAGTTTTACTCCTGAATTTTTAGATGCTTTATGCCAATTAAAGCAATAATTCGTCGCTAACGAACTAAAAATTAAATAATAAGCTAATTATAATCGTGTTTTCTTGCCTCTCATTTTTCGTGACCAATGGCGAAAATTATCTCTGAACATGATAAGACGATAGATTAGGCTTTTTTTCGTAGGTTCAATACCATAGAAGCGTTTTAACGCAATCAAATCATTCACTTTACAGATAGTTAAATTGCCATAGTCAGACAGGTCGATAACTTTTAAGCCATTATCAGTTAAGACAAAATTACCTGCATGGATATCATTTGAAGATAAGCCATAAGCATGCAATTGATTAATAATGGTTTCTATTTCAAAATAATAAGGCGTGATATCCTCAAGCTCTGTTAATACTCTGCCCTCTACAAATTCAGCAATGATCCATGTTTCGACAGATTCTCGGCATTTTACTTTTTCTGCAATAAAATAAATATCATTCGTGATCATACAGCCTTGATTTTGTGCTTTAACTAATCGATGGAGCAAACGCGAATAATAAGGTCCTGAAATCATTCTCATGAGACGTTTTTCTAATCGTTTATCGCGCTCTTTTTCACACTTAATAATCAAATGTCGGCCATCAATATTTAACATAGCAACACTACGGTCAATGTTTCCGCTACCTAAATCTTTGCTAACGATCCGCCCGTGAATATAATCATCAATAACCTGCCAGTAATCAATATCCTGATCTTTTTGATAAAAATTAAATCCACCTTTTTGTGTTTTTATTATTTTCTGCATAATTTTTAAGCCGATTATTGCGCATAATTTTAAATGCTAACAAATGAGTAAGCGTATTTCTTAGCGATTCTTGCAGAATGAGACTTAAGAGCCGATGGAGAGGAATAAATAACACAAAGAGGTAAATTTTAGGGAATTAAATAAAAATAAAAAGATAAAACAGCGATAATTGGTCAGCAATTATTCACTGACCAAGCCGATTATTAAGCATTACGACGCCTAATAATTATCAATTTAATAATAACTAATTAGTCACTACCAAATAAATCACGGGTGTAGACTTTATCCGCCACATCTTCTAGCTCTGGTACCATACGGTTAGCTAAAATAATATCGCTTTGTGCTTTGAAAGCCTCTAAATCACGGATGACTTTAGAGCGGAAAAACTCGTCTTCAGTGAGCACGGGCTCATACACCACCACTTCAATGCCTTTGGCTTTAATGCGTTTCATGATGCCTTGCACTGCCGAGGCGCGGAAATTATCAGAGCCCGCTTTCATCACTAAGCGATAAACGCCCACTTTACGCGGCGCTTTAGCAATAATGGCATCAGAGATAAAGTCTTTACGAGTCCGGTTAGATTCGACGATAGCATTAATCAGATTGTTAGGCACATCATCATAATTCGCTAGCAATTGCTTGGTATCTTTCGGTAAACAATAACCCCCGTAACCGAATGACGGATTGTTATAATGGCCGCCAATACGTGGGTCTAACGAAACACCTTCAATAATTTGACGTGCATTTAAACCGCGACTTTCGGCATAGGTATCGAGCTCATTAAAATAAGCCACACGCATTGCTAAATAAGTATTAGCAAATAATTTAACCGCTTCCGCTTCCGTACCATCGGTGAACAATACCGGCACATCTTTTTTTATCGCGCCTTCAAGTAATAAATTCGCAAAAACTTGTGCACGTTCTGAACGCTCACCGACCACAATCCGTGATGGATAAAGGTTATCCCATAACGCACGGCCTTCACGTAAAAACTCAGGGGAGAAAATCACATTGGTATAACCGAACTCTTCACGTAAACGCTCAGTAAAACCAACCGGAATAGTCGACTTCACAATAATTGTCGCATTCGGATTGATTTTATTAGCGTCGTGAATAACCGATTCGACCGAATTAGTATTGAAATAGTTGGTTTTTGGGTCATAGTCAGTCGGCGTCGCAACGATGACATAATCAGCACCGGTATAGGCTTCGACTTTATCTTGTGTTGCACGGAAATTTAGTTTTTTTTCAGCCAAAAACTGTTCAATTTCAGTATCGATAATCGGTGATTGCTTATTATTCAACATCGCCACTTTTTCAGGGATGATATCGATAGCGACAACTTCATGATTTTGTGACAGTAACATGGCGTTAGATAACCCCACATAACCTGTACCTGCAATTGCTATTTTCAAACTTGCCTCTCAAATCTTTCAACGGAGATGACCATGATGGGGATATTATTGATGATAATATTCACGATACCAATCAACAAATGCCTGCACACCTTGTTCAATCGAAACTTGTGGACGATAGCCGGTAGCTTTAAATAAGTCTTCCGTGTCAGCCCAAGTGGTATAAACATCCCCTGCTTGCATCGGTAAAAAGTTTTTAATCGCTTCTTTGCCTAACGATTTTTCCAATGCCGAAATAAACTCAATTAATTTAACGGGTTTCCCATTACCAATATTGTATATACGGTAAGGCGCGCTACTTTGCGCAGGGGAGCTTGAGTCATTTTGCGGGTCTGCCTGTGGAATTATATCCGAAATACGTATAACCCCTTCGACAATATCATCAATGAAAGTGAAATCACGACTGAGATCGCCGTTATTATAAACATCTATCGGTTCACCCGCCAAAATCGCTTTGGTAAATTTAAAGAGCGCCATATCTGGGCGACCCCAAGGGCCATACACCGTGAAAAAACGCAAACCGGTTGTTGGTAACTGATAAAGATGTGAATAAGAGTGAGCCATCAATTCATTGGCTTTCTTAGTTGCTGCGTACAGTGAAATTGGATGATCTGTTGGCATGTCAGTGGTAAATGGCGTTTTATCATTGATGCCATATACCGAACTGGAAGACGCATAAACTAAGTGTTTTACTTTTGCCTGACGGCACCCTTCTAAAATGGCAAGATGGCCATTAAGATTACTATCTGCATAAGCAAAAGGGTTTTGCAGTGAATAACGCACGCCAGCTTGTGCCGCAAGGTGAATCACACGGTCGAAACCTTCTTGAGTACACAAGACTAAGACCTTTTCTCGGTCAGTGATATCAAGAGGAATAAAACGAAATTGAGGATGCTGCTCAAGAAGATGCAATCGAGACTGTTTAAGCCCCTGATCGTAATAAGCATTCATGTTGTCTATTCCAACAACCTCATGCCCACTTTCTAACAAACGCTGGCACAGCCTAAAACCAATAAAACCGGCACTTCCAGTGACTAAATATTTCATATTAATTGTCTTTCTAGTGTTAAACCGTTCTCAAAGCTCTATTTTGAGCCTGCGATGATGTCATATAGAATAATTGACTTGAACTTAAGACAGAGATTTTACTCATTGGTTTTATTATTAATAAAAATAAAGTAAAAAATTTAAATAATTACACACAATTTTATCCATTTTCGTCAATTAAACAGAATAATAATCATAAGTTCAAACCCTATTATTACGTGATCACGCCCACGAACCTAGTGTTTAATTGCGTTAAAATAGCAATTTACATTTATTCTATTTTTAATTCTTTATTCTATGAAGCTCAATGAGGTAAATCATGCAAATTTCAGCACGTAATCAACTCACAGGTACAGTTAGCCAAATCAAAGAAGGAGCTGTCAATAATGAGATTATTTTATCTTTAGGAAATGGTGAAGAATTAACAACTGTTATTACACGTGAAAGTTGCCACTCTCTTGGCCTCAAAATCGGTAAAGAAGCTATCGCAATTATCAAAGCACCATGGGTTGTTTTAATCAAACCTGAATGTGACTTACAGTTTTCAGCAAGAAATCAATTTAACGGTAAAATTAGTCAAATTGTTAAGGGTGCGGTCAACAGCACTATTCATTTAGTGACAAGTAAAGGTATTGAGCTGACTGCCATTATTACTAATGAAAGTCTTAAAGAAATGAATCTCGTGAAGGGTGCCGGTATTACCGCATTAATTAAGGCATCAAGCGTTATTTTAGCCACTAGAAAATAGCCAACTATACCAAAATCGAATAATTGCGGGGTCTCCCCCGCGATTATTTATTCGGCTACAGCTTTATCTGCCACTTGAAGTGTCTGATAAATATAATGGCGATAACTATCAAGTAACTGCTTATCTTCGCAATCATTTAGCTTTCCATCACATAAGTGACGCATTTTAATGTTCGCCTCATAAAATGGCGATATTTTCAGATTTGCACGCTCGAGTAGCAAACCCCCTAAAAATGAAATATCCGTCAACTCACCTGTTTTGACACTCGTGCCTGATTTCAAATTATCACGCAATGTAAATTGGGTTATATAAGATGGTGATGAAAACGATGAGTTATATTTATTTAAGCTAATACCTGGCTGATGATCACCAAAATACAAGAACATCAGCGGACGATCGCGTTTTTCAATAAAATCAGCAAAATCACGCATTGCATTATCTGATGCCACTATTTTTTCCATATAGTGACTAAATTCGCCTGCCGCATCTTTATTACTGATTTTATCTTTTATACCGTAATCATCACTGTGACTTTCTTTATATGGGCCGTGCTCATACATGGTTAAAGAGAAAATAAATACCGGTTTATCTGTCTCCGTTGCCAATATTTCCTTTGCATACTTGAGCATATCTTCAGTGCTTATTGTCCATAAATTATCTTGTAATTTCCCTGGATAACCTAGCTCTTGCGGTTGAATAATTCTATCAACACCGAGTGTTTCATAAGCGTGTCCTGAATGGTATGCCCCTTTATTAAATGGCGTCAGCACAACGGTATAATAGCCATTGGCTTTCATTTCTTTAAATAAGCTATTATTGAGATGATCAACAATGAAATAAAATACACCGCTTTTTTGAGAACCAAAATCATCACTATTCAGGCCTGTTAACGCAGAAAACTCAGACAACCATGTCCCACCACCAAAGGTTTGCACGCGCATCGGGCTATAAGCAACCACATTTTTATCTTGCTGAAACATAAACAGTTCAGGCAGTTTTGTTCCAGCCGGTAAATCATAAATATTAGGGTTAACGGTAGACTCTTGTAATAACAGGACAATATCAGGTTTTTCTGTTACTTCGGTTTTATTATTTGCGAGGGATACTGCCGCTGCTTGTTGTATAAAATAATCAGAAGAGCTGGCAAATTGCGGGGATTTATACGTAGAATTTTTCGCGGACATGACTAAATTTGTGACTGTACCACGCCCTTTTGGCAGCGTTTGTGTCCATTCATCATAATAATGTGTACTTGACCAATTTGCGCCATAATATCCGCCTACCACGAGCAACAAACTCACAATACGCAAAGCAAAGGATTTACAAGGACGAAGTAAGCGCCAACTAATGATTGCATTGACAACCAGTAAAATGAGAAGCCCAATCAGTGCTATTCCTGCTAACCAATAGTGACCTAATGTCCCCATATTCGAGGTATCTGTCATAAGATTAATATCAGAAAAAAAGAGCTGTTCTTTATAATAATGTACTTTTAACTGATTAAAAAATTTAATAACAATGAACAGAGTACTAGTAACAATTGCAGAAAATAGCCAACGGGTGGTGAGTGCAAATAACGCGCCAAAGAAAATGGCATAGACACTAATAGAAATCAGCGCTGGATAAATCACCTCACTTTTTTCAAAAACTAAAAAAAGCGATCCAATAAAAATTAGCGCCAGATAGACGCCTGCAAATATTTTTTTCTTCATTAGCGTGACCACAAATCCAATATAGATATAAGGGTTGATGCAAAGTTGTATTGTAATGGATCTAATCTATCTGTTTATTCAATAAAAATGCCTTTATCACGTAAATGATGACCATCACCTTTACGACGGGTAAATCCACTTTTATCAAAAAACTCAAGGATTTGAATGGCTAATTTACGGCCAATTCCAAGTTCATTACGAAAATCCGCAGCAAAGATAACATCTTTTTCAATGCAGTAACGAAGTATTAACTCAGCAAATTGATGCATTTGTTCACTACTATAATACCTATCTCGTACAATGGCCGTGACTAGCCCCATCTGAGCGGCTTTTTTTAACACACGTCTTACAACATCTTCACTGTGTCCAATTTCTGCGGCAAGGTCGCGCACCCACCAGGCTTCTAAACGAGGAAAGAGTGACTGAATTTGCAACCATATCTGCTGTTGTTGAGTATCAAACACCAACCCATGTTGTGGCATATGCAACCAGCCACGGGTTTGCTTGATAGACTCATCATTAATAAGATCGTTAATAAATTTAAATACCAAATCTTCACTCATGGTTGGTAGCGCCATACGTTTTAACCGCGCTTTACCTACCCCAATTTGGTCGCTGTGAATTTCATTGAAGTTTTCAAGAACATCCACTAAGCGCGTTTTGGCAACTTGCGCTTTAAATAGAGATAAAACGCTATCACCAACACGTTCAATATCAATTTGCGCTAATAATGTTTCTAATTGGAGGTGGGTGAATTGTCGAGCCCAACTATAGTTACGCAGATTCAACTCACCCTGAGGTAATTGCAGCTTAAATTGCGCTAATTCATCATCTGCAACACAAAGACGAGATAACCAATCTAGAAATTCAGGAAGTCTTTTACCTCGACGAGGTGAAACTAAGCGAATGACCCTAGCGCCTCCCAACGTTTGCCTTGCACTGATATCACGAATAATCACGCGGTCATTATCAGCCAACCAAAGTGGCGTATCCAAAATCAATTCAGCTAAAACAGGCGTTTCACCATGATCCACCAGCAAAGAAACTCGCCCAGTAATATGACTAGCACCATGATATAAATGCACTGGCTGCCAATGTTTAATTGGCAAATCGCAAGTAAGCTCCACAATGACACGTGTAGCCTCAAAAGCAGGCTGTTCTGCGAGCAACCAATCACCTCGAGTAATGTCTTCTTTATCAATGTCACCCGTGAGATTTAATGCAACACGATCCCCTGCTTGCGCAAACTGCGCGGCTTGATTTTGGCGATGAATGCCTCTTACTCTCACCGGCTTCTGCGCGCCAGTCACCCACAAGGTTTCACCCACATCTATCTTGCCAGCCAATGCAGTTCCGGTCACCACAATGCCTGCACCTTTAACGTGAAAAACACGGTCGATCGCTAAGCGAAAGCGACGTTGCCTATTTTCATTAGTTTCACTTTGTTGATGAAGCTGTTGAAGGTAAAGCCGTAACGGTTCGATACCACGTTCATCACTCACCGATGTGACAAACAAGGCTGTATCAGTCCAGCCTTGTTGACGTAATTCTAATTTAACCTGCTCAGTAACAAATGAGATTTGCTCAGCATCCACACGATCCGCTTTAGTTAAAATAGCAGTAATGTTTCGACAACCAGCAAGTCTTAATATGGCAAGATGTTCGCGTGTTTGGGCCATTACACCATCATCACATGCCACAACTAACAGGGCATGATTAATACCACCAATTCCCGCAAGCATATTGGCTAAAAACTTTTCGTGACCAGGCACATCAATAAAACCAATTGCACTACCATCTTGCTGTGGCCAGTAAGCATAGCCAAGGTCAATGGTCATTCCTCGTTTTTTTTCTTCTGGAAGGTGCGCGGTATTTATCCCTGAAATTGCTTGAATTAGGGATGTTTTACCATGATCTACATGGCCTGCGGTCGCAAAAATCATGAAAGTAAAACCTGTAATAATGCGTGTTCATCATCAAGACAACGTAAGTCTAACCAGAGTTTTCCCTCTTTAAAGCGCCCAATAACAGGTTGTGGTAATTGTCGCCAATTTGCCGCCAGACGCTCTAATGAGCCCCCTTTTCCATCTAAAGGCGCAAAGGTAATTGCAAAACTCGGTAACCTATCAATCGGTAATGACCCACTCCCAATTTGGGAAAGACACGGCTCTATTTCAACAATAAACTTATCCCCGTAAAATGCCTGCAATGTCACTAATACATTATCAGCACTATTTTTGATGGTTTCAGGGGAACGAGTTAACCAGCGCAATGTTGGTAAATCAGTCGTGAGTTTTTCTGGTGTGAGGTACATTTTTAACGTGGCTTCTAACGCCGCTAATACCATTTTATCAACACGTAAAGCGCGTTTAAGGGGATGTTTTTGAATTGCATCAATCCACTTTTTCTTACCTAAAATAATACCCGCTTGCGGACCACCAAGCAGCTTATCCCCAGAAATTGAAACCAAATCAATACCTTGAGATAAATACATCTGGGGCATTGGTTCAGCAGGCAAACCATAAGCGGTCATATCAATCATTGAACCGCTGCCTAAATCAATCGCAGTGGGCAATTGGTATTTTTTACCTAGCGCAGCGAGTTCGTCACCTTCAACCTCAGCGGTAAAACCTTCAATACTGTAGTTACTGGTATGAACTTTCATTAATAATGCAGTTTGCTGATTAATGGCATTTTCATAATCACGTAAATGAGTACGATTTGTTGTACCCACTTCAACTAACTGACAACCCGCTTGCGCCATAACATCAGGAACCCGAAAAGCGCCGCCAATTTCAACGAGCTCTCCACGGGAAACGATCACTTGCTGATTTGGTGCGACTGTTGCTAATAATAATAAAACAGCGGCGGCGTTATTATTTACAATGCAAGCATCTTCCGCCCCAGTTAATGCACAAAGTAAGTCAGCAATAGCACGATCACGATGACCTCGCATCGCACCATCGAGAGAATATTCTAATGTAACTGGCGATCCCATGACCTGACTCACCGCATCAATCGCAGCTTTCGACATAACAGCTCGCCCAAGATTGGTGTGCAAAACAGTCCCCGTGAGATTAAACACATTCTTTAAGGCACTTTGTTTTAATGCATCATGGCGCACTGATAGCTCATTTAACCAATCGTCATGCCATGAAGGCAGTCGTTCTTCTTGAGCAATACAAGTTCGAGCTTGTTCCTGCATTTCACGTAAACATTCCGTTACCCAATGCAGCCCCGATTGTTCAACCAAAATTTGAGCTTCATCGAACTGTAGCAATTTATCAATAGCCGGAAGTTGACGATACAAAGCAAGATGCGATTGTGCCATAGTCACTATTCTCTCTTATCTACTGCTTTTTATTTTTCACCCGGAAATAAGAATGGATTAATACTACTACGTGCAAATCCTTCTTCTTCCATCCGTGCATCTAGTATAATTGAGGCTAAATCATCTGCGACGGCTTCAACCTTAGACTCTTTTTCTTGATATAAGATTTTCAGATAGCTACCACAGTCACCACAACTTTCAGCTTTCACTGCCGCATTTTTATCATCGAGAGACCAGTAATTTAAGTCTCGAGTTTGCTCGCAGTTACTGCATTTCACACGCACCATATGCCATTCGGTTTCACATAAATTACAGTGTAAATAGCGTAAACCTTGAGATGTTCCGATTTGTACAATGCTTGAAACCGGCATACTGTTACAAACAGGGCAAAAATGACGATGATCACCATGTTCTGCACGAGCTTTACCTGGAATATTGGCGGCCATTTGAGCCCAATACACAGACAATGCAGCCCAAATAAACATAGATTTATCGGCAGGAACCTTCTCAAACTGTTGGTTTAATAACGCTGTTGCCATTTCTTCAAGTTCAGTCTCTGACGCTTTTTCGATATTTTCTAATGCAGGGCGAACAGACTCGGGGACTACTGGCATTAACTCAGCAATAATTGATCTCAACAATTTATGCCAATGTGCTGTACGTGGAAACGTTTTGATATCTAACGGTGGATTGTTTGAATTAATTGCACGCTCAAGCACTTCCGTCATATCGACATCTAACGGATTATCATGTTGCGCATTATTTTGTGCGGTTGCGACTTCAGCGGCAAAATTAAGATAATCTGCAAAAGGATGTTCTCCGATACCCAGTTCTTTGAGTCTTTCAGCTCGTCGTTGATACAGACTTTTTAGGTTAGGAAATAGAACAGGAGGAATAAAACCTATTCCTTTTTCTTTCAATCTTTCTTGTCCTAGCTCTTCTTTAGGAACGATACGAATACCCATTGCGTTCTCTCTTTTATATTTTTCATAACAACTCGCCCGAGTAAATCACTTTCTATACTCTATTGAGGTGTCTAAGTTCATAATTTTTAATCAGCGAAAAAGCGTCTTATCTAGCACTTAGGATAAAACAAAAGCAGCAGATAGGCTACTGTAACCCTTGCGTAGGTACGGGTAATAAAGCTAACCAGATCAAATTTTTCTCGATTCTAAGTATTACACAATAAATTTGTAATAAAATATAACGATAAATTAAAAAAAGTAATAATAATGGCCGAAAGTGCTAAATCAAAATTAAATATCAGTTAAGTTGATTTTAAATAAATTAAATGAATAGAAACCAAAGCTATTTCATATGTAATGAAAATCAAGCTTAAAAAATTCCAAGTCATAACTAAAGTATAAATAATTATAAGTTTAACATGGCATTCAGTCAGTTATAGTAGGAATGACATTTAAGTCATAGTATGGCTCTATTTTATTTATATTATTTTGTATTAAAAATTTAATATTTTAAATTTAAGAGAAAATCTAATTACGAGCATTGTAACCCTATGTATTAATATAATAAATAAAAACAAATCAAAAAGAGATAATCACATTAATATTCATTATAAATAAAAATAAAAATTCACTGAATTAACACTTGTCTATTTCCATATATTTAATCTACACTGAATTAGATGGCTAACATTATTATATTTTTCAGATATATTTGAGGTTAAAATTCATGCCCAACTCTAATACAGATTCTAAATTGTATACTCTAAATACAAACATCAAAATTGGCATTAATGAAAAAGGATCTCGAGAAGAATTTGATAGTATGGGTAAAGTGGATGTCCCTGCCCAATATTATTGGGGAGCACAAACACAACGCTCATTACAACATTTTAATATTGGCAATGATTTAATGCCAAAAGAAATATATCATGCCTACGGTTATATTAAAAAGTCCTGCGCTTTAGTGAATTTTAATGCAAATAGACTTCCCGATTGGAAAAAAGAGGCAATTATTTTTGCCACTGATGAAGTCATTAGTGGAAAACTTGACGAACATTTCCCTCTTTACGTTTGGCAAACGGGCTCAGGCACACAATCAAATATGAATGTGAATGAGGTTATATCGAATCGGGCTATCCAATTATTAGGTGGTCAATTAGGTTCTCAAATACCCGTGGGGCCTAATGATGATGTTAATATGGGGCAGTCTTCGAACGATACATTCCCTACTGCAATGCATATCGCAGCTATTTTTGCACTTGATGAGCAATTAATTCCAAGCATTGAAAAACTTATTCAAGTAATTGAAAAAAAAGCAGACTCATGGATGAATGTCGTTAAAATTGGTCGTACTCACTTAGAAGATGCCGTACCGCTCACCGTAGGCCAAGAATGGCATGGTTGGGCAGGTCAACTCCGCGATTCTTTAGATGACATTATCCGTAGTAAAACTGATCTTTATAAACTTGCCGTCGGGGGCACTGCCGTAGGAACAGGCTTAAATGCGCCAAAAGGCTTTTCAAAAGATGTTGCAGATAAAATAGCTGAATTAACACAAAAACCTTTTATTACTGCCCCTAATAAATTTACTGCTCAAGGGTCACTTGATGCATTAGTACGTGGGCATGCAGCTATTCGTGGTCTTGCTGTCGCATTAATAAAAATAGCCAATGATATGCGTTGGTTAGCATCCGGACCTCGTTGTGGCTTCAGTGAACTGATACTGCCTTCGAATGAACCAGGTTCTTCAATTATGCCCGGTAAAGTCAATCCAACACAATGTGAAGCGATTGTTATGATTGGCATTCAAGTAATGGGCAATGACTCCACAATTGCGATAGCGGGTAGCCAAGGTAATTTTGAATTAAATGCGATGCGTCCTATTATTATTAATAATTTACTTCACTCTATTCGTATCTTAGCTGATGGTTGCCATAAGTTTAGAGAGTTTTCTGTTGAAGGAACTGAATTAAATAATGAAAAAATAAAACAATACGTTGATAACAGCGTAATGTTAGTCACCGCATTATCGCCTATTATTGGCTATCAAAATTCAGCGCATATTGCAGAAAACGCAATTGCCAAAAATATCACATTAAAAGAGTCTGCAATTTCTTCAGGAAAAATATCTGAAGAAGATTTTAATAAATATGTTAATCCTATTGATATGACCGGAAATGGATTATCGGGAGCTTAATTAATCCAATTCAGATTAATTAAAGTATATATCTTAAATTGAACATCTTAAATTGAATAGGTGAAGTTTATGTATAGTCGCCAAGCTAAAGTTATTATTGAAAATAATATTCGAAAAATAAAAACAACTGCAAGAGGGTATCAAGTATTAAGAGATCCTTCTCTAAATAAAGGTACTGCATTTACCGCAGAAGAAAGAAAAGCATTAGATTTAAATGGTATTTTACCTCCCGTTGTCACAGAGGATATGGAAACACAATTAAATCGCGCTTACCGTGCCTATAGTTCATGCCGAACAGATCTTGATAAACATATTTATATGTGGCGTCTACATGATAATAATGTGACTTTATTTTATGCCTTATTACAACGTCATATGTTAGAAATGCTGCCTGTCGTTTATGACCCAGTAGTAGGTGATGCCATTGAAAACTACAGTGAAATCATTACTCGACCACGTGGAATATTCTTAAGTATTAATGAACCTGAATTGATAGAAGAAAAACTACGCGCGTTTGGCGCTGAAGGCGGAGATATTCGCTTAATCGTCACGACAGATGCAGAAGAAATACTAGGTATCGGTGACTGGGGTTCTAACGGCATTGATATTTCTGTGGGTAAACTGGCGGTTTATACTGCGGCAGCTGGTGTTGATCCGCACAGTGTCATTCCTGTTGTGTTAGATGTTGGTACCAATAATGAGAAATTGTTAAATGACCCATCGTATGTCGGAAATCGCCATGAACGCATTCAAGGTAAAGTCTACGATGATTTTGTTGACGCTTATGTTAAAGCTGCAAGAAAACTCTTTCCTAACGCCGTGTTGCACTGGGAAGATTTTGGCTCAACTAATGCACGCCGTATTCTCGATAAATATCGTAAAAACTTTGCAACCTTTAACGATGATGTTCAAGGTACAGGCGCCATTGTACTTGCAGGCTTACTCAATGCGGTTAAATTAAGTAAAACCCCTTGGACGGAACAACGCGTAGTTATATTTGGTTCAGGTACAGCAGGTTGTGGTATTGCAGACCAAATTCGTGACCAAATGATCCGCAGCGGTCTTTCTCGCGAAGAAGCGATATCCCGTATCTGGTTAATTGATTTACCGGGCTTGCTGACCGCAGATATGACCGATAATTTACTTTATTTCCAAAAAGATTACGCAAGAAGCAGCCAAGAAGTTGCAAACTACAAAAGAACGAAAGTGGATGTCTCTGTAGAAGCACAAACACGCTGGCCAGATATGGCTAACATACTAGCGAATCTTAATAAAGATAAAGGAATTATTGACTTAGCATCAGTCGTTGATCAAGTTAAACCAACCATTTTAATTGGCACATCAACAACACCTGGCGCATTTACAGAAGATGTTGTGCGTAATATGGCCAGCCATGTTGAACGCCCAATTATTTTCCCATTATCAAACCCAACGTTGCTACATGAGGCTACTCCACAGCACCTCATTGAGTGGACTGATGGTCGTGTTTTCGTCGCAACAGGTGCACCATTTGCTGACGTGCTGTATAAAAATGTGAATTACAAAATTGGCCAAGCTAATAATGCCGCATTATATCCAGGACTTGGTTTTGGCGCGATTGTGGCAAAAGCAGAGCAAATTACAGACGAAATGATTTTTGCGGCAGTACAAGCTGTTGCTAGCCAAGCAACCTTAGGCTCTGAAGGGGCATCTTTGTTACCGTCTAACGAAGATTTACGTATTACCTCAAGTATTGTTGCGTTAGAAGTCATGAGAGTTGCAAAATCACAAGGTGTTGCAAAAGTAGATCCTAAAGCATCTGAAATTGAAATTGTTAGAACATCAGCATGGTGGCCAGTTTATGTCCCTGTTGAAGCAATCTAATTAATTTTTATTCCAAATAAAACGCAATAAATAAAAGGCGGGTTCTGTGATGGGATATTTTAAAAAAATACCCATCACAAATAACCCGCCATAATCATTATATTATTCTTAAAGATACAACCGTACCTTTGACATAACAGTGAATACCAAATATAATATTGTTTATATACTTATTTAAACTTTCAAAAGGTCAGGATAATAAATACGCTTAATAGCGAGTTCTAAGCCTCTAACCTCAGCTAAACCTTTAAGACGACCAATAGCAGAATAACCTGGATTGGTTACTTTTTTCAGGTCATCAAGTATTTGATGTCCATGATCAGGTCTCATCGGTATTGGTGGCAACCCTGCTGAATAACGTTTTTGTTCAATTCCTAAAATAGCTTTAACCACGGCAAACATATCAACATCACCCGCAATATGATTTCCTTCATGGAAAGTATTTGGGTTATCTTCTCTTACTGTTGAACGTAAATGGGTAAAGTGAATGCGATCACCAAATGTTTCTATCATTTTCACGAGGTCGTTATCTGCTCTTACCCCATAAGACCCTGTGCACATAGTAAAACCATTATGAATGCTATCGCAGCTCTCTTTAATAAACTGCATATCCTCGATAGTGGATACAATACGTGGCAAGCCGAGTATTGGACGAGGTGGATCATCTGGATGAATAGCCAAGACGACATTTTCTTCTTCACAAACAGGTACGATTTTCTGCAAGAAATAACGTAAATTTTCGCGTAGCTGATTTTTATCAACATTATTATATATGGCTAAACGCTGGCGAAATTGTTCTAACGTATATCCTTCTTCTGCGCCTGGTAAGCCAGCAATAATATTTTTAATCAGTTTATCAATATCGTCCGATGTCATCTGTGCATAATATGCATCGGCTTGTTTAACTTCATCAGTAGAATAACTTGCTTGGGCATTAGTACGTTTTAATATGTGGATCTCAAATGCTGCAAAAGCAATATTATCAAAACGTAGTGCTTTGGAACCATCCGCTAACGTATAAGCTAAGTCAGTACGTGTCCAATCCAGAATAGGCATAAAATTGTAGCAAATCGTTCTAATACCACATGATGCCAAATTACGAATACTTTGCTGATAGTTTTGAATATATTGCTCAAAATTACCTTGCTGAGTTTTAATATCTTCGTGAACCGGAATACTTTCTACAACAGACCAAACTAAGCCCGCTTCTTCAATAATAGCTTTGCGTTTAAGAATCTCATCAACACTCCAAATTACACCGTTTGGAATGTGATGAAGTGCAGAGACAATGCCTGTCGCCTCTGCTTGTCTTGCATCGCTCAAAGAAACTGGGTCATTAGGTCCATACCAACGCCACGTATGCTCCATGGGTACTTCTCCTTCGATTATTCAAAAATAGTCTGATAAGGAATTGTTTCAAATAAGTAACCATCAAAATTGGGATCATCAAAATCAGAAAGCTCCATTAAAGTATTTTTAACATTCTCTAAATGTTGCCACATCTCTTTTTTGGCCAATTCTGGATCACGTTTTTGTAGTGCATTTAAAATATTTTCATGATCAATCAACCACTTCTTTCTGTAAGTTGTGTTATCGATGTGCTCATGCAACTTGTCCCACATCGGGCTATTTCGTCGAACAGCCCAAATATCATCAATGATCTTTGCCATCATGTCGTTTTTGCTTGCGCGAGCTATTAACACATGGAATTTATGATCATTTGCATCGTCACTTTCATTATTAGCGACTTTAATTCGTTCATCTTCTAATAGCGCTCGGATCTCTTGTATATCGGCTTTTGTCGCATATTGTGCTGCACATGCCGCAATTGCACTTTCAATTACCTGACGAGCTTGCAGGATTTCAAAAGGACCATGATCCAAGTTTTTGACTTCATCAATCAATAAGTCAGGGTGATTAATAACATAAACACCTGAGCCTTTTTTGATAGAAACCAGCTTTTCAATTTCAAGCATGATGAGCGCTTCACGTACCAATGAGCGACTAACATCATATTTTTTAGCGATCTCACGCTCAGGCATTAACCGACTTCCTATCGGATATTCACCAGAGGCGATGAGCTCTTTTAACTGCTGACCTAGGTACTGGTACGAGCGGTATTGAGTTTTCATATATATGTACAACGCGTTGTCGAATTAAATTTATTTCTTCCACTCTAGACTATCTTCCTAAATCACAATGGTCAACCAATTTATTGAATATTCTCCGCTAACAAGTTAACCAATTTGTGATCACCTTCACTTATTGCCGGCTTTTTAGCCATTGTCTTTTATTTTTTTGATTGGTAGAGTGAAAAAAAGCAAATCTGGTCAACCAATAGATAAACCAATTAAGCTAAATATGTCGGTTTTGGTTGATCAGTTGAGTATCCAAACATTGGAGTAAACAATGAAAATAATAAAAGCGGAAGTCTTCATCTGTAGTCCCGGTCGTAATTTTGTCACACTGAAAATTACAACAGATGAAGGTGTTTATGGGCTAGGCGATGCCACACTAAACGGTAGAGAATGCGCGGTAGCCTCATATCTGCAAGATCATCTTTGCCCACAATTAATAGGTAGAGATCCGCATAAAATTGAAGATATTCATCAATTTTTTTACAAAGGAGCTTATTGGCGAAGAGGCCCCGTGACGATGTCGGCTATCTCAGCGATAGATATGGCGCTATGGGACATCAAAGGGAAAATTGCCAATCTTCCGGTCTACCAGTTGCTCGGTGGTGCCTCTCGCGAAGGCGTGATGGTCTACTGTCATACCACGGGTAAAGATATTCCTGAAGCGCTTGATAACTACGCGAAGTACAAAGAAAAGGGCTTCAAAGCAATTCGTGTTCAATGCGGTATTCCAGGAATGGCAACCACTTATGGCCAAAGCAAAGGACAGAACCTCGCTTATGAGCCTGCAACTAAAGGCCATCACCCCGAAGAACAACTTTGGTCAACCGAAAAATATCTCGATTTTATGCCGAAACTGTTTGACGCTGTGCGAGACAAATATGGTTTCAATGAACATCTTCTGCATGATGTTCATCACCGCTTAACCCCTATTGAAGCTGCGCGCTTTGGTAAAAGTATTGAAGATGCTCGTCTATTTTGGATGGAAGACCCGACGCCCGCAGAAAACCAAGCTTGCTTTAGATTAATACGCCAACACACAGTCACCCCTATTGCGGTTGGCGAAGTTTTTAATAGCATTTGGGACTGTAAGCAACTCATCGAAGAACAACTTATCGATTATATCCGCACAACGATTACTCATGCTGGCGGTATTACAGGTATGCGTCGTATCGCTGATTTCGCCTCACTTTATCAAGTTAGAACAGGTTCACATGGCCCTTCTGACCTCTCGCCTATTTGCCATGCTGCGGCGCTGCATTTTGACCTCTGGGTACCTAACTTTGGAGTACAAGAGTTTATGGGATACTCAGAAGAGATGCTCTCGGTGTTCTCAATTAACTGGACATTTAAAGATGGCTACATGCATCCAGGAAATAAGCCGGGTCTTGGTATCGATTTTGATGAAAAGCTCGCAGCAAAATATCCCTACAAACCTGCATACCTGCCTGTCGCTCGTTTAGAAGACGGGACTTTGTGGAATTGGTAAATATTATTTAATTTTTGGAGTTCAACATGAAAGCTGTCGTAATTAAAGAACCAAATACATTACTCATTGAAGAACGTGCTATCCCAGAACCGCAAGCGCATCAAGTTAGAATCAAAGTACGTCTAGCGGGTATTTGTGGCTCAGATAGCCATATTTACCGTGGACACAACCCTTTTGCCAAATATCCACGGATCATTGGACATGAGTTTTTTGGCGTCATCGATAAAGTAGGCAATGCTGTAGATAGTAAACGCATAGGTGAACGTGTATCGATTGACCCAGTACTAAGCTGTGGTCACTGTTATCCATGTTCAATTGGTAAACCAAATGTGTGTGAAACACTCGAAGTATTAGGCGTTCATACGGATGGTGGCTTTACTGAATATGTGACTGTTCCTGCTGATAATGCCTATACCATCCCAGATAATATCCCTGATGAACATGCGGTGACTGTTGAACCTTACTCAATCGCAGCAAATGTCACTTCGCACGTTAAACCAAATAATGCGGATATTGCACTTGTCTATGGAGCAGGAACCATTGGTTTGACCTGTGCTCAAGTATTAAAAGGTGTCTATCAAGTTAAGACTTTGATTGTCGTTGACCGTGTTGCTGAACGCTTAGCAAGAGCAACAGCTTGCGGCGCTGATATCGTCATTGATAATTCACAAATTCCACTTCCAGAACAGCTCAAAGCATTAAATATTCGGCCAACACTCGTGTTAGATGCTGCTTGTCATCCTTCTATCATGCAAGAGGCAATTCTTATTGCATCTCCTGCTGCAAGAGTCTCTATTATGGGATTCTCGAGTGAGGCAAGTTCAGTAACACAACAAAGCATTACCAGCAAAGAAATCTCCTTATTTTCTTCGCGCTTGAATGCTAAAAAATTCCCAGAGGTTATTGATTGGATTGCCAATAAAAAAATTGATCCAAGCAAAATACTAACACATCAGTTTGCATTTACTGATGCACAAGACGCCATTTTAACCTTTGAGAAAGACCAAAAAACCTGCTGTAAAATTCTTTTAACATTTTGATTTAATTAAAAATATAACAACACCTTACACAGTACCCTACGCGATTAATAGGATAATAATATGAACACTCAGTCGATAGACCCTACAGGGAAGGTTGAACGCAGCTCTGGTGATTTAACCAAAGCTGCGGTTTCAGGTTGGCTTGGAACCGCTCTAGAATTTATGGATTTTCAGCTCTATTCATTAGGCGCAGCACTTGTTTTTCATCAGGTATTTTTTCCAGAACAGTCCGCATCGATGGCTTTAATTTTAGCGATGGGAACCTACGGTGCAGGCTATGTCGCGCGTATCGTTGGTGCCGTCTTCTTTGGCCAAATGGGTGACAGGATTGGCCGTAAAAAAGTTTTGTTTATTACCATCACCATGATGGGAATTTGTACCACGCTAATCGGTTTCCTCCCAACCTATGCCCAAGTAGGGATACTCGCACCACTACTCTTAGTATTGTTGCGGATTATTCAAGGGCTAGGCGCTGGTGCTGAGATTTCGGGTGCGGGTACTATGCTTGCTGAATACGCGCCAAAAGGTCGCAGAGGTATCGTGGCATCCTTAGTTGGTCTAGGTACTAACTGTGGGACACTAAGTGCAACTGCAATTTGGGCTGTCATGTTCTTTTGGTTAGATAAAGAAGAGTTACTGGCTTGGGGATGGCGTGTGCCTTTCTTAGCAAGCTTTGTCGTCATGCTTTTTGCTGTATGGTTACGACTGAACTTAAAAGAAAGCCCAGTATTTGAAAAAGTACAAAATATTGAAGAGCAAGAAAGTAAGGCCTCTACTCAAACACCAGCAAAAGAAAGCTTTTTCGCGATGTTTAAAACCAAAGCTTTCTGGTTAGCCACTGGTATTCGTTTTGGTCAAGCTGGTAACTCAGGGTTAATTCAAACATTCTTAGCCGGTTATTTAGTACAAAGCTTATTATTTGATAAAAGCATTCCAACAGATGCCATCATGATAAGTTCTGCTGTTGGCTTCTTAACCATCCCATTAATTGGCTTACTCTCGGATAAATTTGGTCGCCGTATTCCTTATATTATCCTCAGCTTATCAGCCATGTTACTTGCCTACCCGATGCTGTCCGTTATTGTTAATGGCGCAAACAGTGTCCATATGATCACCATCTGTATCATTGTCATTCATAATAGTGCGGTACTTGGATTATTTGCCTTAGAAAATATTACGATGGCTGAGATGTTTAATTCACGTAATCGCTTTACAGGTATGGCTGTCGCAAAAGAGATTGGCGGATTAATTGCTTCTGGATTAGGTCCGGTATTAGCAGGTATTTTCTGTAGTATTACAGGCAGTTGGTGGCCAATTGCTATCATGATTATTGTCTACTCTGCAATCTCTTTAATTACTGCAATCATTATGCCTGAAGTCAAAGATCGTGATTTAACTAGCCCATTAGATGCCGTTGAAGAACTTGAGCAACAAAAAGGTAAAGTCAAATATGCAACTGTCAACGAATAACCTAAATCAATTACCAAAATCTATCAAAGTACCGAGCTATGATAGAAATCAGGTTAAAACCAGGATGCTGCACCTTGGATTCGGTGCGTTTCATCGCGCCCACCAAGCCATCTTTGCCGAAATATTAGCATCGGAACATCAAAGTGATTGGGGATTTTGTGAAGTTAATTTAGTCGGTGGTGAGCAGCAAATTAATGACTTAATTGCACAAGATTATTTATACAATGTCTGTGAGATGCAAGGTGATAACTGGCAAACTCGGACTGTTGGGGTAGTAAAGGAAGCCTTACATCCTGAAATTCATGGGATAGATGCTGTAATTAATCGCATGTTAGACCCCAATATCGCGATTGTTTCAATGACAGTGACTGAAAAAGGCTATTGCTATGTACCGGCAACAGGCTCTATCGACTTTGAAAATGCAGCCATTGCTCATGATTTACAATCACCAGAAACACCCAAGTCACTGCCCGGTTTGATTGTTGAAACGCTCAAACGTCGCAAAGAACAAGGTATTGCGCCCTTTACGGTGATGTCTTGCGATAATATGCCTGAAAATGGCCATATTACTAAAAATGTTATCCTCGCAATGGCAAATAAGCGTGATCCCGAACTAGCGAAATGGATAGCAGACAACGTGACTTTTCCATCAACGATGGTGGATAGAATTGTGCCCGCTATGACGCCTGAGACCGCAGTTAAAATTCAGTCACAACTAGGCCAAATCGTCGATAACGTCGCAATAGCCTGTGAACCTTTTAAACAATGGGTGATTGAAGATAATTTTGTTGCAGGTCGTCCTGAATGGGAAAAAGCGGGAGCTCAACTTGTTAGCAATGTTATTCCTTTTGAAGAAATGAAACTGCGCATGTTAAATGGTAGCCATTCATTTCTGGCTTACTTAGGGTATCTCGCCGGGTATCAATACATTAATGAATGTATGCAAGATAGCGCTTATGAAAAAGCCGCTTATTATCTAATGGTGAATGAGCAAGCACCGACTTTATCAATCAAAAATGTCGATTTACCTCAATACGCCAATGCATTGATTGAACGCTTTAAAAATACCGGTCTCAAACATCGTACATGGCAAATCGCTATGGATGGCACATTAAAGCTTTCCCAGCGATTACTTGATTCCATTCAAATCCATCTCAATAATGGAAACTCATTTGATTATTTAGCATTAGCTGTTGCAGGCTGGATGAGGTATGTCAGCGGTAAAGATGATAATCAAGCTCAAATTCAAATTAGTGACCCACTAGCAACTAAACTCGCTGAGCTTGTAGCACAAAGTGAAGATGATGAAAGCCGAGTAACTTCATTGCTATCATTAGACTCACTCTTCTGTGCAGAGCTTGTTAACAATGCATTATTTACTGAAAAAGTGACAAATTTCTATCTGTCACTCAGAGATAATGGTGCTAAAAAGACGATTGAAACACTCAACAATCTTCATTCCTTATAACGGTTCAATTTTTACCCGATTCATTTAATCACAAAACCTGATACTGTAACTCTGGTATCAGGTTTTTTGTTATTATCTATATTGATTAAAAGAATTATCTCCAATAAAGGCTAAAAAATGACATCATTATTTAAATTTGAACCTAATTCGCATACTCCTTTCTTTCTCTTATTAGCCTTTATTGGTGGCTTCGTTGATGCGAGCTCATTTGTTATTTTTGAAGTTTTTACGGGGCACCTCACCGGAAACAGTATTTTAAGCATGGTCTATCTGGCACAGATGGACTTCTCCATGTTGCTTTTATCCGCAATTTCAATTGCCGGATTTTTCACGGGTACACTTTCGGGGTCATGGTTTAGGATAAAAAACAATCAGTTATCATGCTATCGTTTAGTTATTGGCTTAGTTTTTCTTTTATTTAGTAGTGTTTTCATACTTTATTTCCTGCTACATGCCCTCTATTCCCCTAATCTTGTTATTTTTATTATTAGTTTATCAATGGGAATTCAGAATGGATTTTTTAATAAGGTGGGAAGCGTAGGCATTCACTCAACCTATGTAACAGGAATGACAACATCTTGTATTAATGCATTTCTTAAAAATGTTAAAGGTGATAACAGCAAAAAAGTATTATTTCTTGCTGTACTCTTTTTTATTCTAGGTGGTCTTACAGGCAGTATTTTATCCGTTAAATACCACTTTGCTGGGTTCTCATTTGTATTAATTTTGCTGTTTATTGCTTTCATTTATAGCTTAAAAGTACGTAATTAATCACTAAAAACAAAAAAGCCCACCACCAATATTTATTGATGATGGGCTAGATTTCAGCAACCCAAAAAACTAACTTTTATCTTGTTTCTGTTGTTGCTGCTGCTTCTCTTTTTCGACAAGCTCACGGTACCACAGTGGGTGATGCTTTTTCGCCCAACCACGTGTTACCCATCCTTCAACCATCGCACGCACAGAACCTTTCACCCACATTGCCGCATAAGCATGTACAATAATCATAATGATCAGCGCAATAGCAGAAAGTGAATGCACCAAAATAGCGGCGCGGTATAGCGGAATTGGGAAATAATCGGCAAAGAATGGGCGCCACATTATCACGCCGCTAACAACCAATAGCAGTAAGCAGATAGAGACGACCCAGTACACCCCTTTCTGACCGAGGTTATATTGGCCAACATCTCCAGCTTCTTCATTTTTAAGTACTTTACCGATATTTTTTGCCCACTTGATATCTTCTTTGTTAACGAAGTTATGGTGGAAATAACGGAAGAACATAAAGACAAACAGCAAAAACATTGCCGTACCCACGAATGGATGTAAAATCCGAGACAGTTGTGGCGTGCCTAAAATATTCATAAACCAATTTAGCGACGGGAAAAAGAAGCCCAATCCGCTGATTGCAGTGAACAAAAAGCAAATCACAACCGCCCAATGATTAATCCTTTCTATTGGCTTGTGGCGAATAATTTTGTCATTATCATCTGGTATCATTTCTGATCCTCCCCTTCTTTTGATTTCGAAGTGTCAGATGACATTGCGTTATGCAAATCTTCCAGAGCCTCTTCTTCATCTTTTTTGGAGACGCGGTTCGGACCAATACCCACATAGTGGAAGATGGCCGCCGCAAATGTTGCAGCAAAACCTACCGCTGCTAACGGCTTCCAGATACCTTTCCAGAAAGTAACTGTTGGGCTGATAGTCGGATTTTCTGGCAACCCATGGTACAACTGAGGTTTATCTGCGTGATGTAAAACATACATCACGTGCGTACCACCCACACCTTCTGGGTCATATAAACCCGCATTGTCATAACCACGCGTTTTCAACTCATCAACACGCTCACCCGCCAAGTTAATCATGTCTTCCTTGCTACCAAAATGAATAGCACCCGTTGGACATGTTTTTACACAGGCAGGCTCTTGACCCACTTCAACGCGGTCAACACAAAGCGTACATTTGTATGCGCGATTATCATCTTTATTGATACGTGGCACATCAAATGGGCAACCTGCAATACAGTAACCACAACCAATACAATGCTCTGATTGGAAATCCACGATACCATTTTTGTACTGCACGATTGCGCCTTCAGAAGGGCAAGCCTTCAAGCAACCGGGGTCAGCACAGTGCATGCAGCCATCTTTACGGATCAACCATTCGAATTTATCGTTCTCTTCAACTTCAGAGAAACGCATCACCGTCCATGACTTAGCGGTTAAATCCGTTGGGTTATCATATACCCCAACGTTAGTACCGATTTTGTCACGAATATCGTTCCATTCTGAACATGCGACCTGACAGGCTTTACAGCCAATACAGGTCGTCACATCAATAAGCTTTGCAACCTCTTCCTTATAATCCCGCACCTGAGGTGCGGGGGTCAGGGAATTGGTGGCAGAGCGACGAATAATGTCCTGTGATTGCATTGACATAATTTATCTCCTTACACCTTTTCCACATTGACAAGGAATGACTTAAATTCCGGCGTCTGAGTATTCGCATCACCCACATATGGCGTTAGCGTATTTGCAATAAAGCCTTTCACCGCCAAACCTTCAAAGCCCCAGTGAATAGGAATACCGATAGTATCGACATCTTTTCCAGCCACTTTCAGGGTTCTAATACGCTTGGTTACCACGGCTTTCGCTTTGATATAACCTCGTTTCGAACTGACTTTTACCGTATCACCTTGCTCAATACCTTTCTCTTTCGCCAAGCGATCACCAATTTCGATAAATTGCTGTGGCTGAATGATGGCATTTAACAATGCGTGTTTTGTCCAATAGTGGAAATGCTCTGTCAGGCGATAAGTCGTTCCCACATAAGGGAATTCTGTCGCTTTACCCATTTGAGCCCAATCATCTTTAAAGACGCGAGCAGCAGGGTTAGACACCACGTTTGGATGCAGTGGGTTAGTATCAAGCGGCGTTTCGATTGGCTCGTAGTGCTCAGGGAATGGGCCTTCGGCCATTTTATCCAAAGCAAACAAACGCCCCATACCTTCTGGCTGCATGATAAACGGCCCTACGCCACTTCCTGGTGCGGCATTGCTATAGTCTGGTATATCCATACCAATCCACTTGCTGCCATTCCACTCAAGAATTTGACGCTTCGGATCCCATGGTTTACCCATTGGGTCAGCTGATGCGCGGTTATAAATAACACGACGGTTCAGCGGCCATGCCCATGCCCAACCAAGTGTATTACCAAGACCTGTTGGGTCAGAGTTATCACGGTTAGCCATCTGGTTACCTTTCGGCGTCCAGCTACCAGCAAAAATCCAGCAACCACTTGAGGTTGTGCCGTCATCGCGTAGTTGTGCAAACGAACTAAGCAGTTCACCTTTTTTCGCGATAATATTGCCATCGGCGTCTTTAAGATCAACCAGCGCATAGCCATTGTTTTCTTGAGCCACTTCTTCCGGAGTTGGATTATCACGGTCAAAGTAGTTCCAAGTCATACTCAGAACCTGCTCAGGTACTGCACCGCCTTCGGTTTCATACATTTGGCGTAGGCGATGATAAATACCCGATAAGATTTCACCATCACTGATAGCTTCACCCGGGGCATCCGCACCTTTCCAATGCCACTGTAACCAACGCGCAGAGTTTACAATCGAACCATTTTCTTCAGCAAAACAGCAAGATGGCAGACGGAACACAGTAGTTTGGATATCTTCCGGTTTCACATCATTCATTTCACCGTGGTTTTGCCAGAAATTTGCAGTTTCTGTATTCAGCGGGTCAATCGTTACTAAGAATTTAAGCTTAGAGAGCGATTTAGAAACTTTATTTTTATTCGGGAATGAGGCTAATGGGTTGAAGCCTTGGCAGATATAGCCATTCACTTCTCCTTTATCCATCATTTCGAAATAGCGCAGTACGTCGTAGCCCTGATCCCATTTAGGTAATAAATCAAAGCCCCAATCATTTTCTTTTTGCGCTTTATCACCAAAGAAAGTCTTCATCATACTGACAAAGAATTTCGGGTAATTACCCCAATAGTTCACCTGGCCTTCGACGGTGGCTTTTGGCGTATTAGCCGCTAAATAACTTTCAAGTGTGGTTTGCTTTTCTGATGGCAAAGTCATATAACCCGGCAGACTTTGTGACAACAAACCTAAGTCAGTCAAACCTTGGATATTTGAGTGACCACGAAGTGCGTTAACCCCACCACCTAGCATTCCCATGTTACCTAGCAATAACTGGATCATTGCCATAGTACGAATATTTTGTGCACCGACGGTATGTTGTGTCCAACCGAGCGCATACAGGAATGTTGCTGTTTTATCTTTAACACTGGTTTCTGCTAGCAGCTCACAGACTTGTAAAAAGTCTTCAATTGGCGTACCGCAGATGTTATTAACCACTTCTGGTGTATAACGACTAACGTGCTCTTTCAATAAATTCATGACACAACGCGGGTTTTTCAGCGTAGGATCGCGCAGCGCAAGGCCGTTTTCATCCAACTCATAATTCCACGTGGTTTTGTCATATTGACGTTTTTCAGCATCGTAGCCTGTAAATAAACCATCATCAAACCCATAGTCTTCACGGATAACCAAACTTGCATTGGTATAAGCTTCAACATATTCACGTTGAATTTTTTCGTTATCCAGTAAATATTTAATGACGCCAGATAAAAATGCGATATCAGTACCAGAACGAATAGGCGTGTAAAAATCCGCCACTGCCGCTGTACGGGTAAAGCGTGGGTCAATCACAATTAGTTTGGCTTTATTATGGATTTTAGCTTCCATCGCCCATCGGAAACCGACTGGATGCGCTTCTGCTGCATTACCACCCATAACGACGACTAGGTTTGCATTTTTAATGTCAACCCAGTGGTTGGTCATCGCACCGCGACCAAATGTTGGAGCAAGACTTGCTACCGTTGGTCCGTGTCAGACACGCGCTTGGTTATCAACGGCAAGCATGCCGAGGGCGCGGGTGAATTTTTGAGTAACAAAACCTGATTCATTACTACCTGCTGATGCACAAAGCATACCGGTAGTTAGCCAACGATTGACTGTCACACCATCTTTATTTTTTGGAATAAAGTTAGCATCACGGTCTTCTTTCATTAGCTTAGCAATACGGTCAAACGCGTTATCCCAAGAAATACGTTTCCACTCATTGGTACCGGGTTCGCGTACTTCAGGATATTTTAGGCGACTTTCACTGTGAATGAAGTCGATAAGGCCTGCACCTTTAGGACAAAGTGCACCACGGTTTACCGGATGATCCGGGTCCCCTTCAATGTGAAAAATACTCTCTTTTGCATTTTTCGCGCCATCGCCAAGACTGTACATTAACAGCCCACAGCCGACAGAACAGTAGGTACAGGTATTTCTGGTTTCCTTAGCACGCAGTAACTTATACTGACGTGTTGACGCTAACGCGATGGAAGGTGCAAAACCTAACGCCGCTACCGTCGTACCTGCCATACCGCCAGCGCAGATCTTAAAGAACCGCCTTCTGCTGACTTGCATGGGGATCTCCTCATTTACATTGCTCATGTTTACCTAACTTCAATATTGATAATCAGGTAAACTGTTTTTATTTAACGTCTTCCCTATCGTATCCAGGTTCATTGCCCGGCAAATGGTGTAAATTCTTTTTACCCATAATCAATATTATGTATCATTAGCGCTAGGAATTCATCTAATGTATGAAACAAATGCTACAAATGAAGCGAGATTAATCAAAATGATCGGCGCAAATCACACAAGCGTGCAACAAAAAAGCAACCTTGGTGAGCCCATTGATGACTGGGTTGCAGAAGAAATACCTGTCGCTTTAGTTTTTAACGGTATATCCCATGTAGTAATGATGGCTACACCGAAAGATTTAGAGGATTTTGCCCTTGGATTTTCTTTATCTGAAGGAATAATACAATCGGGCGATGAAATTCGTGGAATTGATATTGTCCAAGGTTGCCACCGAGGCATTGAAGTTCATGTTGAATTATCTAGCCGCCGTTTTAGTGGATTAAAAGAACGCAGACGTAATTTAGCCGGTCGCACAGGTTGTGGTATTTGTGGCACTGAGCAACTTGATGAAATCTTTAAACCCATCGCACCACTGCCGTTTACCCAGACTTTTTCTCTGTCATATCTCGATAACGCCTTGCATGAACTTAAAAAAGTACAAGAAATCGGTGCATTAACTGGCTGTACCCATGCGGCTGCATGGATTTCCCCTGAGGGCATATTAGTCGGCGGTTGTGAAGATGTCGGCCGTCACGTAGCGCTAGATAAACTGTTAGGAATGAAACACCGCAACGATTGGCAGCAAGGTGCAGTATTGGTTTCAAGTCGTGCAAGTTATGAAATGGTCCAAAAAGCCGCGAGCTGCGGAGCAGAAATTTTATTTGCCGTTTCAGCAGCCACCTCTTTAGCTATCGAAGTCGCCGAGAAAGCTAACTTAACGCTAGTCGGATTCTGCCGACAAGGAAAAGCGACCGTGTTTACCCATGCGAGTAGAGTGAGGGATTAGAGGCACTGCTAATATTTTTTACTGAGCCCCTTCATCAAGGAGATGAAAATGATAAAACGGATCTTAATAGTGTTTCTATTGTCAGTGTGTTCTTCGGCATTTGCTAAGCCTTCCCTTGATGAAGTGATGACCAAAGCTGACCAAGGTGATGCAGAATATCAATTTTATCTTGCTGAGAAATACCGATCAGGTGATGAGGTTGAAAAAAGTTTAGATAAAACCATCGAGTGGCATAAAAAGGCAGTAAAAAATGGCAATAATAACAGTGATTATCTTTTAGGAATTATCTACCTCACCTCCGATCTAAAACACCGTGACCTCGCTAAATCTATTACACATTTGAAAGCGGCTAATGCCAAATCGCCCCAAATTGCCAATCAGTGGTTAAAGTGGTTTACCATCTTTGATCTTAAAGCTAAAGAAGACCTTACCTTAGCCAAAGCAGACTATGAAAAAGCAGCTGAGAAAGGTGACCAGCAAGCCTTATTTTTACTCGGTGTCATGAGCTACTTGAGTATTGAGGGTACGCAGGATATTGATAAAGCAATAAAATATTTTAGCCAGATGGATGCAACTCCATCCCCAAAAGTGGATCGCGCGCTAGGATATATGTATCTGGAAAAAGCCTCTGAGATTATGTTTAATGACCCTGACCGAGCTCAATGGCAGACAAAAGCAAAAAATGCGTTTATTAAAGCATCAAATAAAGGAGATACACTTTCTCAAACTGCTGTGGCAGAACTTTATTTACGTGACGAGTCAGGTGAATCAGTATCGATGGCAAAATCTTTTGATAAGGGTGTCGAGTGGTTAGAAAAAGCGGCGAATAATGGTTCGGTGATAGCGCAACTACGACTGGGTATGCTCTATTTTAATGGCGACCAAATTTCAGCAGATAAACAGAAAGCCAAATATTGGTTAGAAAAGGCAGCATTACAGGGAGACCCCAATGCTCAGCAAGCGATGGGCGTGATTTACTTTTTAGGGCAGGGTGTCCCTATAGATTATACTCAAGCCGCAAAATGGTATGAAAAAGCCGCCATACAAGGAGGTGATAACTCTATGGTTGCACTAGGACGAATGTATAAAGCCGGTCTAGGTGTTTCTCATGATCTCAATAAAGCGAATTTTCTATTCGATAAGGCCTGTGATATGGGCAATAGAGAAGGTTGCATGTTAGTGGGTCGTAATCGTGTAGGACAAGCTTATTAAATATTAATTTGGGTTACATGGTTCATATGTAACCCAAAGTGAACATCCACCCCGCCCTCTGATTATGCCAGCCGCTGCTTGGTAACGACAGGGCATTTATTGCACGAAGAGAGGAACTTCAGCAAACCTCATCAATTTTTTAACGAAGAGCAGCGATAACATTATCACCATAGAATGATAAAAATACTCAATACCTTTATCAGTTTGTTTTACATACCCTTCAAACATTGACGTTGAGTATAGAACACCATCGCAATACTCAGTAGATGAAGTTTATTTATTTCCCAATACAAAAGCTCGAGAAAATTCGACCTAATAAATCATCGGAGGTGAATTCACCGGTGATTTCACTCAGTGCTTGCTGAGCTAAGCGTAACTCTTCAGCCAATAGCTCACCGGAGCGAGCACCTACTAACTGCTCATGGCCTTGTGCTAAATGTATTGCTGCTGCATTCAAGGCTTGTAAGTGACGACGACGAGCAAGAAAACCACCTTCGGTATTACCACTAAACCCCATAGCTTCTTTCAGGTGATCGCGCAGCAAATCAATCCCTTTTTCTTCACGAGCTGAAATACGAATAACCGGATGACGAGTATCTTCAACAAGCTCGATTTGCTCGCCAGTCATATCTGCTTTATTACGGATCACCGTAACTGGCAGCGTTTCAGGTAAACGCGCCATAAATTCGGGCCATATTGCTTGAGGTTCGGTAGCATCTGTTGTCGTGCTATCCACCATAAATAGCACGCGGTCTGCCTGCTCAATCTCTTTCCAAGCACGTTCAATACCAATACGTTCAACTTCATCACTAGCTTCACGCAGGCCTGCGGTATCAATAATATGCAATGGCATACCATCAATGTGGATATGTTCACGTAAAACATCACGGGTTGTGCCCGCAATATCCGTTACAATCGCAGCTTCTCGACCTGCTAATGCATTTAATAGGCTTGATTTGCCCGCATTTGGTCGACCCGCGATAACCACTTTCATGCCTTCGCGTAACAGACTTCCTTGACGAGCCTGTGAGCGAACTTGTTCTAAATCCGCAACCACTTCATCTAATTTGGCTTCAATTTTTCCGTCAGAAAGGAAATCAATTTCTTCATCTGGAAAATCAATCGCAGCTTCCACATAGATCCGTAAGTGAGTGAGTGCTTCCACTAATTGATTGATATGGGCAGAAAACGCTCCTTGCAATGAGTTCATCGCTGAGCGAGCTGCTTGTTCAGAACTGGCATCAATTAAATCAGCAATGGCTTCAGCTTGAGCTAAATCCAATTTATCATTTAAAAATGCACGCTCAGAAAACTCACCCGGATTGGCGATACGAATACCATCAACGGTTAAAATTCTTCTCAGTAATAGATCAAGAATAACAGGACCGCCATGCCCTTGAAGTTCAAGAACATCTTCACCCGTAAAAGAATTTGGTCCCGGAAAGTAAATCGCAATACCCTGATCAATAACAGAGCCATCTACATCACGAAACGGCAGATAATCGGCATAACGTGGCTTTGGCTGTTTACCAAGCACCGTTTCTGCAATCAAAGCAGCTTTCGGGCCTGATACACGTAAAATACCGACACCACCACGTCCGGGAGGTGTTGCCTGTGCGACTATCGTATCGTTAATTTGCATGATGTTTCTCTGTCTTTGACTGGAACACTTTTTTGAAAAGAATAAGGCGACCTAATTGGTCGCCTTAATATTATGCATATCCCCATCATACTTCAAGTTACCCGTGCTAGCTTCGCCTAGCAACTCGACTTATTTTGGGGATATCCTCTTAGGTTACCCTAAGACTTTATTATTTTTTTTCTTTCTTATCGCGACTATGTAGACCACGTTTTTCCAATCCACGGTAAATAACCTGTTGTTGGATGATGGTCACTAAGTTACTCACGATATAATACAGAACCAGACCTGATGGGAACCACAGGAAGAAGATAGTGAACACGACTGGCATGTAAGTCATAATCTTCTGCTGCATTGGGTCTGTCACCGCCGTTGGCGACATCTTCTGAATAACAAACATGGTCACACCCATTAGCACTGGCAGGATGTAGTACGGGTCTTGTGCTGACAAGTCCTGAATCCAACCAATAAACGGCGCATGACGTAGTTCAACAGAACCCATCAACATATAATAAAGTGCAAGGAAGATTGGCATTTGGATAACCAGAGGTAAACAACCACCGAGTGGGTTTACTTTCTCTGCTTTATACATTGCCATCATTTCTTGGCTCATGCGTTGTTTATCATCACCAATACGCTCACGCATTGCAGCCAGTTTAGGTTGCAGTAAACGCATTTTCGCCATCGAGGTATACTGCGCTTTAGTCAGCGGGTACATGATACCACGAACGATAAAGGTGATAACGATGATGGAGAAGCCCCAGTTGCCAACATAATCATGAATAAATTTCAGTAATTTAAACAGTGGCTGAGAGATAAACCATAACCAACCGTAATCAACGGTTAAATCTAAATGAGGTGCAACTTCAACCATTTCAGATTGGATTTCAGGCCCAATCCAGAGAGTTGATGAATACGTGCCCACACCATTAGCAGCGATAGTCATTGGTTCACTCTTATAACCAATGATAGCGGAGTTTTTATCTAAATCGATGGAATAGAACGTACTTTTCTCAGAACTTGCAGGCACCCATGCTGTTGCAAAATATTGCTGCAACATTGCAATCCAGCCGCCTTTAGTGGTCAAGCTAAGATTTTTGTCTTCAATGTCACCAAAACTATATTTTTTATAGTTAGTTTCATCAGAAGAGTATGCTGCACCACGATAAGTGTGCAATGCAAAGTTGCTGCTACCAGTATCACGATCGCTTGGTAATTGGATAGTCTGTTTCAACTGGCCAAAGAAAGCGAGGCTTAACGGCTGAGCGGTTGAGTTTTGAATACTGTATTCAACATCAACAGTATAGCGGCCACGTTTCATGATATACGTTTTTTGGTACACAACGCCGTTGCTATCTGTAAACGTCATTGGTACGCGTAATTCATCTTGCCCTTGTGCTAACGTAAAGCTTGTCGCTTCAGTAGTATAAAGAGGACGCACGCCATTGTTATTTGCTGGATTGTCTGGACCGTGAGGACCAATCAGACCACTTTGAGCCTGATAAACAAAACCTGGTGTAGTTTCCAGTAAACGGAAAGGGTCTTCCGAATGAAGGGTCGCAGGGTAGGCTAACAGGTCAGCCTCATCGATATCACCACCACGTGTATTAATACGAATATCTAATACATCAGTTTTTACCGAAATGAGCTTACCTTGCCCTGAGCTGGTTACAGCTTGAGCATCACTGCTTGGCATATCCGCTTGTTGCGTAGTCTGAACAGTTTTTACTTCCTGAGCAACTTTATCGCTCTCCCAGGCCTGCCAAACTAAGAACGATACGAACAACAAAGCGATGAGTAGAAGATTGCGTTGCGAATCCATCGTTATAATTCTCTATTATCATCAGTTTTTTTAGGCGGAACAGGATCGTCTCCACCAGCGTGTAAAGGGTGGCATTTTAATATGCGTTTCGCTGTTAACCAACTACCTTTTAACATACCAAACCTGCGCAATGCCTCAATTCCGTAATTAGAGCATGTTGGATTGAAGCGACAACGAGGTCCTAACAACGGACTAATCGCCAGTTGATAGCCTCTGATCAGCATAATCAGGAGTTTTGAGCCAAGCGACGATGACGACGCCATAACTTATCCAACGCTTCCGTGATTTGTCGATTGTCGAGATTAGCGACCCCTCTCCTTACCAATAACACAAAATCCATTGGGGGCAAGTCGTGTTGATGCAAACGAAAGTATTCACGCGCTAATCGTTTAATACGATTTCGCTCATGAGCTCGTTTAACATTTTTTTTAGCGATGGTAAGACCGATGCGGGGATGCCCCAGCTCGTTTAGGCGACCAAGGATTGTTATCTCTGGGGAACTCGCCCTCTGCGGCTGCTTAAAGACATTGTCGAAATGCCTGGGAGTTAACAAACGTAACTCCCGGGTAAAAGCGAGCGTAACCACTTTAATAGAGGGCTAGCTTTATTACTTAGATGAAACGGTCAGACTAGAGCGGCCTTTCGCACGACGGCGAGCCAGAACTTGACGACCATTTTTAGTAGCCATACGAGCGCGGAAACCGTGTGAACGGTTGCGCTTCAGTAAGGACGGTTGAAAAGTGCGTTTCATAACGATTTCTACCTAACTTTTAAATTTATTACTGATTCAGTAAACGCGTTGGCAACCAGTGAAAACTGATTTACACCTGTGCCTCTATCGCAACAATATAGAAAGAAGCAGGATTGTAATAAAACATAGGGGGTCACGTCAATAAGATGACGCAATCAAACCACTTTTATTTATTGCCTGGCTGACAGGTTCGCTGACATATACCGTGACAATCTGCTAATGACACGATTTTCAAACTGACTGTGGGCTGACCTAGATTGAGATTATTGCTAACTTTAGCCCTGAACATTGAGCCGTAAAAAACGCGAACTCTACGTCATTCACTAGAGCATAGGCAAAAATCACAATGCAAGGCTAACGGATCGCAGCTTGTTAAAAAACCACATTAGCACTGTACACAGGGAGGAAGATTATACGGACTCCACCCTAAAGCGCAAGGATCTTAACTCGATCTAAATATATTTTTTATGGGTGCAGAATTTTTTCAAGAAATCGTCTAAAGTTATCCCCAGCCATGTGGAAAAAACAGAGCTAATCGGGATCAACCAGAGGACTTCACCCCTCAAAGAGCATCCTTAACACAATTGCCTGTGGATAAAAAGCATAAAAACTGTGTAAAAGAGTGAGATCTCTTATTAATTTTACGGTATGATCCTAGGTCGTGTTGCTGATCCGACGATCGCCACTATTTCGTTGGCTTTGTTGGTATTAAGTCAGTAATAGCGAATTAGAGATGAATAATAAAGAAATAATAAAGTTAACCAAAATACTTCTCTGGCTTTCTTTGTAAAACAAAGCAGCCAGTAAAAAATTCTGAGCTAAATCCGTAATTCTTGTTTCATTGACCTTGTTTAGGGGAGCCCAACGTGTCACTTTCGCTTTGGCAGCAATGTCTTGCCCGATTGCAGGATGAACTGCCTACCACCGAATTCAGTATGTGGATACGCCCCCTTCAAGCTGAATTGAACGGTAACACTCTGGCACTTTATGCCCCAAATCGTTTTGTCCTTGACTGGGTAAGGGACAAGTACATCAATAATATCAACGAATTATTGAATGATTTTTGTGGCTCTAATGCACCCGCACTGCATTTTGAAGTCGGTAATAAGCCTATGTCAGCGGCGCCGACTAGCACTCAGACACGTAATCCCACACACGAAAAACCGGCTTTTGTCATGCCATCCGCACCCATTAGGCCAAGTTGGGACAACTCAAACAAAGTACTACCAGACGTTGTTTATCGTTCAAATGTGAACCCTAAGCATACTTTTGATAACTTTGTTGAAGGTAAATCAAACCAATTAGCCCGTGCAGCGGCAAGACAAGTCGCAGAAAATCCAGGTAGCGCCTATAATCCATTATTCCTTTATGGTGGTACGGGTTTAGGTAAAACGCATTTACTGCATGCGGTTGGTAACAGCATTATGCAACACAAAGCAAATGCCCGTGTGGTTTACATGCATTCTGAACGATTTGTTCAAGATATGGTCAAAGCTTTACAGAATAATGCGATTGAAGAGTTCAAGCGCTATTACCGTTCTGTTGATGCTTTACTAATAGATGACATTCAATTTTTTGCTAACAAAGAACGCTCACAAGAAGAGTTTTTTCATACATTCAATGCATTACTTGAAGGCAATCAACAAATTATTTTGACCTCAGACCGCTACCCTAAAGAGATCAATGGGGTGGAAGATCGCTTAAAATCGCGTTTTGGTTGGGGTTTGACTGTCGCGATAGAACCGCCCGAGCTAGAAACACGTGTTGCCATTTTGATGAAAAAAGCAGATGAAAATGAAATTCAGCTGCCGGGTGAAGTTGCCTTTTTCATCGCTAAACGTTTACGCTCTAATGTGCGTGAACTTGAAGGCGCATTAAACCGTGTTATTGCCAATGCTAATTTTACCGGTCGTGCTATTACTATCGACTTTGTTCGAGAAGCACTGCGTGATCTACTGGCACTACAAGAAAAATTAGTCACTATTGATAACATTCAGAAAACAGTGGCTGAATATTATAAAATTAAGGTAGCTGATTTGCTTTCCAAGCGTCGTTCTCGTTCTGTCGCCCGTCCGCGTCAGATGGCAATGGCACTCGCAAAAGAACTGACAAATCACAGTTTACCTGAAATCGGGGATGCCTTTGGCGGTCGCGACCATACAACGGTCCTTCATGCTTGTCGTAAAATTGAACAATTACGAGAAGAGAGCCATGACATCAAAGAAGATTTTTCTAATCTAATCAGAACATTATCATCTTAATTGCTATGAAATTTACTATAGAACGCGAGCAGTTATTAAAACCATTACAGCAGGTTAGTGGCCCTTTAGGTGGTCGTCCAACTCTGCCTATTTTAGGTAATCTTTTATTACAGGTAAAAGAAGGCGCACTCCAACTTACCGGAACCGACCTAGAAATGGAGATGATGGCCAATGTCCCTCTGACTCAAGAACATGAAGTTGGCGCAACGACGGTTCCCGCACGCAAATTTTTTGATATCTGGCGTGGTTTGCCCGAAGGTTCTGAAATTAGAGTAGAACTTGATGATGATCGGTTACTCGTTCGTTCGGGTCGCAGCCGCTTTTCATTATCGACTTTACCGGCGACTGATTTCCCAAATTTAGATGATTGGCAAAGTGAAGTTGAATTCTCACTTCCACAATCAATACTGAAACGCTTAATTGAAGCAACCCAGTTTTCAATGGCACATCAAGATGTCCGTTATTACCTCAACGGAATGCTGTTTGAAACTGAGGGGCAACTACTAAGAACCATTTCGACTGATGGCCATCGACTGGCTGTTTGCGCAATGGATATCGGTCAAGAGCTCCCATCGCATTCTGTGATTGTCCCGCGTAAAGGGGTCATGGAACTCATGCGTTTGTTAGATGGCGGCGATGCGCCTTTGCAATTACAAATCGGTAGCAATAATATTCGAGCACACGTTGGCGATTTTATTTTCACCTCTAAACTGGTAGATGGCCGTTTCCCTGATTACCGTCGAGTGCTACCGAAAAGCCCAGATAAAACCTTAGAGGCGCGCTGCGATTTATTAAAACAAGCATTTTCACGCGCAGCGATTTTATCCAATGAAAAATTCCGTGGTGTTCGTTTATATTTTAGCGAAAATCAATTGCGTATTACCGCCAATAACCCGGAACAAGAAGAAGCAGAAGAAATTGTTGATGTCAGTTACCAAGGTACCGAAATGGAAATTGGCTTTAACGTCAGTTATATCTTAGATGTCTTAAACACACTAAAAAGCGAAAATGTTAAATTGCTTTTAACTGACGCCGTTTCCAGTGTACAAATTGAAGACTCTGCGAGCAGCGCCGCTGTTTATGTTGTCATGCCAATGCGTTTGTAATCACTTTATATGATCCTTTCGCGTTTATTGATCCGCGACTTTCGTAACATTGAAGACGCCGATCTCTCCCTTGCTATTGGGTTCAATTTTTTAATTGGCCCAAATGGGAGCGGCAAAACCAGTATACTGGAAGCAATATATACTTTAGGTCATGGTCGTGCATTTCGCAGTATTCAAGCGAATCGCGTTATCCGCCATGAGCAAGAACAGTTTATTCTGCATGGAAAACTCAGTCATGCCGATGAGCAACGTAAAGACCTTTCTCTTGGATTAAGTAAAAATAGAGAAGGTGAAAGTAAAGTCAGGATTGATGGCACCGATGGTCATAAAATTGCAGAGCTTGCAAAATTATTACCTATGCAGCTAATAACCCCTGAAGGGTTTACACTGTTAAACGGTGGTCCAAAATACCGACGCGCGTTTATTGACTGGGGCTGTTTTCACAGTGAGCCATTATTTTTTTCAGTTTGGTCTGACTTAAAACGCTTACTAAAACAACGAAATGCTGCATTACGACAAGTTACCCGTTATGACCAAATTCGTCATTGGGATAAGCAATTAGCGCCACTTTCAGAGCAAATAAGCCAATGGCGTCATGAATATATTGCAGGTATTGCTGAAAATATAGAGCAAACTTGCCAACAGTTTTTACCTGAATTTTCATTATCCGTATCCTTTCAACGTGGTTGGGATAAAGAAATTGATTATTCAGAGCAACTAGAACGCCAATTTGAGCGTGATAGAGCACTAACCTATACCGCCTCCGGGCCACATAAAGCTGATTTGCGAATTAGGGCAAATGGCACCCCTGTTGAAGATATGCTTTCACGCGGTCAACTGAAACTTTTAATGTGTGCATTAAGGTTAGCGCAGGGTGAGTTTTTCACTCAACAGAGCGGGCAACGATGCCTGTATCTACTGGATGATTTTGCCTCAGAACTTGATGCAGGTCGCCGCCAACTATTGGCGACTCGTCTCAAGGCTACGCAAGCTCAGGTGTTTGTTAGTGCCATAACATCCGAGCAAGTAAATGACATGATTGATGTAAACAGCAAGATGTTTAGCGTAGAACATGGCAAAATACAAGTTCAACCTCAGGAATAGAAAGAGCAGGAAACGTTGATGACGAATACATATGACTCCTCAAGTATCAAGGTATTAAAAGGACTGGATGCGGTGCGTAAGCGCCCGGGCATGTATATCGGTGATACCGACGATGGAACAGGTCTTCATCACATGGTCTTCGAGGTTGTCGACAACGCTATCGACGAAGCCCTCGCAGGTTTTTGTGATGACGTCGTTATCACTATCCATGCTGATAATTCTGTCTCCGTTCAGGATGATGGGCGTGGTATCCCAACGGGTATCCATGAAGAAGAAGGCGTATCTGCGGCAGAAGTTATCATGACTGTTCTGCACGCCGGCGGTAAATTCGATGATAACTCCTACAAAGTCTCCGGTGGTTTGCACGGAGTTGGTGTTTCAGTCGTTAACGCCCTATCTGAAAAACTTGAATTAGTTATCCGTCGTGACGGTAAAGTTCACGAACAAATCTACAAACATGGTGAGCCTCAAGCGCCTTTAGTTGTCGTGGGTGAAACTGACCTGACAGGTACACGCGTACGTTTTTGGCCAAGCATGGATACCTTTAAAGGTGTCACTGAATTCGAATACGATATTTTGGCAAAACGTTTACGTGAACTGTCATTCCTGAACTCTGGCGTTTCAATTCGATTGATTGACAAACGTACAGGTAAAGAAGACCACTTCCATTATGAAGGCGGTATCAAAGCCTTTGTTGAATATCTGAGCCAAAATAAAACTCCGATTCATCCAAATGTATTTTATTTCTCAACTGAGAAAGACGGTATTGGTGTTGAAGTTGCAATGCAGTGGAATGACGGTTTCCAAGAAAACGTTTACTGCTTCACCAACAATATCCCTCAGCGTGATGGTGGTGCCCACCTTGCCGGCTTCCGTGCAGCAATGACCCGAACCATGAATAACTACATGGAAAAAGAAGGCTATCAGAAAAAAACCAAAGTCAGTGCAACCGGTGACGATGCACGTGAAGGTCTGATTGCTGTTATTTCGGTTAAGGTACCAGATCCTAAGTTCTCCTCTCAGACCAAAGAAAAATTAGTTTCATCTGAAGTGAAAACCGCAGTTGAAACCATGATGAATGAAAAATTGGTTGAGTATTTATTGGAAAACCCGGGCGATGCTAAAATCGTTGTAGGTAAAATTATTGATGCAGCACGTGCTCGTGAAGCTGCACGTAAAGCACGTGAAATGACTCGCCGTAAAGGTGCCTTAGACTTAGCAGGTCTACCAGGTAAACTGGCTGACTGCCAAGAACGCGACCCTGCATTATCCGAATTATACCTCGTGGAAGGGGACTCAGCGGGCGGCTCTGCAAAACAAGGCCGTAACCGTAAAAATCAGGCCATCCTGCCGCTAAAAGGTAAAATCTTAAACGTTGAGAAAGCCCGTTTTGATAAAATGCTTTCTTCACAAGAAGTTGCCACGCTGATCACCGCTTTAGGTTGTGGTATCGGCCGCGATGAATATAATCCAGACAAACTGCGTTATCACAGCATCATTATCATGACGGATGCTGACGTCGATGGTTCACACATTCGTACTTTACTATTGACCTTCTTCTATCGTCAAATGCCTGAAATTGTTGAACGTGGTCATATCTTTATTGCTCAGCCACCACTGTATAAAGTGAAAAGAGGTAAGCAAGAGCAATATATTAAAGATGACGATGCCATGGATGATTACCTGATCTCAATTGCACTTGATGGTGCTGAGCTGCATTTAAATGCAGATGCACCGGCCATGAGAGGCGAAGAGTTAGAAAAACTCGTTGTTGAGTATAATGCTGCTCACCGTATTATCCGTCGTCTTGAACGTCTTTACCCACAAGCGCTACTGAATAGCTTAGTTTATCAACCTACTTTAGTAGAAGATGATCTAAAAAGTAACGAACAAGTTGAAGAGTGGGCAAAATCATTAGTCCAACGCTTAACTGATAACGAACAAGCGGGCAGTACTTATAGCTATATCATCACAGAAAATCGTGAACGTCAGCTATTTGAGCCAACTATCCGTATTCGTACTCATGGTGTTGATTCCGACTACAACCTTGATTTTGACTTTGTTCACGGTAGTGAATATCGCCGTATTACTCACTTAGGTGATTTAATCGGGGGTCTTATCGAAGAAGGTGCTTACATCCAACGTGGTGAACGCCGTCAGAATATCGAAAACTTCGAAGATGCTCTAACTTGGTTAACCCGTGAATCACGTCGTGGCCTATACGTACAGCGTTATAAAGGTCTTGGTGAGATGAACCCAGACCAACTTTGGGAAACCACCATGAACCCAGATACACGCCGTATGCTACGCGTCACAGTAAAAGATGCTATCGCAACAGATTTACTCTTCACCACACTCATGGGTGATGCAGTTGAACCTCGCCGTGCATTTATCGAAGAGAACGCACTAAAAGCCGCTAATATCGATATTTAATCGCTAGTTGCTTCTTAGTAGAAATAGCCTCATGTGAAAGCATGAGGCTATTTTTTTAACGGTTGTCATCACGCGTATCATTATGAATATCTCTCACCTTTTTATTTAATCACCTACATTACGCTTAAATTAAAACATCTGATTATTTTTTTATTTAAAAAATAACATCTATTATTTACTACCCGATTTTTTATTAGTTCAGGTTACTAAAAATAATTAAATTTATTATTAACAGTAATGAGGCATGCATTTAACAACAATGAATCTGAATTTTAAAATAATAAAAATGAAGTTGAATTCGTAAATGCAATCAATAACAAAATAAAAAAAATCATAAGGTTAACGAAATAAAGGCTGAGTTTTTTCATAAAAACGTCACATTGCGTAATTAACATCTCATAAATTCAAGATTAATTAACGCAACCTATAGGCCTGTCATGAAAACAGTCATAATACCTACGGCGATAAGTTTACTCGCCTTATTGTATACAAATATTTCATTTGCTCAGATAGATATTGAGGCAACTGAAAAACATATTATTGATAAACGAAATAGCTGGCTTAACGACATTAAAAATAATGTCATTAGCAATTCCCCCTTAAAAGACTCCAAAATAGCGCAGTGGGATAGGCTAATCAGTCATGAATATACCCAAATAACCGATGAGCGACTAGAAAGAGCAAAAGCCGATAAGTCACAAAATTCAAACTATGTTTTTAGTACTTTCAACACAATACTCTTTGGTGATCATCAAATCGATTTAACCGCGAATGATCACTATCATACGATTAAAGATTTGTATGACATCAGTACCCGGGCTTATGACGAAAATCGCCAACGAGTTAGATCTATCGACTTTATTCTTAAAGAGCATTTTCAACGAGGCTGGCCCTATCAGGTACTCGATAAAGATGGTAACTATATTGCTAATTATACTGCCATACGGGGTTCGTCCTTTCCAAGTGGACATACTTGGAATGGTTTCAAACAAGCAGCGGTTTTAGCCACCCTATTTCCTGAAAAAGGAGATGAAATCTTTGCAAGAGCGATTGAGTATGGTGAAAGTCGAGTGATTGTTGGTGCCCATTTCCCAACAGATACTATAGCTTCTCGCATTGGCAACTATTACCTATTATCTCAATTACTTGCTGATGATAAAATTGCTAAATCATTTGTGACATTAGCCAGAAATGTTCGTAAAGAAACAGCCATAACTTGCCAAAAAAACATAAAGGATTGCCTCACAGCTTCGAGTAATCATATCAATGATGAAGTTGGATACTACGGCAAAAAAGAACCTGAAGAAAAACCTATGATTACCCCTAATGAGCTACCTAATACTGCGGCTCATTTACTGCGTTTACGTTTTTCTTATTTAAATAAAGAACAGCGGCAAAGTATTTTAGCCAGTACCGCTTATCCGATTAACTCTCTCGCCGGTTGGGATGTTAAAAAAGATAAACCAGAGACCTATTGGGGACTCATTAACTTACCTAGAGCCTATCAAGGCCCTACCCATTTATATGATAATTTTATCGTTGTTCAGAAAACAAATGAATTTGATTTCGCAAACTTTGGCGAAATTGATGAGTGGAAAAATGCAATTACAGGCACAGGGCAATTAATCAAGAAAGGCAGTGGCACGCTCATTTTATCGGGCGAAAATACCTTTGCTGGCATAGAAGTTAATCAGGGTAATTTAGTACTGAATGCAAAAAATCATTATTCAAAACCGTCATCAATAAACGGTGGTTCACTATTCATAAAAGGTCAGTTAAATTCGCCATTAGATGTCAATAAAGGCGCATTAATTTTAGATAATGGAAAAATCAACGCACAAGTCACTCTTAATCAATCAGGACTATTAACAGGTAATGGTCAGATTAATCATTTAACCGTCAATCAGGAAGCCATGGTGTCGCCGGGGCATTCAATTGGTACAATCAATATCGCAGATTCTGTTATTTTTAAGCCTGATAGTCATTATTTAGTAGAGATTAATGCACAGGGGAAACACGATACCATCAAGAGCCAAGGTACGGCTGTTCTAAATGGTGGCACTGTCACTGTTTCATTTGAAAATGACAAAAATAAGCTATCTAAACAACAAGTTAACAGTTTATTCGATACTCAATATACGATATTAAGCGCCGAAAAAGGTATCAGCGGTAAATTCGAGACCATACAACCTAATTATCTCTTTATAGGGACGACGTTAAACTACTCACCAAATGCGGTCACACTAAATATTGGTCGCAATAACACCTCTTTTGACAGCGTTGCGACGACTCAGAATCAAAAGTCAGTCGCTCAAGCACTCGATAAACTCCCCACAGAAAATTCGCTCTATAAAAGTATCTTAAAAAGTGATTCAAAAGACGAGGCGATTTCTGTTTTTAATGCGCTAACAGGGCAAGTACACACCGATGTATTATCAAACCAAATCAATAATAGCCGCCATATAAGGGAAACTATTTTCAAGCAACTTCGCTTTTCAGAATCACTAAATAGAACTAAAGAGCACCATGACAATAAAGGTAACGTTTGGGCTAAAGTTCTCCATGATTGGGATCATACCGCTAGTGATAGTAATGCAGAAAGTTATAACACCTCAACTTATGGTGTGTTCTTAGGTGCGGATCAACGTTTTTATAACGACAAAGTTGCTCTAGGGCTTGCCACCGGTTTTACGAAAAACACTTTGTCCGGTCATCATAATAGTGGCAGTAGTGATAATTACCATCTGGCTATTTATGGTGGCATACAGTTAGACCCGATTACACTTCGAGCTGGAGCAGGACACGCATGGCATCATATCAATACCCATAGATCAGTTAGCCAATCGATAGGGAACTATCAGACACAGACTCGCCAAGCCTTTGTCGAAGCCGCTTATCCGCTCAAAGCAGGCATAATCAACATCGAACCATTTGCAAATCTCGCTTATATAAACGCCACCAATAATACCATTCGTGAGAAAGGTAATCGCGCATCATTAAAAGCAGATAAACAACATATCAACGGGATATTATCAACGCTTGGCGTTCGACTGGATAATCAATGGAAATTGAATCCACGCTCTAGTCTTAATTTATATGGTGAATTAGGTTGGCAGCACCAATACGGTAATTTAGCTCGAGGTATGAAATTCACGTTTGCTGATGCTGAGCCTGCATTTATTTCGCAAGGTTCGTCAGCCGCTCGCAACGGTGCCATCATAAAGACTGGGGTAGACCTTAATATAAATAATAATGCTAAGTTATCGATAAACTATAGCAAACTCGCCGCTAAAAATTACGCTGATAATAATATTGACGCAAGAATTTCACTTATGTTTTAATTAAATTAAAACCCTCATACTTAATGAGGGTTACTCATTTGTTTATGTTATATATTAATAAGTTAATCATTTTTCGACCTAGACTAAAATAGCATATTCTATTCTTGATGACTTAACCTCACGCTAGTTTACAGTTTTTTACCCTACTAAATTGATTACCTTACCTTTTTTCGTGTTATAAACACATTATGATAGTTTCTCATCTAATCACAATAAATAGAAAACTGCGCTTTTTTGAAAGCAAAACCAACAAGGCTTTAATAGCCCAATTCATGGTATTCAAATTAAAAAGTGAAAAACAATAATGCGTGTATTCATTATTATATTTTATTTTTTATTGGTATCAGTGATACCCGCTTTATTCAGTGGTGATGTCAGTTTAATTGCTAAAATTGTCATTACGCTCTCTGGCGCACTGATTATGGTGCTCTGTGCTGGGGCTTATCAGTCACTATTGGGTAAATTACTGACTGTCAGTATCACGATATTATGGGCACTCAATTTATCCGTTTCATTTTTCTTTTATCAGAAACACGATATCCGCTTTTCGTCCTCTATTGCGGAAACATTTATTAATACCAACAGCAGCGAAACTGTAGGAATGCTGTCTTACAACATTGGCTATGTGATCTTTTATATCATTGCCTTTGCTATTTATTTTTTAAGCATTCATAAATGTGCCAAATATATTAGCCGTCGAACAACCTTAGTCAGTTCAGTGCTCCTGTGTGGTTACTTGCTCGCAATCCCACTGTATTACACATCATTATTAAAGAAAACAGACAGTCATTTTCTGATCGGGGAAAAATATCTTCTCAATACACCATTTTATAACGCTGGCGCACTAGTGAAGATTTTTTATGAGAATCGTGGGATCAAGAAAATTTCCTCAGAAGTGGTTTCATTTAATTATGATAAAAAAGATGTTGGCACTGAAATTTATGTCTTGGTGATCGGTGAATCGCTCCGCCGCGATCATATGAGTTTGTATGGCTATCAATACGATACGACCCCAAATCTTAATAACCGTAAATCACAAATGCTGGTTTTTGATAATGCCTATTCACCTGCACCTGTTACCATTTTGTCGGTGCCTATTTCGTTAGCAAATATTCGCTTTGACCAAATGCAGGACAAAAAACACTATGCCGATAACATTATTTCTTTAGCAAATGATGCGGGGTTTAAAACCTATTGGCTCAGTAATCAAGGTAAAACCAACAAAAGAACCAGTGTGATTTCAGCTATCGCCAATATGGCGAACAATAAAAAATGGAACGAGTTTGTTGGTTATGATGAAGAGTTATTCGATTATTTTACTGAAGCAATTAACGATAAAACAAACCAGAAAAAACTTATCGTCTTACATACTTATGGTAGCCATGAGCCTGCCTGTAACCGTTTCCCAGAAGAACAATTTAAAAAATTTAGCGGACAAGAAGATGATGATTGTTATGACAGTTCTATCGCCTACACAGATAAGTTTCTAGAAAGCCTATTACGACAACTCGACAATAAACCTGCGACTCTTTTGTATTTCTCAGACCACGCACTGCAACGATTAGATGCCGATAACAATGTCCATTATCATCATGGCGTTAATAGTCCAAAAAAAGAAGCTTATGAAATTCCACTGTTTATTTGGTACAGCTCAACAACATCCAAGCCTGTATTTAGTGAAAAAAATCTCAGAGAACCTTATTCAACGGTAAACAATTATTGGTTAATGAGTGATTGGCTAGGTATACAACAACGTACATCAGCGGCTTGTCAGTCCCCTTTGCGTAACTGCTATCAAGCTCAGTCGGACATTAAAGTCATTGATGGTAATAGAGCCCCACTATCAGTTAAACAGCTTCCATCAGAGAAAACAGCGCCTCAAAAAAGCAATAAAAAACCTGTGCACCAGACGGTAACACAGGTTCAATAAACCGTAATTTAAGGGTTTACAATAAAATTCTTAACATCCGGCGCAAAGGTTCAGCCGCGCCCCACAGGAGTTGGTCACCAACCGTAAAGGCGGATAGGAAATCAGGACCCATATTTAACTTACGCAAACGACCAACTGGTGTACTCAAAGTACCCGTTACTGCTGCTGGCGTTAGCTCACGCATGGTGATTTCACGGTCATTTGGTACAACTTTAACCCATTCATTATGAGAGGCTAATAGCTGCTCAATATCCTTCATTGGGATATCTTTTTTCAGCTTCAAGGTGAACGCTTGGCTATGGCAACGCAATGCGCCAATACGGACACATAAGCCATCAACGGGAATGATATTACTTCCCGTTGCTAAAATTTTGTTGCTCTCTGCTTGCCCTTTCCACTCTTCACGACTTTGGCCATTTTCAAGTGCTTTATCAATCCATGGGATCAGGCTACCCGCTAATGGAACACCAAAAGCATCTGTTGGCATCGCACCGCTACGAGTGAAGTCAGTGACTTTTTTCTCAATGTCTAATATTGCAGAAGCTGGATTTTGTAGCTCTTTTACCACTTGGGTATGCAACGATCCCATTTGTGATAATAACTCACGCATATTACGTGCACCGGCACCAGAAGCCGCTTGATAAGTCGCAACCGATGCCCACTCAACTAGATTGTTAGTAAACAAACCACCTAAAGACATCAACATCAGGCTTACTGTGCAGTTACCACCAACAAAGGTTTTAATACCTTTATTTAATCCATCTTGAATATGTTGATAGTTAACAGGGTCAAGAATGATAATCGCATCATCTTTCATACGTAGTGAAGATGCAGCATCAATCCAATAGCCATTCCAACCTGACTCTCGCAATTTAGGATAAACTTCATTAGTATAATCGCCACCTTGGCAACTAATAATGATATCCAGAGCTTTTAGTGCATCAATATCAAATGCATCTTGCAATGTACTACGATGCCCACCAAAAACAGGGGCTTCAGAACCGTGTTGCGACGTAGAAAAAAAGACCGGATGGATTACATTAAAATCACCTTCTTCAACCATCCTTTGCATTAATACGGAGCCAACCATTCCACGCCAGCCAATCAAACCTACATTTTTCATTCTATTCACCCTGTCTGATTAAATTTTTTACCCAAAAAATCTCAAAACTCAATTTTATGCCCTTCTTCGGGACAATTGTCACTGACCTTTTAGACAACCGTTAAAATTGACACTGGAGATTTCTCAACTGTATTAAAACTGACAAAATATCAACCAGTGTGCAAGTGAATTTCATCACTAATAGTAAGAAGATTAGTAATAAAGCTAATAATGATAGAAAAACAGTTCTATGCTGTTTTCCAAATTGGAAAAATGCCTTTCGGGATTATTCAATATATTGATGTACTAATAGTGATTAAAATTAACATCTTCTCTTCTTAGGATGCAATTTCCCCATGACCAAGTATGTCCTTTTTAGCTTTTGGATAGTGCTAATTTACCCTCTAGGGGTTGATTTGCATTTAACAGGTATCCCCCTGATTGCTGCCGAATTACATGCCAGTGAAAGTCAGCTTCATATGGCATTTTCTATCTATTTAGCGGGTATGGCCTCCACCATGTTGATTGCTGGTTGGTGTGCCGATCACATTGGCCGCAAACCTGTAGCTTTAGTCGGTGCAGCGATATTTGCATTGTCATCGGTTATGGCAGGCTCATCCTCAACCACCACGATATTTTTAGCGGCTCGTTTCTTACAGGGGATTGGGGCTGGATTCTGCTATGTAGTCACATTCGCATTATTGCGTGATGTTTTATCAGCCAATACGCGAACCAAAGTATTATCTGCAATGAATGGAATTACCTGCATTGCTCCCGTCTTAGCTCCAGTCATTGGCTTTATCATTTTGCTTTTTTATCATTGGTCCGTCATGTTCTACTTTATGGCGGCTTATGCTGTACTGAGTATTATTTTTTGTTTAGCGGCAATTAAAGAAACCAAACCACTTATTAATAAAACGACAATTAATGAAGAAATAAATATTGATGAACCAAATGAAAGCTTATTGAGTCATTTCTTTATCTCTCGCTTAGTTATTTCTTGTTTTGGGATGGCCGTGATTCTGACCTATGTGAACGTGTCGCCGATTATTCTAATGACTAATCTCAATTTTACGACCGGCCAATACTCTACAGCAATGACCTTGCTTGCGATGGTCAGTATGACAACGTCGTTCTTAATGCCAAAATTGATTTCGCTGTTTAACAGTCAATCTATTCTCTATTTCGCGCTTAGCCTTTTTTTACTTAATGCCTTTATTTTATTTCTTTTTCTTTTTTACTTTAGCCATATTGGACTGCTATTTATCGTATTTGCTTTCTGTGGTGTTGGCTTTTCGATGCAATTTGGCATCATCATGAGCCAAGCTCTATCCCCTTTTGCAAGAAGAGCGGGGATCGCCAGCTCGGTGCTCGCCATTTCGCAACTAAGCTTCGCGTCATTTTATATTTGGTTGATGGGCTGGGTCGGGGTACAGTCTGTAAATATGCTGTTCATTATCTTACTTGCGACAGGTATTATCGGTATCACATTATTAAAATTACCGTCTCGAGCCAGTGAAAAGGTAGCCGTCTGTGAATAAGTCATTGCATCGATTAGATTTAAATTTACTGGTTATTTTGCAATATCTGGTTGAAGAAAAGAGTGTCAGTTTAGCGGCAAAACGCCTCTCAATTACCCCGTCTTCAGTCAGTAAATCTTTGGCAAAATTACGCCATTGGTTTGATGACCCGTTATTTATTCGAAGCCCGCAAGGACTTGTTCCAACACCACTCATGAGCCGTATTGAAAAATCATTGCCTGAATTTTTAAATTTATCGAATTATATTGCTGACATTCGTGATACCGAAAAACCGAGGGGGATCAAGTTTCGCTTGATGATGGAAGCGCCGCTCAATCTCATTATGCTACATGATTTATCATTGAAGATTTTGAATCAATACCCTGAATCATCGGTCAGTGTACGGGATTGGGAATATAATTCTCTCGCCAGTATTATGGCAGGGGATGCCGATATCGGTGTTTTAGGGCGAGAAAGCTACCATAAATCGAAAGAATCCATCAATGCTATCCCTGATATTCTCAACTTTGAAGTGCTATTTATCGATAGACCTTTGGCGTTTATTCGAAAAGATCATCCCATTTTAGATGAAGAGTGGAATTTAACTAATCTATTGAAATACCCGCATATTAGTACCGAATATGGTAATCGCATTCCGTGGGCTCTAGATGATTTATTACACAGTATGGGATTAACTCGCCACGTGCATTTATCTTACTCATCATTTGAACAATCGTTATTAATGGCATCCCATTCAGGGCATTCATTAATTGCTTGTTCTCCAGGTTATTGCCAACATTATGTTAATGAATTCCACTTGGATTTAGTCTGTCGCCCACTACCTATCGATGAAATTTTATACAAACAATTAGAAATTCCATTTTTAATGCTTTGGCACAAACGAAATTCTTATAACTCGAAAACACAATGGTTAAGAGAACAAATTAAGAATGGCATCACCGCTTTTATTAATCCGCAACAAATTATTGACTGACAAAAAAAGCCACTACAGAACCAATAACCTGTAATGGCTGAACAGGACAAATATAAAGGTAGGGTATATTCAATTGAAAAAACAAAAACTAACGTTTTTTCTTGCTGCCTTGCACTGCTTTAAAACGCGGATTCGTTTTGCAAATAACATACACGCGACCACGACGGCGAACGACTTTGCAATCAGGATGGCGTTGCTTTGCTGTTTTCAATGAGCTCAATACTTTCACGTTTATTTATCCCCTTTTGATAGAAAGCGAGCAAAACGCTTCTGGAACTGAGCCGTCTTACCTTCTTGAGAAAACATTTTTTGTTTACCGGTATAAAACGGATGTGACTGTGAAGAGACATCTAGTGTCACATAGGGAAAAGTTTCCCCTTCATACTCAATTGTTCTTTGCGTTTGAATCGTTGAACCGACTTTAAAATAAGCATCAACACTGGTGTCGTGAAAAACAACAGTGCGATATTGTGGATGTATTCCTTGTTTCATAATGACCACCAAATGTAATGTTATAATATAACAATATCTAATTTAAAATGATGGCGCAATCTTTTTATGTCAAAGATAATGAAATAATATTGGGTGAGGTCAAAACAGAAAATAAAAAAGGCTAGTTTTTCAATTAACTAGCCTTTTGCGCTAATGAGTTTCATGACTAACGTTTAAATTATCGATAATTCTGTGATAGCGATACTTCAGGATCTGGCTGATGAGTAATACGATTTCTTAAATCTCTTCGAATAATTTCAATCGACCAAAACCAGACAACGTGTCCAAATATCTCAGAAAAATATTCATCGAATGGCAATTCAGATAACGGTGGCGTTAAATTTAATAATGGGAAGCTCACACCGTGAACCGCGACGGTTGCCAGCAACCCCGCCATCGCCCCTTGCCACATTTTCACCTTTGGAAAAATCTCAGCCACTAAACAATATCCAATGGCAAATACCAATGAAAATAGAATATGCGTTATCATCACAGGGTTAATAATGTGTTCTGAAAAAGTATAAACCGTTGCAGTTGGATCAATACCAAGGTAGTCACGCAAAAAAAGGAACGGGGGATTAAATTCATCCCTTCCTCCGGTAAAAGTTCTTGGTGGGAAAGGAACCTCTGCTCCCCATTTCACAAAAGCGGAAACAATCCCCCCGATAATGCCGACAAAAAAAGCCACACCATATCGACGACGATACTTTTCAGTCGTATAAAAAAAACCATTTGACATAAATCACCACTATTTAACTTAAGTTAATTGTTATTTATTTAACATCGTTTTTAAATGATTGGCAAATGACGAGTATCAATAAAAAGATAATCACTGAAAATAAATAAAAAGAGGTGTTTTAAAGCGTGGTCTTGTCATATAACTAAAATAAATATCAAAACGATAATTTAACCCACGGAAAACTTTTGTATAATTGAAGGATTGCACACCATCATTTATTATTTATCAAATAGATAGATAACTATCCATGATAAATATAACCATAAAGGGAAGATGACAATGTATTACGGCTTTGACATGGGTGGAACAAAAATTGAGCTTGCTGTATTCGATCAAGCACTAAATCAAGTATGGCAAAAACGCGTACCGACACCCAAAGAGGACTATCAAGCCCTTCTTAATACTTTTCGTGACTTAACTGCGGAAGCAGATGAGAAATTCAATTGCCAAGGAAAAATTGGCGTTGGCGTTCCCGGCATCGTAAACCAAGCAGAAGGTACGGTATTTACAACCAATGTTCCCGCCGCTCAATACAAACCCTTGATTCATGATTTAGCCAATATATTGCAGCGTCCTGTTAAAGTTGAAAATGACGCTAACTGCTTTGCGTTATCTGAAGCTTGGGACCCCGAATTTAAACGTTACCCAACCGTGCTTGGCCTGATTTTAGGGACTGGTGTAGGCGGTGGTTTTGTCATCAATGGTAAAGTGTTATCAGGTAAAAATGGCATTGCTGGTGAAATCGGTCATATGAACCTCAGTGTTCGCGCCTCAAAGCTGTTAGGCGATACTGTACCCGAAATCACTTGTGGTTGTGGTCAAACTGCCTGCTTTGAAACCTATCTATCAGGCCCAGGCTTTGAACGTATTTATGCTGCATTTACAGGTGAAAAACGCTCTGCCATCGAAATAATTCAGCTTTATAAGCAAGGTGAGACCCAAGCAAAACAGCATGTTGAACGTTACATGTCAGTACTAGGCATGTTTATGGGACAAGTTGTTACTGTCTTTGACCCTGATTTAGTCGTTATTGGTGGCGGGCTATCTCAATTCGAAGCTATCTATCAACTGCTCCCTGAAGTCCTGCCACAATATCTCTATGGCATTGCGACATTACCAGCCATTGAAAAAGCGCGCTATGGTGATTCAGGTGGTGCAAGAGGAGCTGCTTTTTTAAATTTAATTGATTAATCAATAAATAAGTATGCACTCTGTTTTATTTTTTAATGCCAGAGTGCAATTTTTTATAACGAAATTTCGTCTGAAAATAAAATAAAGCGCCCCTCTTTATTGATAGTGATTATCATTTGCACTAAATCAGTGTTAACATCACGCCAATCACTCACGTTAAATCATAACATTTAACTCAAAATCGCAGCTTTTAATTATTGATTAAAATCATCGAGATAACATTAGAGATTTGTCCGATACAGCAAATTATTAGAAACGATATTATTAAGTTATATGATTAAATTAACGGTGCCCTAATAAAATAAAGTCCACGTTAAATTAAGAGAAAAATTCTATGAGTTTGTTTTTTCAAAACAGCCTAGCTTTTCCCACTATTATTTTTAGCGGCCTGCTAATTATTGTCCTATTTTACTGGCTTTGTGCGGCCTTTGGCTTATTAGATATTGACCTATTTAACGTCGATACCGCAGTCGATGGCGGACTAGATGGTAATAGCATAGACGCCACAGGCTTCGCTGGTTGGTTAACTAAATTGGGGCTAGCCGGTATCCCGGTGACCATTATTTTAACGCTATTCACGCTTTTTGGCTGGACGATCACCTACTTCTGTGTGCATTTATTTATTCGATTTATTGATACAAATTTGCTGCGCTATCTCGTCGGTTTCGCCGTCTTTGCCATCACGCTATTTATCGCTCTTCATCTGACTGCACTTTGCCTCAGACCTGTCCGTAATAAATTGAAGAGCCTAAACAAACCTAAAACCGTCCATCAATTAATCGGTCAACTCGCCACAGTTCGCTCAGGAGAAGTCACTGAACACAAAGGTGAAGCAATTTTAGAAGATGGAGGCGCAGGTTTGATTTTACAGATCCGCGCTTCATCAATAGACAATATTAAACGAGGTGATCGCGTCATTATCATTAGCTATGACGCGCAATCTCACAGTTATCAAGTTGTGACCGAAGATGAATTTCGTCATTGATAAAACACGAAATAACGTCTCACTCATAAATAATATTAAAAATGACGATCTCGTCAGAACCTACGGAGAATTAACATGGATTTGGCTGCTTTAATGCCTTTTTTAACCATTATTGGAGGGATAATCCTAGTTATTTTAGGGTTCTTTGGTCTATTCAAAGCCTTCTATATTAAAGTACCACAAGGCACGGCGCTGATAGTTAACGATATGTCATCGCAACCCAAAGTTCACTTCACAGGGGCGCTGGTTTATCCGGTTATCTATAAAAAAGAGTTCATGCGCATTTCTCTTTTAACTTTAGAAGTTGACCGCCGCGGCAAAGATGGCCTGATTTGTCATGATAACTTACGTGCAGATATCACCGTCGCCTTCTATTTGCGCGTGAATGAAACCACTGAAGATGTGCTTAAAGTTGCCAAAGCCATTGGTGTTGAACGTGCATCAGACCACAATGCCGTTAGCGCGCTATTTAGTGCGAAATTCTCTGAGGCATTAAAAACGGTTGGTAAACAACTTGATTTATCGACCTTATTTGAAAATAGGCAAGACTTTCGCGACCGTATTGTCGATGTCATCGGTAAAGATTTAAACGGTTATGCGCTCGAAGATGTGGCGATTGATTATTTAGAACAAACGCCAAAATCAGCGCTTGATCCAAACAATATTTTTGACTCTGAAGGTATTCGTAAGATTACTGAAATTACCGCTATTCATAACATCGAAACCAACCAAAAAGAACGTGACCAAGAACTGGCTATTCAAAAGAAAAATGTTGAGACCCGTGAAGCTAGCTTGGCATTAGAACGTCAACAAGCAGACGCAGAAGCGCGTCAAAAACGTGAAATTGACAATATTCGTTCTCGTGAAACCGCAGAAACGTTACGAGTACAAGAAGAAGAACGTTTAAAATCTGAGCAAGCTAGAATTCAAACCCAACAAGAAATTGATATTCGTGAAGAAAATCGGATGCGTGAGGTTGAAGTCGCTCAACAAAACCGGACTCGTGCTGTCGCTATCGAAGAAGAACGCGTCACTCGTGCTCGTGATCTTGAAATTGTCGCACGTGAGCGTGAAGTCGAATTACAACGCATTGAAAAAGAAAAAGCATTGGAAGAAGAGCGTAAAAATATTTCCAGTGTAATTCGTGAGCGCGTTGTAGTTGAAAAAAGTGTCGCACAAGAAGAAGAACGTATTAAAGAAGTTCGTGAAATTTCAGAAGCTGACCGTTTAAGACAAGTCACTGTTATTAATGCCCAAGCTGAAGCAGAAGAGTTAATGGTTCGCCAAGTGAAAAAAGCTGAGGCAGACGAAGCTAGTGCTAAACACAGAGCCGAAGAAATCAGCACCATGGCTCAAGCTGAACTTGAAGCTTCCGCTAAACAAGCCGAAGCCAAAAAACGCTTAGCAGAAGGTATTGAAGCTGAACATGCCGCAATAGGCCTTGCAGAAGCTCGCGTTCGCCAAGTCACTGCCGAAGCTGAAGAAAAAGAAGGTTTAGTTCAAGCCAATATCACCGCTGAAAAATTGCTTGCCGAAGCGCGTGGATTAAAAGAGAAAGGCTTATCCGAAGCGCAAGTCATGGAAGCCAAAGCGCAAGCCGAGCAGCAACAAGGTCTTGCGGAAGCGAAAATTTTAGAAGAAAAACTCATTGCCCAAGCTCGAGGGGACGAACAACAAGCCAATGCGAAAGAAAAATTGGGTCTTGCTGACGCTAAAGTACTAGAAGAGAAACTTGCAGCACAAGCACGCGGTGAAGGCCAGTTAGGTTCAGCGCAAGCCGAAGTTATCCGCCAGCGCTTGAAAGCTGAGGCAGATGGTTTAACCGATAAATTCAAATCAATGGATCACCTCAGTGATACCGCACGCGCTCACGAAGAGTTCCGTATGCGCCTTGAGAAAGAATTTGAACAATCTATGGCTTCAATTGAAGCTAATAAAGAAATTGCTCGCGAGCAAGCGGATGTATTGGCAGCAGCACTGACCAAAACCAATATTGAAATTGTGGGTGGCGATGGCAGCTTCTTCAATACCTTCTCTAAAGCACTTAGCTTAGGAAAAGCGGTAGATGGCTTTATGGATAAAAGCAGCTTTGCCAAAGAAAATTTTGAAAAACTAGTCAATCGCAGCACCGAAGGTAAAAAAATTGACGTTGCAGAATTACTGAAAAATCCAGAGGTTCAAGATTTAATCAACGGATTTATGGCGGCAAAAGGTGTGGGTCAGCTAGCAAAAACGGTGGCAGCAAAACCAATTCCACCGGCAGATGATCAACTCTAATTAATGCATATTTAAAGGCATATCCCGTTAGGGAATGCCTTGTATTAATGTTTAGTTATACCTAAAACAATCCAAGCTACATAACTAAATACATGTAGCTTGCAACTAACGGGTATGACTCGTTCAAAGCCAAGGAAATTCGTTATACCATGCCAGATATTCAGGATACTAACCGCGAACAAGAAATACTCGATAGTGCTGTAGCTGAAGGAGGCGCTTATGAAATCTTACGTAAGCGTCTTACCGAGCAAGGACAACAGCTCCATCAAAAAGCCGCGCAATTAAATCAAAGCCGGTTAGATGAATTTGGTCAAAGCCAAATGGACATCATTGGCCGCATCCGTATTCGTACTGAAAATAATTGCCAAGCAAGAGATATTGTTCGTGTCGGTGAATGGCTGTTATTTGGTTATAATGTTTTTCTTGGCCTCAAAAAAGAGACCCATCTTGAAGATGTCTTTTCACTTTATCGTTTAATTGAAAACGAGGGTGAATTTGATGTTGAAGCCATGCCTTATGAAGATACTTTTCTCAATGACAACCGCTTTATTCAAGACTTCACTGAACTCTATACTTACTATAAAAATACACAATTACTTCAACTTGTAGAACGTGATGGCAAACTTCTTGCCAGTTTCCAAATTGGCGACCGTATCACCGATGTGCGTGTTTTCCGTTGGTCAATTTCCAGCGATAAAAACAAAATCGACTATATTGATAATCGTGGCGAGCGAGATATTGAACTTCCCCCTGCCTACGATTTTGATTGGACCAGAACCACTCGAGAGGATACCGTTAACGGTCGTTTTCCTCATATCAATATACTCGACACTGTATTTGTTGAGACTATTGGTGGTGACCTCACCATCAAGTGTGAAAATAATACCGAAGATGGATTAGGCATATATCGCGAAGCAGTACTGGATAAAAACCAATCTCTCGATGATGCACAAATAGAATACGCCCATACTGGCAGTTTGATTCTGTTAAAAATCCTACCTTATCGTGAAGAGAGCTGGCGTTACTTGGTTTACAACACGCTAACCGAATCAGTTCAACGTATCGACGCCATCGGCCAAGCCTGTGTGCAATTACCTGAAGATCACGGTATTATTTTTCCGGGTGGCTACTATCTACAAAACGGCGAATACAAAACCTTTGAACAACCTATGGATGGGATGCGTTTTCGCCGTCTGCGCCGTTCACCTAATGGTGAGGACGTCCTGTATGTTTTCTATTCCCCCAACCATGGTCGGCTCGCGCTTTTCAATTATAATTTAATTGAACGAAAACTCGCTATCCCATTGATTGGTCACGGCTATGCCATGTTAGAAGATGGTAAAATGGTCTTGTTTGAAGGGGAAGGTGACGAAGCAACGCGAGTGCATCCGATGCAGGTTTGGCAAACACCATTTTACTCTGAAGAGTTTGCGGATAAACAACCTCCCCGTGGCGGCTTTTTTGGTCGTATCGGTAATGCAGATTTAGTTCGTGGTATTTCTGAAATATTACATATTGCCAAAGAAATCGAAGGTAATCAGGTTTCTGTTTCCCGTTATGAACAACTTAGTCAGCAACCTAAAAGTCTGTTAGATATTTATTACTGGTTTAATGATGAACAGTGCCTAAATATTGGGAAATTACTCAAAGAAATTACCCAAACTAGCGAACTTGTACTCGACGAATATGAAAAAGTAGAGAGTATTCGCCAGCAATCAGCCAAATCAATGAATGAGGCGATTAGTCGCCAAAAATCATTACTTGCCATCACACTGCCTGAAAGCTGGATCGATATTCAACAATTTGTCGATGGGCTCAATGCCCTAAGTGCACAGCGTGGGCACTTAATTTCACTGCGTGAATTCCGTTATATGGATTTAACCAAACTCAGTGAAATGGAAACAGAGATTACGGATGCTCAGCAACAAGTTTCTCAAGCTACCGCCGTTTTCCTTGCTAGCGATAAAGCTTTACAGCCTTTTAAAGCTCAACTAGTCACCTTCGAAGAACAAACTGAAAACGCACAAAATAGTGCCCAGTTAGATGTGCCAATGAATGACATGGAAAAAATGTCAGCCGATTTGGATATGCTGTCTAACTTAATGGCTTCCCTCTCGTTCAACGATGTGACCCAACAAACTCATATCATTGATTCAATTTCGCAGATCTATGCGCAGCTCAACCAATCTCGTGCCCGCTTACAGCAAAAACGAAAATCACAAAGTAGCGTTGAGTCAGTGGCACAATTTGGCGCACAGTTTCGCTTATTTAGCCAAGGGATCACCAACGCGCTGTCTCTTGCCACGTCACCGGAACGTTGCGATGATCAGTTATCTCGATTATTAGTTCAATTAGAAGAGCTTGAAAGCCAATTTAGCAATCACGATGAATTTCTTGATGACATACTGGCAAAGCGAGATGAATTATTCGAAACCTTTGAGTCTCATAAACAAATATTAATTGATGAGCGCCAACGTCGTTCACAGAATCTATTAACTGCCGCTGATCGCCTATTAGAAAGCCTACAACGTAGAACGCTTCGTTTACAGTCTCAAGATGAGCTGAATGCCTTTTTCGCATCCGATCCGTTAGCCTTAAAAACCCGTGAAATCATTGAAAAATTACGGGAAATTAATGATAACGTTAAGGCTGATGATATTGATGCACGGCTCAAATCATCTCGTGACCAAGCTATTCGTACTTTACGCGATAAAACAGATATTTTTGAAAATGGCGGTAATATCATTAAATTGGGGCCTCGCCACCGCTTTAGTGTAAATACCCAAGAGCTTGATCTAACTATCTTGCCTAAAAATAACCAACTTTGGTTGTATTTGACCGGTACAGACTACCAAGAACCAATCGAAAATACAGAACTGGCAGCGCTACAACCTTATTGGTCTGCAACCCTAGAATCTGAATCAGATAGTGTTTATCGTGCTGAATACCTTGCTTATTCTATTATCTATGCCGCGGCAAAACGCCAAGACGGCCTTGATTATGATTCGTTAAAAAGTGCGTTATCTGCACCGGATAAATTAGACAAATTAGTTAGAGACTTTGCCGCACCGCGTTATAAAGAAGGCTACGAAAAAGGTATTCATGACCATGATGCCATCGCCATATTAAAAAAATTAATTCCTATTGGTGAAAGTGCCGATTTGCTACGTTATAACCCAAAATCACGCGCAATTGCAGCGATTTTCTGGGATCAAGTACAAAATGCAACCTACCCTGCGTTATGGCCTGAACGCGCTAGAACGGCGATGAACATTCAACAGCTATTTCACAATGATGATGCCTTGCTCGACCTACAAGCAGAAATTGAAGCAGATATCAGCTTGTTTTTACAAGATAATCCAATTGAATGCCAAAGCTATGAACAGAATCAAGCGGCTGAATACTTAAGTTTTGCCTTAGCAAGGCCATCTATTGACTTGGTTTATAGTAAGTATGCAAGAGACCTTGTGGCAGCATTACAAAATCGCCTAGAAGCGGCCCATATGTGGGTAGATTTTAATCGTTCACAGCAAAACCTTGGCGAACGATATGCACAGCGCTGGGCATTGATTCAAAACTGGCTACAAGGATTATGCTCTGTGCCTGAATTTGCACATCTCATGCCTTATGTACCGGGGGCAATAGCTATTATTATCTTAGATAAAGTCGCATCAGCTCGCTACAGTGAGGTTGATCTCTACTTTAAAGTCAGTGGATTATTAGGTGAACACCCGACCATTGAAAACCAAACACTTTCATTAAGTTTAGATAGCTACTTTGGTCGTATGCGCAAGCAAAGAAAGCAGTTCATTCCTGCATTTCGTCAATATCAAGCACTACGCCAACGCATCGTAACCGAAGAACGTGATCGACTAAAACTACATGAATTTAAAGCTCATCCATTAAGCTCATTTGTCCGTAACAAACTTATCAATAATGTTTATCTGCCTATTATTGGTGACAATATGGCGAAGCAAATTGGTGCGCTTGGTGAAAATAAACGTACTGATTTAATGGGATTATTACTGATGATCTCCCCGCCAGGTTACGGTAAAACCACCTTAATGGAATATGTTGCCGACCGTTTAGGTCTTATTTTTATGAAAATCAATGGCCCAGCACTTGGCCATGATGTTTTATCTCTTGATCCTGAACAAGCCCCTAACGCGACAGCAAGGCAAGAGCTTGAAAAACTCAACCTAGCTTTAGAAATGGGGAATAATGTCATGCTGTATGTGGATGATATCCAACATACTCACCCTGAATTCTTACAAAAATTCATTTCGTTATGTGATGGAACAAGACGAATTGAGGGTATCTGGAAAGGCAAAACTAAGACCTATGACATGCGTGGTAAGAAATTCTGTGTTGTTATGGCGGGTAACCCGTATACCGAATCAGGGGAAGTATTCCGTATTCCTGATATGCTAGCTAACCGTGCCGATATTTATAACTTAGGTGAAGTACTCGGGGGAATGGATGAAGCGTTTGCACTAAGCTATATCGAAAATAGTTTAACATCCAACGCTGTACTGGCCCCTCTTGCACTACGTGATTTAAACGACCTTTATCTTTTAGTGGATAAAGCAATGGGAAAATCAGTCTCAACAAATACCCTAAGCTACCCTTATTCCGATGCGGAAATTAATGAAATAACTGCGGTAATCAGCCACTTAATAACCTTGCGTAATATTGTATTAAAAGTGAATCAGCAATATATTGCCAGTGCTGCACAATCTGATAAATACCGTACTGAGCCTGCATTCCGCTTGCAAGGTAGCTACCGTAATATGAATAAACTGAGCGAAAAAGTCTCTTCAGTGATGAATGATGAAGAACTTGAAAGACTGTTAGATGACCACTATTTAGGTGAAGCGCAACTGCTCACAACAGGCGCGGAAGAGAATTTATTGAAACTCGCCGAATTAAGGGGAACGTTAACAGCAAAAGATGCCGCTCGTTGGCAGCAAATCAAAAAAGATTTTCTGCGTAATAAAGCCCTCGGTGGCGATAATGCAGATATTGGCGATCGAGTCGTGGCACAACTGGCAAATTTAGTGGAAAGTGTTCAGACTTTAGGACAAAACTAATTCAGGGCAATAAAATGAAACTTTGGCTAAACCCACGGATTAAGTTACTAATCATATTAGTGGGTTTACTCATGGTTATTCAGTTAGTTAATAGTCTTACGGGAGGTGGATTAATTCACTTAGGTATTATTCCTCGTACCATTAATGGATTAATAGGTATTCCCTTAGCCCCTTTTATTCATGGTAGTTGGGGGCATTTACTCAGTAATCTCCCCCCTTTAATCATACTAAGTACATTGCTACTTCATCGTGCTATCAAAGAGTACATCCAAGCCTCATTATTTATCATTATCACTTGTGGTCTTGCTGTTTGGCTTATCGGTCGGGATGCCATACACGTTGGTGCCAGTGGTTGGATTTTTGGCTTATGGGGATTATTAATCGCCCAAGGTTTTTTCCGCCGCCGTTTATCCGATATCATCATCGCCTTATTAGTGCTTTTTTATTTTGGCGCGATGGCGGCTGGATTATTACCCGTTCATCAATATATTTCGACAGAATCCCACATTACTGGCGCGCTATCTGGTGTGCTATACGCCTGGCTACTGAAAAAACGTCAGAAAATTAATTCTTCAATTTAACCCGATAAACACAGCGCCCTGCGCCATCAAGTAAATATTGCTCACGCTCGACAGTTGCATCATTACCTAGTACATCACGAAATAATGCCAATTCTGAACGGCAAAAATTTTGACAAGCTGTTGCCGCCGCACAAATCGGGCAATGGTTCTCAATAAATAACCAGCTATCGTCTTCTTTTTCAACTCTGACCATATAGCCTTCTTCACTACGAACATCCGCTAATGCATTCAGTCGCTCAATAAAAGGCAAATTATCACAACGCGCTAAATACTTAGTTCGGCTTTCCTCTTCCCGTTGGCTAATGAGTTTCTCCAGCCCTTCGTCACCAAAAATAGTACGAACAGAATCAATAAGCTGTAGAGCTAATTGTGCATGTGTATCTGGAAAACGTTGGTGCCCTTGCTCAGTCAACACCCAATTTTGTCTTGGCCTACCCGCTCCACTTTGGGATGCACATTGGACGCCCTCAACCAAACCCAGTGAAGTCAGCTTTTGAATGTGTTGTCTTGCCGCCTCACCCGTCATGTCTAAATCTTTCGCAATCACTGCCGTTGATATCGGTCCTTTTGTCTTTATGCAAAAAAGTACCTTATCAACAGCCTGAGTTAGATTTAGATTATCAAAGTAATTACTTGCATTAATCATTATGTCACTCTAATATCCAAGTCGATACTTGGATATTACCTTTTTTCTAACCACATAGTCCAGCAGGTCTTCTATGAGCAATGATCCTTCTACCCAACCACAAGCTAGATGGGCTGATTTACTTAGCGGCACCAATGCGTTACTGACAATCGCTCTCACCGGTGGTGTTGCACTACATGCAATTAATATTTACATCGTCACCACAATCTTACCCAGTGTTGTCAATGATATTGGTGGACTCGAATATTATGCGTGGAATACCACCGTATTTGTTGCTACCTCGATTGTTGGGTCGGCACTTTCGAGTAAAGTGCTTGATAGCCTAGGACCTAAGTTTGCGTATTTAACCGCATTAATTCTATTTTCACTTGGCTCAATTTGGTGTGCAGCATCACCTTCAATGCTGACCTTACTCGGTGGACGAGCACTTCAAGGATTTGGTGGCGGTATTCTATTCGCACTAAGTTATGCGTTGATCCGTGTGGTTTTCACACCTAATTTATGGTCGCGAGCAATGGGAGTTGTTTCCGGTATGTGGGGTATTGCCACCTTATGTGGTCCTGCTATTGGTGGCATTTTCGCTCAAGGTGGTCATTGGCGCTGGGCTTTTTGGGCACTATTACCAGTCGCGGTTTTACTGGCTATTATCGTACTCGGTCAATTACCGGGAAAAAAATCACAGCAGCAACAAAACAACAAAATTCCATTTCTGGCTATCTCATTGCTAGTGGCTTCTGTTTTAGCGATTTCTATTGGTAGTTTGTCCGAAAATCTTATCAATAACCTTGTTGGTTTATTGATCGGTATTGCCATTCTAATCACCATTATTTTTATTGATGGTAAAAACGGAAAACGTCTACTTCCGACAGGATCTTATTCTCTAAAAAGTACTCTCGGTGTGTTATTCCTAACAATGACACTACTCGTAGGTGGAATGACAACCGAAATTTATGTACCTTATTTCTTACAAACTATTCATCAATTTTCACCGCTTGTCGCAGGCTACCTCACCGCAGTCATGGCAGCCGGTTGGACAATTGGGGCACTATTTAGCGCCAATAAAACAGGTGATATTGTTTTACGTATTCTACGAGCAGGACCGGTCATCATATTTATTTCGCTAATTATTCTTGCGATTTTAACGCCAAATTTAGCACTCGTTAATTCAATCCCATTATTCATTATTTACTTAATTGCGATGACCGGAGTGGGTTTTGGTATCGGTATTTGTTGGCCTCATCTTGTGCTGCGTGTATTCAATGCAGCTCCAAAAGGGGAAGAAAATCTGGCTTCTTCATCTGTCATTACCATTCAACTGTATGCCACTGCGTTATCGGCCGCACTGGTCGGTGTCGTTGTAAACAACAGTGGATTAATTAGTCCCGGTGGAATTGAAGGTGCACAACAAGCCTCGATTTGGCTGTTCGCCTTATTTGCAATTTTCCCATTATTTGGTGCGATATTAATCCGAAAAGTAAAATAATTCCCTTGGGCAAGGATGCCCAATAGTATATAAAACCACTTTTCATCCACTTCATAGCTATAGTGAGGCTTATTTTTAATAAGTGACACTCATCACGAAAAAAAAGCCCACTTTAAAAGCTTGCTTGATACAAATCAAAGATGCAGATGATTTACAACTTTAATGATTGACCATTAACCAGCCTTTAATTATAAATCGGAATGATACGAATTATCATTCTCATAAAGGATAGTTATGCAAACGGTCATTAGAGGAAAATGGTTACTCTCAACATTAGCGCTATTTGTCAGCCAAGCGGTTATTGCCGCACAGGCACCACCAGCAAAAATTAATAGTGATGCTAATGACACAATTGTGGTTACCTCTAATCGTGGTGAAACCAGTTTATGGAATAGCCCTACAACTATCCAAGTAATTGATAAACAAACACTCGATAACTCTACAAGCCCCGCTTTAGCCGATGATTTACAGGATATTCCCGGTGTCGAAATTACAGATTCTGCATTAGCAGGACGCAAACAAATTCGTATTCGAGGGGAAGCCTCTTCTCGTGTATTAATCTTGATTGATGGACAAGAAGTCACCTATCAGCGTGCAGGGCAAGACTACGGTGCAGGTTTACTAATTGATGAGTCTTCTTTAGAACGAATCGAAGTGGTCAAAGGCCCTTATTCGGTACTTTATGGCTCACGAGCAATTGGCGGTATAGTTAATTTCATTACCAAAAAAGGGGGAGATAAACCCTTTGGCGGCACACTCAAAGCAGTATATAGCTCGGCAACTGCGGGTTGGCAAGAGTCCGCGGCGGCTTGGGGAAGCATTGAAAATTTTGATTATCGTCTCAATGGCAGCTATTCAGATCAAGGCAATCGTGATACCCCTGACGGCCGCCTTAATAACACTAATTACCGCAATAACAGCCAAGGTATGTGGCTAGGTTATACTTTGGATAAACACAAATTCGGTTTATCGTTAGACAGATATAAGTTATCAACCCAAACTTGGCACAATGACCCATCTTATGAACACTTTAGCGTTAAAATCCCTGATCTAACTCGAGAAAAAATCGGGGTGTTTTATGATTATAACCTTGATGGGCAGTATCTAAAAAACTTACATTTTGATGCCTACGAGCAAACTATCGAACGTGATTTTGCTAATAAAGTCGCGGTAAATACTCCATCAGGCAGTCCAATGATTGGTAATTTGCGGGTTGCTAACCAAACACAATCCAACGATAAGCAATATACCCAAGGAATTATCTTACAATCTAACTTAACGCTTCCCGCCAACAATGAACTCGTGTTGGGCGCACAATATCAGCGAGATCGCGTTAAACAAACATCCGACAGTAATACAACATCAAACAGTACAACGGGTTTTCCATCGGCTGTTAACTATACCAAAGAGACTCAAAGCCATAACCGTACCGAGCAATCAAATTGGTCGTTATTTGCCCAAAATGAATTTACCTTTGCCGATAACTGGGCTTGGAGCCTAGGCGCTCGCCAGTATTGGCTAACATCTGAACTCAAAAGCGGCTCTGAAAATACCCATCACTCAAAAACCGGTGATAGCTATCGTGATTTAGGCCAAGCCAAAACTCATGATAATCAATTTATCACCTCCAGTAGCTTGCGTTATTCGGGTTTTGAAAACACAGAGTTACGCCTAGCTTTTGCTCAAGGCTATGTATTCCCAACACTTAGCCAGCAATTTATGCAAACCTCAGCGGGTGGTGGCATCAATTATGGCAATGCAGACCTAAAGGCTGAACGTTCAAATAACTACGAAATTGGCGCCCGCTACCAAGGCAACCAATGGTACGTCGACAGTGCTGTCTATTATTCCGAAGCGAAAGATTATATAGCCTCCGTCGCATGTGCTGGGCAATCCATTTGTAACGGAAATAGCAATTCCTCTCGCACCGGTTATTACTACTATGACAATGTTGACCGCGCTAAAACCTATGGCCTTGAGCTATCAGGGGAGTATCAAGGTTGGGAAATCAGACCATATGTCATCGGTAACTATATTCGCCGTCAATACGATGGTGCGACGATTAAAACATGGGATACCGGCGAACCGACCTTAAACGGACGTATCGGTGCGAAAAACACCTTATTATTCAATCAAATGAACCTAACATCTGATCTCTTTGTACGTGTAGCATCTCAGGCAAAAGACAACACTGGCGATAAACCACTAAATTCAGCGGGATGGGCGACACTCAATCTGGCTTTCAATGCGGAATTTGGTCAAGAAGACCAATATCAAGTCAATTTATCACTCAATAATTTGACCAATAAAAAGTATCAAACAGCCCATGAATCCATTCCTGCTGCGGGCTTTAATGCTGCAACTGGCTTTGTATGGAAATTTTAATGATGAAAAAAATCGTAATCGGCCTGTTAGCATTAAGCTGCTCATTCTTCATTCAAGCTAAAGAACGTATCGTTATCGCAGGAGGTTCAATTAGCGAACTAGTCTATGCGCTCGGTGCTGGTGAGCAGGTTATTGCGGTTGATGAAACTACAACATGGCCCCCTGAAACAAAAGATTTACCGCACATTGGCTATTGGAAACAACTGAGCGCAGAAGGCATTTTATCTCTAAAACCAACGCTGTTTATCACTTGGCAGGATGCTGGCCCACAGATTATTTTTGAGCAATTAAAGCCACAAAAGCTTCAAGTTCTGACATTACCGCGAATTCCAGCAACGGTTGAACAGATGTACAACAATATAGAGTCACTCGCACAAACACTGCAACGCCCTGATAACGGTAAAAAACTAGTTAATAACCTGCGTGATCGCTTAGCTGCCATCGCACAAAAAAACGCAACCAAGGCTAAGCCTGTCGAGGTGTTATTCATCTTATCCGCAGGAAGTAGCGCACCTCAAGTCGCAGGGCAAGGTAGCGTTGCCGATACTATTTTAACCTTAGCAGGAGCAAATAACCTCGCGAAGCATCAACAGTACAAAAGTTATAGTGCCGAAGCAATTATTGCAGCAAATCCTGACGTCATAATTGTTACCACACAAATGGTTGATGGGGATATCCAGAAACTTAGCCATATTCCGGGGATCACTCGAACAGCGGCATGGAAAAACAAACGCATTATCGCCATTGATCAAGCCCTTATCTTAGGCATGGGACCACGTATTGCCGATGCAGTGGAACAATTACATCAACAAATGTGGCCTAATACTGACCAATAGTGAGCAATTATTATGAAACCTGAACTCAATTTAGCCCCTCATTACGCACTAGACGGTCATCAACCTTTTAAAGACCGACACGCAACTATGCCATGGCGCAGCGCGATGCCGATTAGTCCCGATAAACGTGAACAAACATGGCAAAAATTAATCACCTCAACGACAGCGGCTCGTAAGCGATTAGTCTATTTACATATCCCTTTTTGTGCCACCCACTGTACTTTTTGTGGGTTTTATCAAAACCGTGATGACGCAGACCAAAGCCATCACTATACCGATATGCTATTACGTGAAATTGAAGCCGAGGCCGATAGCCAGTTACATCAATCGGCACCCATTCATGCAGTTTACTTTGGTGGTGGTACGCCATCAGCGCTGAGTGCCCATGATCTTTCTCGCATTATTACAACACTTAGACGTCGCTTACCCCTTGCTCCTGACTGCGAAATTACTATCGAGGGACGTGTTTTAAATTTTGACGACCAGCGCATCGACGCATGTTTGGATTCTGGAGCCAATCGTTTTTCAATTGGAATTCAATCTTTTAACAGTAGAATTCGTAAAAAAATGGCGCGCACCTCAACAGGTGAAGAAGCCAGAATCTTCATGGAAAAATTGTGCCGCCGCGACAATGCCGCCGTTGTGTGCGATTTATTATTTGGTTTACCAGAACAAGATGCCAAACTTTGGGGGGAAGATCTGGAAATTGCACGAGATATCGGTCTAGATGGTGTCGATTTATACGCATTGAACCTTATTCCCAATACACCACTGGGTAAAGCCGTTGAAAATGGCCGAACAACCATTCCATCCCCCGCTGAACGTCGCGACCTCTATCTACAAGGTTGTGATTTTATGGATAAAGAAGGTTGGCATTGCATCAGCAATAGCCATTGGGCGCGCACCACTCGAGAGCGAAATCTGTATAACTTATTGATTAAGCAAGGCGCTGATTGTCTGGCTTTTGGCTCAGGCGCTGGCGGCTCAGTCGACGGCTTTTCATGGATGGGGGAACGTAGCTTAGAAGCTTACTATAACGCCATTGATGCAGGCAAAAAGCCGTTAATGATGATGATGCAAACGACAGACCCACAATATCAATGGCGTCATCAGTTGCAGGCCGGAATTGAAACGGCGCGTGTCACTCTTGATAAATTTACCCCCCATGCACAACAACTCGCCCCGTTATTACAACAATGGTACCAAGCAGGGCTGACCTTAGATGCCTCTAGCTGCCTTCGGCTAACCAATGAAGGGCGTTTCTGGGCGAGCAATATTTTACAGTCTCTTCAAGAGCTGATTACCGAACTTAATTTACCGCAACCTACTGCTGAGAAAATAATTTAAAGGAGCCTTTAATGAGCAATGTTTCTTTGTCTGACTTTTTGAAAACTGAACCAGATGGTACGTTAGAAGCTATCGCAAAACAGTATGATACAACGTTATTTGAAGTCGTTAAAAACCTTCCGACCCATGCATTAACCGAGGGTGAGTCTTTTGATTTGGTTTGGGATAGTGTACAAGAATGGGGAAATGTCACGACCTTAGTGCATACTAATGATGTGATTTTAGAGTTCTCAGGTGAACTCCCTTCTGGTTTCCATCGCCATGGCTACTTTAACTTACGCGGTAAAAAGGGCATGACAGGTCATATCAAAGCTGAAAATTGCACACATATCGCGCTGGTTGAACGTAAGTTTATGGGGATGGATACTGCCTCAATTTTGTTTTTTAACCAATCAGGCAACGCTATGTTCAAAATATTTTTAGGCCGTGATGATCATCGCCAATTACTCCCAGAGCAACTAAATGCTTTTCGCTCTCTAGCACAAAGATTTATTGAAAAAACACAACTCACTGAGGCGACGCAATGAACCCATGGCTCATTTATGGGGCTGGAGGAAAAGGTATTGGCGCGATGACAGCCAATCTGGCCTTATCGCAACAACGCCCTGTTATTGCCCTAGTCCGAAATCAACAAGCCGCAGATAGACTCACAGCTCTGGGGGCTACAGTATTTATCGGTGACGCTTGCGATGCTTCAATTGTCGCAGCCGCTTGTGAAGCAGCAGGAACAAACGCCACCATTATTTCCACCATGGGAGGCTCACAAGATTACTTAGCTCATCGCACGGTAATTGACTGCGCTCAACAGGCTAATATATCGCGTATGATCTTAGTCACTTCATTAGGATGCGGTGATTCATGGCAATATTTGTCACCGCGCGCTCGCGCTGCATTTGGTCAAGCCGTTCGAGAAAAATCATTAGCTGAATCATGGCTACAAACCAGTTTACTTGATTTCGCCATTTTGCGTCCAGGTGGACTGCTCAACGGCAAAGCCACAGGTCAAGCAATACGCGAACAAGACAAGGAAGCGCACGGCTTTGTGATGCGAGAAGATGTTGCTGCACATATTAATCAATTAGATTTAGAACCATCCCTTAAACAACAAATTTACAGCCTGATCCAGCCGGGGTTAACTCCAGCTTAAAAACATTGCGGTCACCCTAAAAAGTGCCCGCATTATTTTGATTGAGATAATGGAATATGCGCGATTTACGGTCGTCACCACATGTACTAATAACCCTTCTTGTTGCTTTGGCTATTTTAACATTTTTTGCTTCAGGACAAGGCGCTATCAAGCTTACCTTTTCATCATTACAAGATGAGCAATATCTTGATATATGGTTAAATATTCGACTGCCCCGCGTATTGCTCGCGGTTTTAGTGGGTGGCGCACTCGCAACGTCTGGTGTCATCATGCAGGGTTTATTTAGAAACCCAATGGCCGACCCTGCGCTACTTGGAGTCAGTAGTGGTTCCGCTTTAATGGTTGGCATTGCAATCGTATTTCCGTTTTCTTTTCCTGCTATTTTGCTGCTATATGAACAAATGATTTATGCCATCGCAGGTAGCTTAGTCATTTGTACTATTATTTATCTCATCAGTCGTCGCCATTCATCAGGCGGAGTGATGCAATTATTACTTGCAGGTATCGCCATCAATGCACTATGTGGCGCAGCGATTGGCGTACTCAGTTATATTGGTGATGAACAACAATTGCGTCAGCTCACTCTTTGGATGATGGGCAATTTGGGGCAAGCCCAATGGCCAACATTACTCGTTTGTGCCTCAATTATTTTTCCTGCCATTATTGCAGCAAACTATCTGAGCAAATCTCTTAATTTACTGCAATTGGGCGATGAGGAAGCGCATTACCTTGGCGTAAACGTCCGTCGAACTCGTCAGCAATTATTATTAATAAGCTCACTACTTGTTGGCGCTTCAGTTGCCGTGAGTGGAGTGATTGGCTTTGTTGGTTTAGTGATTCCTCATCTAGTGCGTATGACCATCGGTGCCGATCATCGCTGGCTACTGCCTTGTTCTACCCTCGCAGGCGCTTGTTTATTATTAGGTGCGGATACTCTCGCAAGAACATTAGTGCAACCCGCAGAAATGCCTGTTGGCTTACTCACCAGCCTTATTGGTGGTCCTTATTTTCTGTGGTTAATTTTACGCATACGGAAAAAATAATGATTGAGGCAAAAAACTTAAACTACCGTGCAGGCGGCCGGTTAATCACCAATAATGTCTCGCTCACGTTACCGGGAAATGAAATAGTGGCGATCCTTGGTCCTAATGGTGCGGGGAAATCCACGTTACTGCGTCAGCTAACGGGTTATCTACCTTCGGATTCAGGGAGTTGTTCTTTATTAGGAAAACAACTCGCAGAATGGAAACCCGATGCACTCGCTCGTGTTCGAGCCGTCATGCGGCAAAATAGCCATATGGCTTTTTCATTTCGGGTTCATGAAATTGTGCGAATGGGGTGCCATCCTTATGCATCATCAGGTCATCTATCGTTAAACAATGCTGACGATACACAACATATTATGGCACTTTGTGATTGCGAAGACTTAGCCCAACGAGATTATATGAGTCTGTCAGGTGGGGAGCAGCAACGTGTTCAGCTTGCGCGTTTACTCGCCCAACTCTGGGAACCAGTCCCTTCACCAAAATGGCTATTTCTTGATGAGCCGACTTCTGCCCTTGATATTCATCACCAACAACATCTTTTTAGACTATTGCGACATCTAGTTGAGACCCGTGAATTAAATGTTTGTTGTGTATTACATGATTTGAATCTTGCTGCACGTTTTGCCAATAGAATAATACTCATGGAAAAAGGGACAATTGTGGCAAATGGATTACCCTGCGACATCCTAACAAAACCCATGCTAAGCGACATTTATCAAGCCGATATATCAGTGTTACCTGATCCTAACCATGCAGTTCCTCTTATCACACTCAATCCGTAATTTTTAAACAGGGGGGAGCTAAATTACCCCCCAAATAAATTAACGGACTGTAGAGGCTGATTTTTGACGAAAAAGTGTCGGAATAAAAATTAAACTGACAATAATCACAATCGCAGTTGCCACCATAACGCCCCCAAAGGCCTGATCAAATGCAATATTAGCCTGATTAATCAATATGCTAGAACTATCTTTAGGTAAGTTCTCTGCAACAATTAAAGCTTCATCAATACTGTCATAAACTTTATCAGAAACATTTAGGCTTTCGGGTAGCGAAAGTTTTAACGTGTAAATCGCGCTCATTACGCCGCCCATAAAGGTCACTCCGAGCACACTACCTAATTCATAGGCAACGCCTTCAATCGATGCAGCCATACCTGTTTTTTCATCGGGCGCACTTAACATCACTGTCGTTGATGCTGTTGTAAAAATCATGCCTAATCCAAAACCAATGAAAAACAAGAATATTATTAACAAAATACCGGTGGTGTTTTGATAAACAAAAGCTAAGCCAATCACACCCAGTAGGGTTAAAGAGAAGCCTAAAATAGTCAGCCAACGTTCGCCGATTTTATGTAAAAACACGCCAGCCAAGGGTGATGCAAGTACGGATGCAATTGGAATTGGAATAATATATAAGGCAGCTTCAAGCGGTGAATAACCTAAAACCAGTTGTAACCTTTGACTTAATAATAATTCAACACCAACAATTATCACCACAGACAATATCGCCATGATAATCCCCGCACTAAATCTTGGATTTCCCAAAAGTGCAAAATCAATCATGGGTGATTCAGACATTATTTGCCGACGACTAAAAATAGCCAAAAAGAAGACACCGACAACACCAGAAACTATCACCGTTAACCAATCTGTATAAGGTTTACCTAGCTCTTTTAATGCATAGATAGAGCTGATTAAACCGATCAGTACAAGTATCGAGCCAATATAGTCAACTTTTTTCTGGCTAGCTTCTCCACATTTAGGGATTAAGTAATAAGCAAATGGTAGCACCAGCAAAACCACGGGAACATTAATTAAAAATACCGAACCCCACCAAAAATGACTCAGTAATGCACCGCCCACTAACGGCCCGATTGCAGCGCCACCCGATGCTACCGCAGACCAAATACCTATCGCCAATGCTCTTTCTTTCGGATCTAAAAAAACGTGGCGAACAATCGCCAATGTTGCCGGCATACTGACTGCCGCACCGACAGCCAAAAATCCTCTAGATAAAATTAGGCTCATCGCTGTTGGTGAAAATGCCGCGCACAGTGAAGCCAGTGCAAAAAGAGGCAATCCCATTAAAAACATTCGCTTATGGCCAATTTTATCGCTTAACATACCCGCAGCAGGTAATAGCCCTGCTACCACCAGTGGATAAGCATTCATGATCCATAATTTTTCTGATGAGGTTGCGCCTAAATCATGCGTTAATTTAGGTAGCGCGGTGTATAGCACCGTGACATCAATAACAATAAGAAATAGGACACTTGAAATTAAAAGTAAAACAATCCAACGTTTATAATCTGCTAACATACAATCATCTCAGTAAGTTTTTTCGACCGCCATTTAGTGGTGATCGTGCTACAATATAAATCCATACGAACGTATTGAAAAGAGGTTTTTCTAAATGGGACGTCAACGAACTATCGACAGAGAAAAGTTATTAGATGCGGCAGAGGAGATAGTTATCACTCAAGGCGCAGCCGCACTGACTATCGATGCCGTTGCTAAAGCGATGGAAATATCTAAAGGTGGCGTCCAATATTGTTTTGGCAACAAAGAAGCTTTGATTGATGCCATGTTCGAACGTTGGGGGCAGTCTTATGATGAAATATTTAACCGTGAAACCTCGCAAGATAACTCGCCAGAAAATAGAGTGAATGCCCATCGATTAGCCATTTATCAACATGATCAAATTGCCATAGCCAAAGGTGCCGCCTTGATGGCAGGCTTACTACAAATCCCTGAATACCTTGAAAGTACCCGTCAATGGTATCGTGAACGCATTGCTAATTTAGACACCTCCACAGAAAAAGGTAAGCGAGCAAGACTAATGTTTCTTGCCACCGAAGGTGCCTCTATGCTGCGTTATTTTGGTTTAATGGACATTAATGAAAGTGAATGGCAATCAATGTTTAATGATATGGCTAGTTTATTAAAAAAATAAAATTATTATTTTTTATGATATCAAAAAAGCTACATTTTAATTTACTTATAATGATAATGATTATCAGTTAATATAAATCATTCACTAAAGGAGAAAAGGCGACATCTAATGCATAACGGCCAAATGACAACACTCTTACCTGATATGGGTTCTTTCTTTTTAAGGGGGAAAATGACACCGGAAGCAGGAAAGTGGAGTAGTGAACCCTTATGGAAAGGTGTAAAACTTATTCTAATGATGAATGGAGAACTGGAATGCCAACCTGACAATAAAAAAACAGTTTCGCTTTCAGGAGCATCATTATGTGTGATTGCCAATAAACATGATCAAGAAAGTCAGCAACGATTTTTACATGCTGAGGATATTCGCTATGTTTCAGTTTGCTTATCAGAAAATTTACTCGATTCCTTTAATATCAATCAACCCGAACTTTTAGCAACGGCGAGTATAAAAGGCCCACAACTACTGGCAAAAAATGCAGGGACAGTTTTAACAGCCCTTGGTAATCAAATTCTAAATTGTCCCCTCAGTGGAGCTCTCGGTGATATGTACCTAACAGGTAAGGTACTTGAACTGTGCGCTTATTCTTTCGAACATATTCAACAAAATAGCCAATTAACTCATCACCCTAAGTTAACAAGCCACGATATTAATCGCCTAAATGAAATCAAAGCATTTATTTTAACTAATTTAGCGCAACCCCCCAGCTTATACCAGCTCAGCCGTGAATCAGGTTTAAATATCCGTAAACTTAATTTTGGTTTTAAACAGCTTTTTGGCACATCAATCACCCCTTTTATTCAAGAACAACGGTTACAACTTGCTTATCGACTACTATCTACAGGCGCAGAACAAGTTTCCACCATCGCATGGAAAGTCGGTTATTCCCCTGCTCACCTCTCAACCGCATTTCGTAAGCGCTTTGGTTTTTCACCTAAGACACTTTGCTAATCGCTACCTTTATTAATTATTAAATAGAATCAATGAGATATTCATTTCAATAAATAAATAGTCATGATGTAAAAAGTAACGCTTATAAAGTAAAAATGTAAATGAGATACATTCTCGTTTTATATTTATTGCCTATAGGTTTGCACAACGATGAAAAAACCCTCTTACTCACCTATTTATATTGCGATTATTCCATTAATTTTCTCGCCTTTTGCCTATTCAAACCAAAATACAGAGGCAAAAACTGAAAAAATGATTGTGACCGCTAAACCCACGCAATCACCAACCGGAAAAGTCGACGGATACATCGCAACACGCAGTACCAGTGCGACAAAAACCGATACCGCTCTTATTGAAACGCCTCAAGCAATTAGCGTCATCACGCGAGATGAAATTACAGCTCATAATGCCCAATCGGTTGGCGAAGCACTGCGATATACCTCCGGTGTTTTACAAACAAGCGGCGCAGCCTCATCGCGTTTCGATAGTCTCAGTATTCGCGGTTTTAATGTCTCCAGCACAGGAATGTTGCGAGATGGCTTACGCAGTACAACCGCTCAAGCATGGCCTAAAGTCGAACCTTATGGCCTTGAACGTGTTGATGTTATACGTGGTCCCTCCTCTGTGTTATATGGGCAAAACTCACCCGGCGGTATCGTTAATCAAGTCACAAAACGACCGCTATATCAACCGCTGCATGAAATAGAAGTTCAGGGAGGAAATTTTGATAGGAAACAATTACAAGGCGATTTCAGTGGCCCAATTGATGGCAGTGATAAATATTTTTATCGTCTAACCGGACTTGTTCGTAAAAGTGATACTCAAATAAAACATATTAAAGACGATAAGGTCTATATTGCCCCTGCATTCACTTGGTTACCCAATGATAGCACCACATTTACGTTACTCGCTGACTATAGCCACGATGAATTCGGCGCTCCGCGACCATTCTTACCGTTAAATGGCACACTATTACCTAATCCGAATGGCAAAGTTGACCCTAATGTGTTCCTTGATGAACCCGGATTAACCAACGATAGAACTCAAGCATCCTTAGGTTATCAATTAGATACTGACTTTAATGATGTACTATCAGGACATTCAGGCGCACGTTTTAGCCATACCGATTTAAATACCAATATTGCCCAAGGTCTTTACCTTTCCCCCGATATGAAAACGCTAAATCGAGCCGCTTATTATTTTCGAATAAAAGGCGATGTTTTAAGCTTAGATAACAATTTGCAAGCAAATTGGTGGATAGATAGTATCGAAATGACCTCCCTTGCAGGGTTGGATTATCGCCATACTCGCGAAGATTATATTTTGATGTCCGGTAAAGCCAGTTCTATTGATATTTTTAACCCAAGCTATGGTGGCTCCTACGGTCCGGTTAATAATATGATGTCAAACACCCTGCAAACCAGTGATCAGTTTGGTGCCTACGTACAGCAACAAGCAAAACTGGATAATGGGCTGATTTTTGTTGTGAGCGGTCGTGAAGATTGGTCAAACAGTAAGACCAATAATCGTAAAAATGAAACATCAAGTGAGCAACGAGATAGTAAGTTTACCTATCGTACTGCTGCAATGTATTTAACCGATTTCGGCTTAGCGCCTTATCTCAGTTATTCAACTTCATTTAACCCGCAGCTTGGCGTCAATTTTTATGGTAATTCTTATAAACCTATCACTGCCAAACAAATAGAAGCAGGCGTTAAATATCAGCCTGAAGATGGAAAAACCAATCTCACCTTAACAGTGTTTGAGTTGAAACAGCAAAACATGTTAACAACCGATCCCAATAATAATTTAAATAGCTTACAAATTGGTGAGGTACGTTCGCGAGGTGTTGAATTACAAGGTATTTATTCTCCTATTGATGAACTTAATCTTACCGCCGCCTACACCTATAATAAACTTGAAAATACCAAGACCAATAACCCTGAAGAAAAAGGTCAGCGTCCAACAGGGCTACCAGAACATACCGCTTCTGCATGGGCCGATTATACGTTTTTAAATGGTCAGCTACAGGGATTGGGTTTTGCGGCAGGGGTACGCTATACCGGTTCGTCGCCTGTCAATAATGATAATAGTATTTCTAATCCATCCAATACACTTTTTGATGCTGCGGCACATTATGATCTTGGTGGATTAAATTCAAGTTTGAATAACTGGCGCTTAGGGATCAACGTTAATAATGTGACGAATAAACAGTACTATACCAGTTGTTCAATGGGCGGTTGTTCTGTTGGCTATGATAGAAGCGTCATTGCCTCGCTGCGTTATCGCTGGTAATCAAAATGGCGTTATTTTTAGCACGTCAATACTGGCTGAAGCTGCATTTATGGTTAGGTTTAGTGGTCGGTTTCTTTATTGCCATTTTGGGTATTTCAGGATCGTTGTTATTACTGAAAAAGCCCATTTTAGAATGGGAAATTGGCACTTCGGTTCTGTATGCCGAGCACCACCAGCAAAATACCCCTTTGTCGCCAGATAATTGGCGACAAAGTGCCAATAGCGCTTACCCTGAGCTGACTCAAATCATGGGGGTAGCGCCTCCAAGCACAGGTTTTATCCCTGCAACAAATGCCATGGTATTTGGTCATGTTTCACATTCAGAAAAACTCGGCATTGCATTTATTGACCCTATTGATGCAAGCGCCAAAGGCTTTGTTGTTTTTGATGATTTGATTTTTTCTAATCTTGTTTCTTTACATCGATTACTGTTGCTGCCACCGAATATTGGCAGTTGGCTAGTCTTCGGTTGCGGCGTGGTACTGGCTCTATCTATCATCACGGGCGTTGTTTTATGGTGGCCTAAAAAAGGGTTTAAACAGCTCTTCTTTGCTCTTACTAATTGGCGTCGAGGATTAAAAAATGGGGCAAAATGGCGTCAATGGCACTACTTTTTAGCTATTTATTTTACCCTCCCGCTGCTATTAATCACCCTAAGCGGAATGATGCTTTCTCGCCCTGATTTATTCACCTCAATAATTCCATCTCAAGAAATAAAACGATTTGTTTCCCAGCTTCACAGCGAGCTAGGTCTTGGGCTGAGCGGAGTAATTGTCGCATTTTTGTCTGGTATTATTTTACCGCTCCTCTACGTGAGTGGTGTCGTAATTTGGTGGAAAAAAAGACCATCTCAACGCTCAAAAACAATCTCATCAGTAAATAGGAACGCATAATGATGCAATTTAATAACCTAAAATGTCTTTTTTTAGCCGTTATGGCATTTATTTCTTTTACGTCTCAAGCCATTACTGTCACTGACATAACCGGTCGACAAGTTGAAGTGCCTGAACATGTAAAACGTATCTTATTGGGCGAAGGTCGAATGATTTACCCGTTATCTATTTTAGAAAAAGATGCGCCTTTCGACCGTATTGTTGGCTGGCAGGGCGATTTTCGTGATTTAGATGTCCAAGGTTATGCCGCCTATAAAGCGATTTTTAAACAAATAGATGCAATCCCAGCCGTTGGCGGTGGGTCAGAGGATACTTTTAGTATCGAAAAAGCATTAGCACTACAACCTGATTTAGTTATTCTGCCATTAACAGGTGGCCATGGGCCGGGAGCGGGGAGCGAAGCGGCTCGCTTGTTAGAGTCAGCGGGTATTGCGGTTATTCATGTCGATTTTAGCCAACATCCCATCAAAAATACTCAAAAAAGTATGACAATCTTAGGGCAAGCGATTGGAAAAGAGCAACAAGCCAAACAATTTAACGATTATTATCAGCAAAAAATGGATGATGTCATATCACGCATCCCGACCAATGTACCGATGAACAAAAAACCAACAATATTTGTTGATTACCTTCCCGGATTACAAGAATGCTGTGGCTCACCCGGAAAAGGCAGTATGACAGATATGATTAACCTTGCTGGAGGCATTGGTATTGGTGAAAAAATTCTCCCCGGTGCAATAGGGAAATTAAATCCTGAATATATTTTAGGTAGCGAACCCGATGTTTATGTGGCAACAGGTGTTTTTCCTGAAGGAAAACCCGGTATTACTGTCGGTTACTCCGCAACCAAACAAGCTGCACAATCAAGCTTAAAAATAATTTCAGAACGTAATCCTATTGGTCAGCTAAATGCCGTTAAACAAGGCCGAGTGCATGGTTTATGGCATATTTTCTATGATTCACCTGAAAATATTATTGCATTGCAATCTTTAGCGAAATGGCTTCATCCTGATTTATTTACAGATCTAGACCCAGAAGCAACCAGAAAAGAGATGTATGAACGATTTATGCCAATTCCAGCAACTGGGGTATTTTCTTTAACTTTGGAAAAATAGTAAATTTATCAATATCTACCACGGTGTAATCAGTTTTACGCTGTGGTAGTCATTACCACTATTAGTAAATAGTTAATCATGGTAACTAATTAAATTATCAATCATTTTAGCATCGATACATCACGTATTTAGTTTAATAGCTAAATTGATGATGCTCAGGAACAGTGATATTATATATTTTATTTAATTTCGTAGAGGCAACCTATGTTGCAGCATGAAAGTATCAGTTTTAAAGTGTATGAATTACTCAAACAAGAGATAGTTTCTAATCAATTAGAGCCTGGAGCCCGCCTAATTGTAAGCAATATAAGCAAACGTTTTGGTGTTAGTGGAATACCAGTACGCGAAGCGCTATTTCGTTTAGAAGCAGAAAAATTAATCATTTTAGAACACAATAAAGGATTTAGAGTTGCCGAAAAACCTGACGCACAAGATATCTATAAATGGCAGCAAGCACGCTTATTAATAGAACCCGCGATTGCCGATATTGTCTTAGAAAATATCACAGCATCTGAAATTGCATACCTCCGACAATTAAATATCGATATGCGTACTCACGAATATGGGCCTCACTACGAGCAGTATGTCTATTTTATTAATCTAAATGCTGAATTTCATAAGCAAATTGTAATGGCATCTCGTAATGAGCTAATTATCGAAATGTATAACACTCTCAATTATGGTCCACAAGTTGGAAGATTTCATGAAAACCGTGGAGTACCAGATTTGCAATTATTGTGTAATGAACATGATGAAATTATTGATGCCATAGAAGCAAGAAATGCCGATATATACCGAGAAAAAACAACAGAACATATTATTCTAGGTTTTGATCGACAAATATCATTTGGTAGCGCAGGCTAGCTGCGCATATTCCTTTTTTTATTTTGTTATAACGAAAATACTTGTTCTATTTTTGCGAAAATAACTTCAGGATGACTTCCTAGCTTTAATCCCTCACGAATCACTTTTGAACCTGCATCCTGACGATGAATATAGCCTTGATATTTAGGCCGAACATATGCCGAAGAAACTGTATTGAATGTTGAACTTAAAAAGTTTCCCGTCTGTTTATTAGTATACTCATCACGCCAAGCAGCAATATTCGCAGGCTGTCCTTCATTATCCACAACTAAGTTTTTTTGTACTGATTCAGAAACATAACCCATGATATGCTGAATAAGTTCAGGGGTTGGAGTACACCTTGATGATAATGCTAAGCCTGTCCCCCCCAAAATAGAGCCTCTCAATATAGATTGGCCTGCATGTGGAATATCACAAAAAGTAATCGGCAACGAATGTGATGGATCGGCATAATTAATATAGCCAAATATAGCAGGACAAATATCAATTTTTCCTTTAGCCATCGCATCTAATAAGCCAATAGGATTTAAATCAATTAATGATTTATCTTGCTGTTGATAAATGTTTTGCATTATAGAAAGTGCATGAATAGCTATTTCTTGCTTAATAATCAATCGATTATCTTTAAATAATAAATCACCAAAAGATAAACATATTGAATAAAAAGTTAAAAGGGCATGAGGCCCCCCCAACGATAGAACAATTCGTTGATTACTTTTCTTGCTAAGTAAAATAACATCATCCCATGTAATCGGTGGTGTTTTTGCTATATTCCCCGCTAATGCACAAACTTGAGATGCTGCATCAATAGGTATCGCCCAATGTTGCCCACCATATCGATAACTTTCGTAACTATTCCCAATACTATTTTTTTTCAAAAAATCTAATTGTTCCAATGACAAAAAGCTTTCCAAAGGTAATAAACAATTTTTCTCTACCGCTTCTCCAATACCTGGATTATCAACAATCAAAATATCATATTTTTCAGCCAGCTCATCAATAGGATGCGATTCAAACCCTTCTAGTTTTTGAATATCCCATTGCACATTAACTAAGTCATCAAGTTGTGCCCAAGCTTGCAACGGTTTATACCCTCTAGGATGATCCCAAGTCAACCCTTTGAAAAAACTCATATATTTCCTCTTCTATTTTATCTTTATCATCATTTACCTAGCCAATCATAACGATCAACAAGAACATAAATCGTGATCAATCTCACGCAACATTAAATATTATATATAATATTGAGAATTTGCAGTTTATGGTAATAGCACGAATAACACCAAACCAAAAATAACTGATTTAACGAAATGGAGTGGAAATATGTCAATTCTTAAGGGATATCGAGTTTTAGACTGTTCTATTGCAATGGCTGGCCCTTTTGCCGCATTACGAATGGGCGATATGGGGGCTGATGTAATTAAAGTTGAACCAACAACAGGGGAATGGCAGCGGCATACATCTGCTGGTGGTGCTTATGGTAATGTTATTAATACGTCATTTTTATCACTTAACCGTAATAAACGCAGTTTTGCCGTTAATTTAAAAGACGAGGAAGGTAAAGCATTACTGTATAAACTTGTTGAAACTGCGGATGTTTTTTTACAAAACTATCGTCCAGGCGTTGCTGAACGACTCGGTGTTGATTATGAAACACTGAAAAAAATCAAACCTGATTTAATTTATATTTCAATGTCTGGATATGGAGAAAGCGGGCCTTATGCAAAACGTCCAGGGCAAGATTTACTATTACAATCAATGAGTGGTGCAATGCTGAGTACAGGAGCAGAAGGCACACCACCTCAGCCAGCAGGACAATACTTGGTAGATGCAATTACCGCTTATACCGCATTTGAAGGCGCTCTTGCTGCATTGCTACATCGCGAACGCACAGGTGAAGGGCAACTAGTCCAAATCAACATGCTCGACGCAATTATTGCTAATCAAATGCAAGAAATGACCGTATTTACTCAAGGGCTAAAACCTCAACGCCGCAGTGAAGAGGCACATGGTCACTGCTATATCCGTGCTCCTTATGGTGTTTTTCGTACTAAAGATAGTTTTATTACTTTAGTTACTCCACACCTGCCCACTCTTGGCGAAATTTTCGATGTACCTGAACTCAAAGCAATGGATGATGAAATCGCAGGACATTCATTACCTGAGCGTGATTTTATTTTTCGTATTACAAAGGAGAAATTGTTAGAACGCACCACTCAAGAGTGGCGAGATATTTTTGATGAACACCAACTCTGGAGCAGTGATGTATATGGTTATGAAGATGTCATTGCTGACCCTCAGGTCATTCATAATCAAACATTTATTGAATATGAGCATCCAAGTGAAGGCTTGGTAAAAACGCCTGGTTTTGCTATTAAATTTTCAAAAACACCTTCTTCTATTCGATTACCTACACCTTTTATTGGGCAACACACCGACGATATATTACAAGAACTTGGTTGCTCCTCTGAGCAAATTAGCGCTTTAAAAAGTAGCGGCACAGTTGCGACAACACCGGGGGAAAAATAGCCATGGTGAAATTAAATTTCGAAATTGACCCAAATATTCAATTTTCATTAGATGGCTCAATCGCAACTATTGCATTGAATAGACCCGAAAAATTAAATGCAATAACACCATCAATGTCAGTTTCTATCATTAATTTGGCGAATTTTTGTAATGAATCTAATGATGTCAGAGTTGTTATTCTTACAGGATTAGGACCTAAAGCTTTTTGCTGCGGAAGCGACATTAAAGAGCTAGATACTTATCAATCACCATGGGCACATAGAATGAAACATGACCATTGTGATGCTATCGCTCAAATACATAAACCAACCTTATGCGCTATCAATGGTTATGCACTCGGTGGAGGGCTTGAGCTAGCACTATGTTGTGATATCCGTGTGAGTACTCAAAATGCATTGTTCGGTGCACCAGAAATAAAATTGGGCTGGGTTGGCGGCGGCGGAATGGCTGTCTACTTAAATAAAACTGTTGGTGCCTCTAGAGCTTCTCGTCTGCTTTATACAGGAGATTCTATTGATGCAAATACAGGTTTATCTTGGGGTATTGTAGATGAGGTTTTTGACTCACAAGAGGCCATGATGATATCCGTTTTACATCTTGCCAAAACGATAGAAGAACGTCCCCCTATCGCTATCCAAACTGCTAAATTAAATATGCATGCTGCGGTCAATATGCCATTAGACCAAGCTGTTCGCTATGAGCGTGATTTACGAACAATTTGTTTTTATACCGATGATGCGAGAGAAGGGAAAGCAGCTTTTAAAGAAAAAAGAGCGCCTTATTTTCGCGGTGAATAATTTAAAAATGCAGTAATGGAAATTACGTACGAAATAAAAATAACATAATTTCATATCAAAAAATGAATTTTAAATAATGTTAACTCACTAATAAATAGTTAATTAAAAGATAGAACATAACAACTTTGTATTTATTTAACGCCAGAATTCTGTTATTGAATTTATAAAAGGCGTCCCTACAATTCTAATAACGGGGGAGACCCTATGAGTACGAAAAAAAAATCAATGAAAGGTGTTGCAGCAGCATCACTGGTTGGTTCTGCACTAGAATGGTTTGACTATTTTCTTTATGGCACAGCGGCCGCATTAGTATTTAATGAAATAATGTTTCCAAAAGGAGACCCTTTTATTTCAACACTTCTAGCGTTTTCAACGCTTGCACTTGGTTTTGTTGTACGTCCATTTGGCGCCGTATATTTTGGACAACTCGGCGATAAAATAGGTCGTAAAAAAGTATTAGTTATTACCTTATTATTAATGGGCACAGCAACAACTCTAATTGGTTTCGTGCCAACCTATGAAACAATTGGTGTTTGGGCTCCTATTTCATTAGTTTGTTTACGTCTTCTTCAAGGATTTGGTGCTGGTGCCGAGTTTGGCGGGGCCGCTATCCTAACAGCAGAAAGTGCGCCAGCAAATAAACGGGGATTTTATTCATCATTCCCAGGAGTTGGTGTTTATATTGGATTATTACTATCATCAGCAACATTTGCCATTTTAACGCAATTACCAAAAGAAGTTTTTCTCGGATGGGCTTGGAGAATTCCATTCTTATTTAGTATGTTGCTTGTTGCTGTCGCACTAATAATTCGGATGAAACTATCAGAAACTGAAGCCTTTGAAAAATTAGCAGAATCGAATGAAATTAGTAAAAGTCCACTAAAAGAATTAATTAAAACAGAACGAAAAAATCTATATGTTGTTGCCGGCTCTCAAGTAGCACAAAGTGGTGTAAGTTATGTCTACCAAACCTTTGTTATTGCTTATGTGGTAGGGACATTACATATGGCGCCATCAATCGGTCCAGTAGCTGTTGCGATTGCCGCTGCTGTTGCCATGTTTACGACACCAATGTTTGGAGCATTATCAGATAAATTTGGTCGTAAAAAAATCTATATGTTTGGTGCTTCGTTCTCCGCCGCATTTGCTTTCCCATTCTTTTTACTCGTAAATACAGGGACTGCATGGGGGGTTATCACTGCAATGACATTAGGTGTTGGTGTTGGCGTTGCTGCAATGTTAGGAACCCAAGGTGCATTTTTCTCAGAAATATTTCCTTCAAAAGTTCGCTTTAGTGGCTTAGCTCTTGGGCGAGAAATCAGTGCTGCTGCATCCGGTGGTATTGCACCTCTTCTAGCAGTACTGCTATCTGGTTTAGCTGGTGGAGCATCATGGCCAGTAGCTTGTCTTGCGATGGGTATGAGCTTAATTACTATGTACGCGATTTGGCACGCACCAGAAACACACAAAAATAACCTCACCGATTTAATTAAAAATAAAGCTGATCATTCATAATATTTTTAGCTACTTAATTAACCGCAGCGCCCATTCAATGGGCGCTTTAATGCAACTGATTATTTCCAAAAACGATCTATCTGCGTGCGCAATGCTTCTGCGGTTAATTTTCCTTTGTCACCCACCAGCGCACGGCCTGCAATAAAGGCTTTGGCTTTAATTCCTTCAAACAGATGAATGTCTTCTGGCACAATACCACCGGTAATAGATAGCGCTAAGCCTAAATCAGAAAGCTGACGCATTTTAATTAAATCATCATCAGTCCAACCAATACCGGCTAATTCCGCATCTCTTGAACGGTGATAAATCGCTTGTTTTATGCCTAAATCAACCCATTTTTGGGCATCATCTAAAGTCCAATTACCATATAACTCGATTTGAATCTCTCGGTTAAATTCATCAGCCACTTTCTTACAGGCAGCAATAGTCGCAATATGCGCTGCTGCTGACACCGTAATCCAATCTGCACCTGCTTCAAATGCCATACGAGACAAAATTGCCCCACCATCTGTCGTTTTCATATCACAGACAATAATATGTGAAGGATGACTTTTACGCAGTGTAGAAACTGCGCTCATCCCTTCAGCAAAAGCTAAAATCGTACCGATTTCAATAATATCGACAAAAGAACAGACATTATTGGCGACAGTAATTGCATCGTTGAGATTAGTTTGGTCTAAAGCAATTTGAATCAGTGGCTTTGTCATGATGATTATCCTAATATTTTTTCACGGATAAGATAGGCGAGCCCATCTTGATTGTTATTAGTTGAACAAGTGATATCCGCATTCGCTTTAACAGTGTCATCAGCATTTCCCATCGCAATGCCCAAACCTGCGTATGTAAGCATTGAAATATCATTATGATTATCACCCACCGCTATAACTTGCTCTGGCTGATAACCTAATTCAGCAACATACTCCGCCAACCGTTTACCTTTATTATTGCCTTTTGCAGCAAAATCAATTCGGTTTGACCACGATATCTCACCGTTAAAATTGTCTTGCACCCAAGGAAGATTCGACATTTTAGCGATATCGCTTGGCTCACCTTCCACAACAAATTTCCAGATAAATTCGGCGTTTTTCACTTGTTCATTAAAAGAGTCGATTCGATAAATTTTTGGTTTATGTGGGGTATTCAAATTTTTTGCCCACATTTCCATCGCAGTCATGTAATCAATAGGATTGCTATTGGAATAAACCATGGCATCGGTGATATACATCACCAATTTAAATTGGTACTGGCTGGCTAAATCAATAAAAGTCAGCGCATTCTCTTTAGAGAGTGCATTATGCTTAAGCACTTTTTCATTTTTAAAATCATAAAGATAAGTTCCATTACAACAAATAATTGGGGTGTCTAAACCAAGTTCATCATAATAAGGACGGGCGGCGGTATGATGACGACCAGTGACTATCATGACATGGCACTTATCTTTTGCTTCTTGTATCGCTTGTTTAACCGCTGGGTTAATTTCATGATCGCTATTTAATACAGTTCCATCGAGATCTAAAGCCAATATCTTATACATTTTTTCACCTTTGCTCGTAGTAAGCGCTATTACCCCATTTATAACTAAATACTAATGGAGTAGCCCTTCCTCTAATTAAATTTCGCTGTTAAACGGGTACCATAGCAGAGACTAATAAAAATACAGCTGCAAACTGCAATTCTAACATTTGGTACACCTCACCGTACGAGCTAGCGCAAAGCAACTCATTTTAAAATCACGAACTCAATGGAATTTCATACTTTTAGCGATTATCGTTTGCTAAATATTATTGAGATAACGCCTCATCGATCACTTTATAGACCTCTTCAATGCTGCGACAACGTCGTATTTTATGGAGATCAATTCCCGTTTCACTATTTTCATCATCCAATACTTGGGTAACTTCCATTAAACCTTCCATATGTTCATCAGAAGAACTTCCCGCTAAAGTTATCAATACATCAACAGGTTCATCTTCTCCTTCAAATAAAATAGGTTCTTTTAATGTGACTAAAGCAAAAGCTGTTTTTAGAACGCCATTTTCTGGTCTGGCGTGAGGTAATGCGAGGCTAGGTGCGATACAAATATAAGGCCCTAGCTCATTGATACTACTAATAATAGCTTCGTGATAGGTTGGTAATATTGCCCCTGAGGCAATTAACATATCAGTACCAATCTTAATAGCTTCTTGCCAGTTTTTGGCAGAAGCTTGTAACTTAATAGAATTGTTATCAATTAACGATTGCTTAAAACCCATGACACGCTCTCCTATTGAAATAGATACTAACTAATTAGTATCTATAAATATTTTTATATTATTTATTGAGATTCACTAAAATTAGTCTTAATAATATCGAGAAGTTCATCACCAAATGAATTTGGATTCAGCATATTTTGCACCCCTAAAACAAATTTACCTTCACCTGGATCCATCTCTGCTGAAAGGTGTTTTGACGAAACAATGATATCTGTGGCGCTAAGTTTTGATTTGTAATCTGAAACTGCGCAAGAGTCCATAACATGAGGAATACCTTTCGCTTCGAGATACTTAGCAATTTTCATTTTCATCATCATGGATGAACCTTGACCATTACCGCACACAGCAAGAATACTAACAGGCCTAACTCGACTTAATTGTTCAGAGACTTGTTCGGCTATTTCAGCAACTTCAATTTCTTCAATCTCATTAACCAAAGCAGCTGCATCTTCTTCTGCACGTAATTTTTTTGATGCAAAATACATATAGACCAATGCGAGTGCGATTAAGACAAAGAAGAAATATTTAGAAATTGAGAGGCCTTGCATAATAGGCGGGAACACCAGAGCCCAGTCAGCCATACCCATCCAACCACTAAATTGTGTTCCTTGCTGGCTAATCAAATCAATTGCCCAAGCCGAACCAACAACTTCAATAATTCCCATGATGAAACAAATTTTCATCACCGCTTTCCAACCACCAAAGTGATTAGCGAATACCCCAATTGTGGCATTTGAGAAAAACATAGGAATAAAACCGGGAATAATCATGATGGGAGAGCTGAACGCTAACATGATCAATACTGCTGTAAATTGTCCTAATGCACCCCACATAAAACCAAATACCATCGCATTTGGCGAAAATGCATAAATAGCCGCACAGTCGATAGCTAATACCGCATTTGGAATAACGCGTTCTGAAATCCCTTTAAAAGCTTCGGAAAGTTCAGCAACAAACATTCGCACACCCGTGACGATAATTTGAATCGCAACCGCAAATTTAAGGCCAGTTTCAAGAATATAGATAGTCCAATGGGTTTTTCCTGCCATCTCTTGCAGATTAGTTAAACCGAAAGAAAGCAAAATAATGCCAAAGAAAACTGTCATCACAATAGCTGTCGCGGCGATACTATCATGAAAAATATGTAACCATTTAGGGAGTTTTAGATTATCAACACTATCATTTTTATCCCCTAATTTTGGTGCAACTTTCACTGCAATCCATGATGCAGCCTGCTGTTGATGACCAATTGAAAATCCAGCGCCACCTGTAACCGCTTCTGTGGGTTTAAACATGATATTAGAGAATATACCCCAATATAATGCGATGATTATTGCCGAGTAAATAATGGTCTCCCACATACTCGAGCCCATAACAAAATAAAATACCGCTACTAATCCAGCTTGCTGGAACATAATATGTCCCGTAAGCATAATGGTTCGTATACCTGTAACTCGACGAAATAACACCAGTAAAATGTTAATCGCCAATGCGAGTAAAACGATATACCCAACCCATGAATAATCATCACCCATGGTTTCCATAGTGGCCATCATCGAAGTATAAGGGTCAATCACAGAACCAGTAAGATGGTGGTACTCAGCCATTTTCGCAATAACGGGCTTAAAACTGGAAACAAGCGAATCAGCGCCGACTTGTACTAACATAAAGCCAACGATTGTTTTAATTGTACCTTTGAGAATGGTAGTACCATCTCTTCTGAGCAACCAATAACCAATAAGAGTTACTAAGCCCAGCAAAAGCGGGGCTTTAGTCATTACTTGGCTATAAAAAATATAGAAAGAATTGTACAAAAAATCCATATTTTTACCCTTAAATCAAATTGTATTTGAATTATTATCTAGATTAAAAACACATTACCCTGATCACAGACAGCATTCTCACGTTATAATCAAATAATTAACCAATCCAGTCACTCAAGAACACATAATAATCAAAAGTAATCACCACTTGTTCATTTATGATTATTTAATTTAGGCTTGTTTGACTAGTAGAAAACCACACAATTGTAGAGCTGATCACAGTTAATATATAAAAACCAATAAAATACAAATAGTTAAAATAATTAATATCTAATATGTATTTTTATTGTTTGAGTTATTGACATTCTCACCCATGATAAATAGAATCAAATACAATCATTTTGAATCATTAAGTTATCATGGCTAAGCAAGAATATGATTTATACACATAAGGCTATGGACATGAATGAAACACAAAGACATTTTGAAATACTGTCTTTACTTAAAGAAAATCAAGTAATTAGCATATCACTAATTACTAAACATTTTAATATATCACCGGCAACCGCACGTCGTGATGTGGCTAAATTGGATGAGCAAGGCAAACTGAAAAAAGTACGTAATGGTGCGGAGCGATTAGAAAATAAAAAAAATAAATGGTCACCACTAAATATAAATAGAACTGACCACTATGAAGAAAAATCGCAAATAGCAATCAAAGCAGCAGAGCTTTGCCAACCTGGCGATAGCGTTGTTATTAACTGCGGCTCTACCGCTTTTCTTCTTGGGCAAAAATTATGTAGGAAAGATGTACAAATCGTCACTAACTACTTTCCTCTTGCCAGTTATTTAATTGAGCAAGAACACGATGATGTCGTGTTAATTGGCGGCCAATATAACAAAGAGCAGAACATATTTCTTAATCCAGCGCTCCATACACTAATGGGATACGCAGGTAACTGGATGTTCACCTCAGGAAAAGGTTTAACCGAAGCTGGGTTGTACAAGTCTGACATGCTAACTGCTGTTGCTGAGCAACAGATGTTAGACCAAATTGATAAATTAGTTGTTGCTGTTGATAGTTCAAAAGTGGGAAGCCGAACGGGTATGTTATTTTGCCCAACCAATAAAATTGATTATTTAATTACTGGAAAAAATGCCAATCCAAAAATTATTAAAGCAATCAAAGCGCAAGGCACTCACGTTATACTGGTTTAATTAGTTTTTGCCAGCTTATTCAACTAATTAAAAATTTATTTTGCATATCGCCTTATTATTTTAAATAAGGCGCTAATCCCTTACATTTTAAATTCATGAAAGAGAAGGTATTACTATGAGTAAAGTAAATGAAATCACCCGTGAATCTTGGATATTAAGCACTTTCCCTGAATGGGGAACCTGGCTCAATGAAGAGATTGAAAAAACAGTCGTCGAACCCAATACTTTCTCTATGTGGTGGTTAGGATGTACGGGTATTTGGTTGAAAAGTGCAGGCAATACGAATATTTCAATCGATTTTTGGTGTGGAACAGGTAAAAAAACCCAGAAAAATGCCTTTATGAATCAACAACATCAAATGATGAGAATGGGAGGAGTCGAAGCTCTGCAACCTAATCTACGTACTGCAATTTTCCCATTAGACCCTTTTGCCATCAAAGATGTCGATGCCATTTTAGCGTCCCATGACCACGCTGATCATATAGACGTTAACGTCGCAGCGGCTGTACTACAAAATTGCGGTGACCATGTGAAATTCATAGGGCCACAAGCCTGTGTTAATCTTTGGCTAGGTTGGGGCGTACCTGCTGAGCGCTGTATTGTTGCTAAAGTAGGTGACGTGATTGAAATTGGTGACATGAAAATCCGCGTTTTAGATTCTTTCGACCGCACAGCATTAGTCACGCTACCAAAAGGCGTCTCTTCTTACGACAAAGATATTCTTGATGCAATGGATGAACGAGCCGTTAACTATCTGATTGAAACCACGGGTGGCTCTATCTATCACTCCGGTGATTCACATTATTCCAACTACTATGCCGCTCATGGCAATCGCTATGATATTGATGTTGCGCTGCTTTCGTTCGGTGAAAACCCACGCGGTGTCACCGACAAAATGACCTCCTCTGATATCCTGCGCGCAGCAGAATCTTTAGATTGCACCACCGTTATTCCATTCCACCATGATATTTGGGCTAATTTCCAAAATGACCCAAGAGAAATTGAAGTTCTGTGGAATATGAAAAAAGAGCGTTTACAATATAATTTTGCACCATTCTTCTGGCAAGTTGGCGGAAAATATACTTATCCAACCGATAAAGGCCGCATACATTACCAACACTTCCGTGGCTTCCAAGATATCTTTAAAAATGAACCTGAATTGCCATATAAAGCATTCCTTTAAATATTCGTTTTCTTTATTAATGCCTGATAACAATCAGGCATTTTATATTTTAAGTATAAAAAATTTCAGTATTATTAATTAAAATGGTATTTATTTTTGTCATACTTAAATACGATTGAACACCGCTCATTTTAATTAGACGCTCAACATAATCAAAAATATATCTTACTGATAAGTTAGCGAATAATGTAATAGTCGGCTAAAATTACCCGCTTGTATCGCTCCTGTTTTGACTAAATGGGCAGAATAAAGTAGTACATTATCCCCAGCTTGAATTCGTTGCCCAACCGTATTTTTACCAAAATAAATCGGATTACCAGCGCCATCTTGCAAACTCAAACCAACACCACTGATACCATTGACTGGAATCACTGTACCAGTTGCACCTTGGCCAGATTGGTCAAATATCGTTTTAACTATTTTGTCCGAGGTATTACAACCATATAAATTGATAGTAAAACTAACAGGAGTCGATTGCCCTCGAGTTTCAAGTTCAACTGAAGATATTTCGCCCATATTAATCGTCTGATTATCATCACCGACGACAATATTACAGGTTGCAATAGTAATAAGTCCTTTAAATGTCGTTCTACTTGTGGCGACTAAATCTGCCTGCGCCATATCGACAACGAACAGAGAGATCAATAAAAAATAAAGCCCCTTTCTCATCATTCACTCCAAGTGACGGAAATCGGGTCAATGTTCCGCCAAAAATTATATTGGCCGTTACGGCATTCTGACTTCGAATGTTAATACTTGGCTATACTCACCAGCTTTGATCTTTTTCAAATCATTGGTGCTCGCCGCAATTTCTGCTCTAAACCGCTTAGTTTCACTGGTATCTTTAATATTCTTAATAAAAGATGGGTAACGATAATTAAACTGTAAATAACTCCCTTGGTCTAAATCGAAAATCTTCAACCCAATACCTTGTGGTGAACCACTTGAATGATTAATTCCCCAAAAAGTACTATTAATTGCATATCCACCCTCAGCCTTAATTTCGCCTGCAAGGTTATAAACATTACCTGTGCAAAACTGGGATTGTACCGGCCCTTTAGTCGCAGTCAGTGTAAAGTCCTCCATTCTTACTCTATTACGACTTAAATCATCAGATGAGATTGGTTGAAATTGAATAACATTTGGCGTAGTTATCCTCAATGTGCATTGTGGAACAGGAGGTGGGGGTGGAAGTAAACCTCCTCCACCTCCCATACCACCCGCATATTGACTACATGAACTATCACCTTTTTTCATAATGCAGACGGGTACAGCTCTAGCTATTACAGATGATGTTAAGGAATCTACAGCCCAATTACCGACATGATTTTGCTTATTCCATTCAAGTTTATCTATAAAATCTGCTCTAAGAGAGATTGGTGTTGCTGTAAAAGTAAGACTAAGTGTTTTATCAAACCGCGGCCATCCCGTTTTTACATTTCTGCAATCTCTCTGGCAAGGTGCAAGACTCCCATTTTTCCAATTAATGGTACTCCCCGCAGAGCTACCATCTAATAATATAGTTGGTCCCCCTGCCACCACCATTTTTGGGCCTCTAAAATTAGTTTCAGCTGGGCCAGGACTAATATAAAAAAGAAAGTTTATATCGCCTACAGCATCTCCATTATTAATACAACTTACTGTATTTGAAGATGTTACTGTAAAAACCTTATTTGCGAGTGAATAATATTCCCGTTTATCACACTTTCCGGTTTCTGGGTCACAATTATATTCCTCTACTTTTTTAGTAATCGCATCATAAACAATCTCAGAAAAACCATAAGTCATAAGAGGAAAAGAAAAATTGTCATCCCAAACACAATTTATAATAGGCCCAGCTATAGCACTACTCATAGAAAGTGAGCACAGTGCTAGCGTTCCTACAATAATGTTCCGACTCATTATGATTTATCCCTTATACACTGAGTTACAGTACAGGTATAATTTAGCGGCTGGTAAGCACCGTAATCATTTATATATTTAAGTATTACTTTCTGATTTTTAAGTTGGGCGCTTGGAAGCGTGATTTCGCTCATTGGTTTCAAAGTTACTGCATCTTTCTCACCTAATAAACTCGTTTTTCCCAAATTTACCTCAGGCAAAATAATAAAAAATGGCGTTGGATTCACCAGTTTTAATCCCTGATGACTCGGTTCCAATTTAAGTTCTTCCTGCCATACACTATTAGCTTGGGATTTTAACGCCGCTGGACGATAAAATAATTTTACCTTAAGACGCAATGCAAGCTGTATTGCATTAGGTTTATCTGATTTAGGTGGGATTTCCTGTAAATTAAAATAAAATAATGACTCTCGATCCTGAGGTAGCTTTCCTGCCTCTAACAAAGGAACAATACGTACCTGTACAGTGCTATCCTTTTCTACTCTCTGAAGCGGCGGCAGTGCAGTTAATGGTGAATTGATTTTTTCTCCCGCTTCATTTTCTAGCCAACTTTGTGCCAAATAAGGAAGTATTTTACTGTGATTAATCACATTAACAGGAGATGATTTATCGCTCCCTAATAAGATGACTCGAGTACGATCGATTGATATAGCCGCATCAGCCATACCACTTATACCTGCAAATAAAAGAAATAAGCTAACCGTTTTTCTGATAGAAAAATTTTCAAATATCATAATGTCTTTCCTGAAGAAGATGGCTCCCTGTGACAGGTGACTGGCACGATAGAAGATAAAGATAAATCTTGATTTGGAAGTGTGAATGAGCATCGTTTTCCCTCGCTATCCAATGCAACCAAAGGCGCTGTTGCACTAATACCAGAGAGATAAACTTCTCCATTTTCGCCAATAACACCAACTTGGCGATTTTGTTGTTTATCATCAACCAGAGTGCCAAAAGGAAGTTCGTTTCCTTGCGAATCGGTTAATTTGATCAATACTTTAATACCACGATAAAGATTCAGTTTGCGATAACCAATTGCCCCTTCCGTCAACACCATTTGAATGTTGGGTTCAGTAATTTCAACATCATCGGGTAAACGATTAGCATCAATCATATAATTGGTACGATAATAGTCCGGAAGGTTATTAATTACGGTAAGACCTTGAGCATTACTCGCCATTGATTGGTTACTACCTCGCTCCCCAATATAAACACCTTCAATTCCACCAGTATCAATCACTAATCTTGTATTACCTGCATATCCATCACGATGAACCGCAACGCCATACTGAGTCGCCGTAATACCCGATTTAATATTGCCTCCCAAATAATAACTATCCTTATTTATAGAGGTATTGAAAGCTGCGGCATAAGCGTCACGATTTTGCATAATATTGCCGTTAAAAGTGCTCTGCTTATAAGTATCGGAAGAATTAGTAATAGCGCCAATTGACCAAGTATTTTGCGGATCGCTACTATTCGTATAGTTCATACTTGGGGAGAAATTACTCTCAGTAAGCTGCATTCCAGTGCTAAGGTAAGAGTCAGAATTAAGTGGAATATTCAAACTGACATAAACTGAGTTATTATTTTTTTGTTTTTGCGACAAAAGAGCAGCTTTATACTCAGTACGATTAAATGAAATATAAACATTTATATTTTTGAATCTATCAATATCAAATGATTTAGATAAACTTAGACCATAACTACTACTGTCAGAAACATCCTGCCAATAAGTTTGTCGGCTATAAATAGTATTGAGCGTTATCCCTAAATCACGAAAACTCTTGCTCGCAACTAAGTTATAGCTTTCTTTACTCGTCGCAGCAAAATCAGGTAATTCGGCTAAACTAACCATATTACTCAATGAGAGATAATCTTTATCAGAAAAGCGATATCCTGCAAAAGTAATCTGACTATCAATGCTGTCGAATACTTTTGAATAATTAAAACGATAACTCTCACCTTTTCTATTTTGCTGATTTGCTACAGCATCTGAATGTGTAACATCAATAGAGAGTGCGCCGAGTGTCCCTAAATCGTAACCAACTCCACCATTAACCGCATAATAATTTTTATCCGTAAAAATAGCGCCACCGAATAGAGAAATATTAGAATAAATCCCTAAAGAAGCCTCCATCGTAGCCAACGTTGGTTTAAACGGGCCATTACTCTGATCCATTTTTCCTAGCATTGCCTTATAGCGGATATGGCCAGAGCGAGTTAGAAAAGGGACATTGGATGTTTCAATGGTTGAAATTTCTTCACTACCGTCTTCCTCTCGCACTGTCATTTTTAACAGTCCAGAAGTAGTATCTGTTAGATCTTCAATTACAAATGGGCCAGGCGGCACCATTGCTTCATAGACAATACTATCGCCTCGAGTAACAATAATTTTAGCATTAGTTTTAGCAATTCCCGTTAACTTTGGTGCATAACCACGAAAAGCAGGAGGAAGCATGCGATTATCACTAGCAATTGATATCCCAAGATAATCTAATGATTCAAAAACATTAGATTGGAGATTATCTTTGCCTATTGTTAAATGACTACCAATATTTTTTAGTGATCGAGTTACATAGGCTGCTGACGCATTAAATCGGCGCGTATTTTCACCACTATCATCGGTATACAGTGATGTTTGATAATTACTTCTAAAGCGCCATGCTTGATAGTTAACCCCTAAAGTACCATAACTAGAAATAGTCTTATTACTCGTACTGGCACTATTACGATTATTATATAGGCTGCCACTCAATGAATAATCAAATAAAGCACCTAAAATTCCATCATCCCATTGACTCGGTGGTGTCCAGTCTGGATCACTATAATTAAGCAAAGCCTGTGGAATACTGACTAATAACATACTATTTTCACGATCAATACGGCCAGTTATTCCCTCATAGCCGACGGCAAGTATACATTCTGATTTTCCAGATACTGTACGTTTATTCAATTGCGCTAAAAATGAAGCCTTAAGATCAAATTTTTCTACCGTTTGAGGTGCAAAACAGATTTGACTAATACCATCAACATTAATAACGTCAAATTTATTATTATCAATAACTCGCCCATTAACTTTTAGGCTTAAAGAGTAGCTTCCCTCCGGAATATAATCAGAGAGAGCAAAATTATTTAGGTTAATATTAGTACTATCATTCAATTCAAGTGCCCGGGATTCGAATTCAATATAATTACTATCAGCCTTGACAAGCTCAGTGACAAAAAAGCAAAAAATAACAACCGGGATGAATGAGTACTTTTTTTTATCATCCATAAATATATAGTCTCATTAAGACAATATGAGGAGAAAATTCAATTACCGAATACTCTCTCTAATTTTAAAATAGCACCAACTTACCAGTTGCTATTATTCTGGAAAGTTGATGCTGTAAAATTATTATTCTAAAAAATTAAAACTTATAAGTAGGTCAAAGAGAAACTAGTCAATGCACTATAAGAACCTGCAACAACGTTTTCGCCATCTAACTTAACTGGTTGAACAGAGAACAAGAGTGAATTATCACCTGAGCGTAAGCTGTAATCATTTGATTTTGTACCAATTTTAACATCTTTATTAGCTGAATCTAACAAACGCAGGGCTAAACCTTTAGCATCTCCAGTTACACCAAGAAATCCATTAGCGCCACCAACAGACATGCCATCAAAGCGTACATTTGCTTTAACTTCGGCAGATGCTGGATCAAAAACACAACCGATAAGTTTAATTTGGAAGGCTTTTGGCTCACCATAACCTACAGCTCTCAATTGAGCATCAGAAATTTGTCCCAAATCAATATGTTGGTTATCACCATTTTCACCCGGAGCTAGACCGCAAGGCGCTTTAATAACGGAGCCTTTAAACACGATTTCACCGCTTCCCTGTGAACCCGGAGGCGCCTCAGCAAAAGAGTAACCCGAGATGCTCATTGAAGCCAAAGTTGCTAATGCAAGCAGACGAAGTTTCATTTTTAAATTCCTTCTACAATATAAAATTAAGCAATAAAATAGTTATTACTTACGCTTAAAATAAGTGGGTATATACCATTACCATTAATCAGAACTATCTATAAATAATTAAAATCAGCCATAATTAATAATTTTTTAAAATTGAGAATAATCTTTTATTTTCAATTATGAGAATATTACTTGTAATCATTTAAATTAAACACAAAAAACCAATAAATTAATATAATTAAAAATTAAATTCTATTTAAAGTTTTTTTTAATGAAGATTAATCATTTTAACCCAAAAAAAACAAACCTACGCAACATTAATCTCCCAGGATAATATTATTAACAATAATAGAAAAATAGTATTTAATACTGAAAAAATTAAATTTTAACATCAAAAGTAGCACTGCATTCATTCCCATTAACATTAGGGTTAAAATGGAATATAAAACTTGTTTTTTATTTATTTAATACTATAAATTTATACTCCTTTATTAAGTAACCTTATCAATGAAAACAGTAAGAACTAAATAAAAAAAGCTCATTACAACTCCTATTATTGGTAAATGTAACGAATTTAAATCCCTATACTTTCTTACGAAAAAATTAAGTTGATTTTAATCCCTTACCTATTCAATAAAATAGTAAAAATATAGATTGAAGTTAATTAAACCAGAGGGAATATGCTTATTAAGCAAGCATATTTTGAAGTTAATAAATTTTGTGGAATTTTAAGCATTGAGAATGGCCCAATAAAAGCCAATTTGATAGTTAACTATATCGTAATGAACCCAAAAAATTTAAATTAGGTCTAATACGCCGACTATGGCTAGTCTCTTTAATGTTGGGAGTGTTTTAGTATAATGTTTTAACTTATCTTTCAATAAAATTGTATATTCAATGAGTTGCATGGGTATTACTTTTTACAGCTATACCCATTTTAATTTATGTGGCATACCTTGTATGCCACATAATCCATTACTCTACAGTTACAGACTTCGCCAAATTACGAGGTTGGTCGACATCTGTACCTTTAATTAAAGCCACGTGATATGACAGTAATTGCAGTGGAACAGTATAGAAAATAGGCGCGATCAGCTCTTCAACATGTGGCAGTGAAATAATTTTCATATTTTCACTTGCCTCGAAACCTGCGTCTTGATCAGCGAACACATAAAGTAAGCCGCCACGAGCGCGCACTTCTTCAATGTTTGATTTCAATTTCTCTAACAATTCATTATTCGGCGCGATAATAATAACAGGCATATCAGCATCAATCAGTGCTAATGGACCATGTTTTAGCTCACCAGCGGCGTATGCTTCCGCATGAATGTAGGAAATCTCTTTTAATTTCAAAGCCCCTTCAACCGCGATAGGGAACTGTTCACCACGACCTAAGAATAGTGCATGACTTTTATCAGAGAAATCTTCCGCCAGCGCTTCAATCACTTTATCTTGAGACAACATACTTTCAATACGCGCAGGTAAAGCATGTAGCGCGTTCGAAATATTTTGCTCTAATTCAGGATTAGCACCTTTTAAACGGCCCATATATGCCACTAACATCAACAATACTGTCAGCTGAGTGGTAAAGGCTTTAGTTGATGCAACACCGATTTCAGCGCCCGCTTTTGTCATCAAGGCAAATTCAGATTCACGGACTAATGAAGAGCCAGCGACGTTACAGATGGCTAAAGACGTTAAATAACCCAACTCTTTAGACAGACGCAAAGCTGCGAGCGTATCCGCAGTTTCGCCTGACTGAGACAGTGTTATCATCAAACTACCTTTACGAAAAGCAGGTTTACGATAACGATATTCAGAGGCTATTTCGACATCACAAGGAATTCCCGCTAGAGACTCAAACCAATAACGTGCGACCATCCCTGCATTGAAAGATGTACCACAAGCAACGATTTGAATATGCTCTACATTAGAAAGAATTTCGCTCGCTTTAGGTCCTAGCTCGCTAAGATTAATGCCATTATCTTGACTAAAACGCCCTTCTAAGGTGTTTTTAATCGCCATTGGCTGCTCATAAATCTCTTTTTGCATATAGTGGCGATAAATACCTTTATCACCTGCATCATATTGAACGCTAGATTCGATTTGTTCACGTTCAACCGCAGCACCTTGGTTATCAAAAATACGTACAGAACGGCGTGTCACTTCAGCAATATCCCCTTCTTCAAGGTAGATAAAACGACGAGTAACAGGTAAAAGCGCTAGTTGATCTGATGCTAAGAAATTTTCGCCCACACCCAGCCCAATAACTAACGGGCTACCAGAACGAGCTGCAACTAATAATTCTGGAATACGGCTATCCATAACCACTGTGCCATACGCGCCTCGTAATTGCGGGATAACACGCTGAACAACTTCGAGTAATGAACCGCCTTTTTCTTGCTCGTGATGAACAAGATGAGCAATAACTTCGGTGTCTGTCTCAGAACTAAATACATAGCCGAGTTGCTTTAGATGCTCTTTAAGCTCTAAATAATTTTCAATGATACCGTTGTGAACAACAGCAATATAACCAGATGTATGCGGGTGAGCATTTCGCTCACTTGGCGCACCATGAGTAGCCCAACGCGTATGTGCTATACCCATTCCACCAGATACTGGGTTCTTTTCAACTTCATCCGCCAGCATTTTAACTTTACCGACTTCACGTAAGCGTTGAAGATGACCTTCATGGTCAACAACCGCCATACCGGCTGAGTCATAACCACGATATTCAAGGCGACGAAGACCTTCTAATAGAATTTCTGCGATATCACGTTGTGCGACTGCACCTACAATTCCACACATAATTGATTAATTCCTAAATAATATTTTGTCGCAACCTGATTATTTTACAGTTTTCACTGTTCCCCAGCCTTGTAGAAAATGGGGTATTTTTTATCTAACTATTTTTATATTGCTACCTTAGGTAGCTATTTTATGTGTAACTATTTTAAATATTTTCTAGTACTGCATTTTAAAATAGGGGAAATACATTATTTCCCCTTAAAATTTATTTATTTTTTTTTACTGGTCGTTGCCAGTTTTTAATATGTATTTGTTTAACACGACTCACGACTAATTCGTCTTCATTTACATCTCGAGTTACCGTGGTTCCAGCACCAATGGTTGCACCGTTAGCAATCGAAACAGGGGCGATTAATTGAGTATCTGAACCAACAAAAACATCATTACCAATCACAGTCTTATATTTATTCGCACCATCATAGTTACAAGTAATTGTTCCGGCACCAATATTCACATTATCGCCAATTTGAGCATCACCTAAATAAGATAAGTGACCGGCTTTGGAACCAAGTCCCAGTGAGGCATTTTTTATTTCAACAAAATTGCCTACATGCGCTTTAGCTGCCAATTTAGCACCTGGACGTAAACGAGCAAAAGGTCCAACTGTACAATCAGCAGATAATTCAGAATTTTCTATAACTGAATAAGGACTAATTATTGAGTTATCGCCTATCACACAGTCTTTTAAAATACAGCCTGATTGAATTTGGACGTTATTACCAAGAGTCACATGACCTTCAATAATCACATTGGTATCAATAACAATATCGCGCCCATGCGTTAAAGTTCCGCGAATATCAAAACGGTCAGGATCAATTAACATCACGCCCGCTAATAATAATTTTTCGGCTTGCTCTTTTTGGTAAATACGTTCAAGAGCAGCAAGTTGCAGTCTATTATTCACGCCTTCCATTTCACTAAGACGGCTTGGATGAACAGTCGCAACCTTATTTCCTTCTTTATGAGCAAGTGCAATAATATCAGTAATATAATATTCGCCTTGCGCATTATCATTATTCAGTTGAGCCAACCAACGTTTGAAGTCTTTACCGCTTGCAACCATAATTCCTGTATTAATTTCTTGGATTTTACGTTGCGCTTCAGTGGCATCTTTTTGCTCTATAATACCAATGACTTCATTATTTTCACGAATGATACGGCCATAACCTGTTGGGTTATCTAAAATAACAGTCAGTAAACCAATACCGCCTTCAGGTTTCACTTCAATAAGACGCTGTAAGGTGTCCTGCGCAATCAAAGGCACATCACCATATAACATAATGATATCTTCATCGTCTTGAAAGTTAGGCGCAGCTTGCTGCATTGCATGACCCGTTCCAAGCTGCTCAGCTTGTAAAACCCAATTTAAATTTTGGTCACCCAATTTATTTTTCAGTAAATCACCGCCATGCCCGTATACCAGATGGATATCTGATGCACCGATAGATTTTGCTGTATCAATAACATGCTGAACCATTGGTTTACCTGCAAGTAAATGCAAAACCTTAGGCAGCTCTGAATACATCCGTGTGCCTTTACCGGCAGCTAAAATCACGACACTTTTTCTTTGCACAGTCATATTTTCCTGAAACTCCAACTTTGGGGTGAAAGTAAACCTATTTCCTGTCTAAATTACTACATATTTCGCATAAATAAAAAAGCCAGTTAGCATAAACCAACTGGCTTCTCACTATATACCCTTTGTTTTTCAAGCTACAACCATATTGACTGTAGCTCAAATTATTTTAGGTATAGCTATAATTACATAAGCTTTTTAGTCAATTCGATTACTCGAAGTTTGGCTATTGCTTTTGCAAGTTCTGCCGATGCCTGAGCATAATCAACATCACCGTGTGCTTTGCGAATATGTTCTTCCGCTTTGCGTTTAGATTCCACTGCGCGAGCTTCATCTAAGTCTTTACCACGGATAGCTGTATCAGCAAGTACGATAACACCTGTTGGCTGTACTTCTAAAATACCGCCTGAGAGGTAAATTAGCTCTTCTTCACCAAACTGCTTAGTAATACGTACCATGCCCGGTTTTATGGCAGTCAGCAGCGGGGTATGCTGTGGATAAATCCCTAGCTCACCTTCACTACCTGTTACCTGAATTTTCTGTACTAGGCCTTCAAACAAACGTTTTTCGGCACTAACCACATTCAGGTAGTATGTCATTGCAGATACCATATCAACCTCCTGTCAGTCGGATTAAAGCTTTTTGGCTTTTTCCACTGCTTCGTCAATGGTACCAACCATATAGAACGCCTGCTCTGGCAAATGGTCGTAATCACCGTTCAGAATGCCACTGAAGCCACGAATAGTGTCTTTCAGGGAAACGAACTTACCAGGTGAACCCGTAAAGACTTCAGCAACGAAGAATGGCTGAGACAGGAAGCGCTGGATCTTACGAGCACGAGCAACAACCAGTTTGTCTTCTTCAGACAATTCATCCATACCCAAGATTGCAATAATGTCTTTCAATTCTTGGTAACGTTGCAGGATAGACTGAACGCCACGAGCGACATCATAATGCTCTTGACCAACAACTAATGGGTCAAGTTGACGACTTGTTGAGTCCAGAGGGTCAACCGCAGGGTAAATACCCAAAGATGCGATTTGACGGCTCAGAACGACAGTTGCGTCTAAGTGAGCAAATGTTGTTGCTGGTGATGGGTCAGTCAAGTCATCCGCAGGAACGTAAACCGCTTGTACGGAAGTGATTGAACCTGTTTGAGTTGAAGTAATACGTTCTTGTAAAACACCCATCTCTTCCGCCAGCGTTGGTTGGTAACCTACCGCTGATGGCATACGACCTAACAGTGCTGATACTTCAGTACCTGCTAGTGTATAACGATAAATGTTGTCAACGAACAGCAGTACGTCACGACCTTCGTCACGGAATTTTTCAGCCATAGTCAGACCCGTTAACGCTACGCGCAGACGGTTTCCTGGTGGCTCGTTCATCTGGCCATAAACCAGTGATACTTTATCCAGAACGTTAGAGTCATTCATTTCATGATAGAAGTCGTTCCCTTCACGAGTACGCTCACCAACACCGGCAAACACTGAGTAACCTGAGTGTTCAATCGCGATGTTACGGATAAGTTCCATCATATTTACTGTTTTACCAACACCCGCACCACCAAACAGACCTACTTTACCACCTTTCGCGAATGGACAAATTAAGTCCATTACTTTGATACCGGTTTCAAGCAATTCTGTTGAGTTAGCTAATTCTTCATAGCTTGGTGCTGCACGGTGAATTGACCAGCGTTCTTCTTCGCCGATATCACCTTTCATATCAATAGGGTCACCCAGAACGTTCATGATACGTCCTAGAGTTGCTTTACCTACTGGTACTTCAATTGGGTGTTCTAGGTTTAGAACTTCTAAACCACGGCTTAGGCCATCTGATGTACCCATTGCGATACAACGAACAACACCACCGCCTAGCTGTTGCTGAACTTCCAGCACCAGTTTATCTTTACCGTTCATTACCTCAAGAGCATCGTACACTTTCGGTACGTTATCTTGAGGGAACTCGACGTCCACAACGGCGCCGATTACCTGGATAATCTTTCCAGTAGCCATCTTGAATCCTCTACGTAATTCGTAAACCTAGCTGTTAAACCGCGGAAGCACCCGAAACAATTTCGGTAAGCTCCTGAGTAATGCTGGCCTGACGAGCTTTGTTGTAAACCAACTGCAACTCTTTGATCAGGTTTCCACCATTATCAGTAGCGGCTTTCATCGCTACCATTCGTGCGGCCTGCTCACTAGCCAGGTTTTCAACGACGCCCTGATAAACCTGAGACTCGATATAACGACGTAGCAGGGTATCCAGCAACGCCTTAGGATCGGGTTCATATATATAATCCCAAGACTTCTTCTTCAAAGTTTCATCATTGCTTGGAGGCAATGGCAATACTTGAAGAATAGTTGGCTCCTGAGACATTGTATTGATGAACTTATTAGTCACCACATACAGTTTATCTAAACGCCCTTCATCATAGGCTTGTAGCATAGAGTTAACTGGACCAATCAAATCTGAAAGCGTAGGGTTATCCCCCATTCCTGTAACCTGTGTAACGACATTACCGCCAACAGACCCAAAGAATGAAACTGCTTTAGAACCGATTAAAGCCAAATCAACCTGAACATTTTTCTCAGACCATAGCTTCATGTCTGTTAACAGTTTTTTGAACAAGTTAATATTCAAACCACCGCACAGACCACGGTCTGTTGAAACAACCAAATACCCAACGCGTTTAACTTCACGCTCTTCGAGATATGGATGTTTATATTCCAGATTACCTAAAGCTAGGTGACCAATCACACTGCGCATAGTCTCCGCATAAGGACGGCTAGCCGCCATGCGTTCCTGCGATTTACGCATTTTAGACGCAGCAACCATTTCCATCGCTTTAGTGATTTTTTGCGTGTTTTGCACGCTAGCAATCTTGGAACGTATCTCTTTTGCGCCGGCCATTACTGCTTCTCCTTATTAACCAGACGGCCCATAAAAATTCACGGGCCGAATAGTATTACCAGGACTGAGTTGCTTTAAATGACTCGAGCAGTTTTTTCAACTTGCCTTCGATATCATCGTTATAGTTACCCGCCTGGCCGATTTCGTTCATAAGGTCAGCATGCTCGCGCAGTGCAAAAGAAACTAATGCAGCTTCAAATGCACCAATTTTCGCTAACTCAACATCATCCAAATATCCACGTTCCGCAGCAAACAGAGACAGAGACTGTTCTGCTACTGACATTGGTGCATATTGTTTCTGTTTCAGCAGTTCAGTTACTTTCTGACCATGGCTCAACTGTTTACGAGTTGCGTCATCGAGGTCGGAAGCAAACTGAGCAAACGCCGCCAGTTCACGATATTGAGCAAGTGCAGTACGGATACCACCAGACAATTTCTTGATAATTTTAGTCTGAGCAGCACCACCAACACGAGATACGGAAATACCTGGGTTAACCGCTGGACGAATACCAGAGTTAAACAGGTTAGATTCCAGGAAGATCTGACCATCTGTAATCGAAATTACGTTAGTCGGTACGAATGCAGAAACGTCACCGCCTTGGGTTTCAATGATAGGCAGAGCCGTCAATGAACCTGTTTTGCCTTTAACTTCACCTTTAGTAAAGTTTTCAACGTATTCAGCATTAACACGAGCAGCACGCTCAAGTAAACGTGAATGCAAATAGAAAACATCACCTGGGTAAGCTTCACGTCCTGGTGGACGACGCAGTAGCAGTGAAATCTGACGGTATGCAACAGCCTGTTTAGACAGGTCATCATAAACAATCAGTGCATCTTCACCACGGTCACGGAAATATTCACCCATTGCGCAACCGGAGTATGCGGACAGGTATTGCAGTGCAGCTGATTCAGATGCCGTTGCAACAACAACAATGGTATTTTCCAGAGCGCCGTGTTCTTCGAGTTTACGTACTACGTTAGAAATTGTTGAAGCTTTCTGACCGATAGCAACGTAAACACATTTGATGCCAGAATCACGTTGATTAATAATCGCATCGATCGCTAGCGCAGTTTTACCTGTCTGGCGGTCACCGATGACAAGCTCACGCTGGCCACGGCCGATTGGGATCATTGCATCAACTGATTTATAACCAGTTTGTACAGGTTGATCAACCGATTGACGTTCGATAACACCTGGAGCGATAACTTCAATTGGGGAGAAGCCATCATGCTCAACAGGGCCTTTACCATCAATTGGTTGGCCCAGTGTATTCACGATACGTCCAAGTAGACCACGGCCTACTGGAACTTCAAGAATACGACCAGTACATTTTACTTTCATGCCTTCAGCCAAATCGGCATAAGGACCCATTACAACCGCACCAACAGAGTCACGCTCTAAGTTCAATGCAATTGCATAACGGCTGCCAGGCAGTGCGATCATCTCACCCTGCATGACTTCGGCTAAACCGTGAATACGAATGATACCGTCATTAACGGACACAATCGTACCTTCATTGTGAGCTTCACTCACAACATCAAACTGAGCAATACGCTGTTTGATCAGTTCGCTGATTTCGGTGGAATTCAGTTGCATATGCTCCAGTCCCCTTAAGACTGCAAGACGTCAGTTAAACGCTCTAAGCGACCGCGGACACTTCCGTCTATGACGAGGTCTCCAGCACGAATGATCACTCCAGCAATAACAGACTTGTCAATTTTGCAATTCAGCTTAACTTTGCGTGACAGACGTTTTTCCATCGCTGCAGAAATTTTAGCTGACTGCTGTTCATTCAGTTCGGTAGCAGAAATCACATCAACTTCAATCGTTGACTCCAGCGAATCGCGCAATTGAATAAATTGTACGAGAACTTCTGGAAGCGTGGTTAAACGCCCGTTTTCAGCCATGATACGAATCAGATTTTGAACATGCTCGTCAATTTCATCTCCGCAAACAGAGATAAACGTTTTGGCTAATGTTTCTGGTGCAATAGAACCAGAAAGTAGCTCACCAACCTGTTCATTTTGCGACACCAAAGAGGTGAAGCTCAGCATATTCTGCCATTTATCAACGGATTGATTATCTACAGCAAAGTCAAAAGCTGCTTTGGCGTAGGGGCGAGCTACAGTAGCAATTTCAGACATGCCCCTCCCTCCTACAGTTCAGCGACTAGTTTATCAACGATGTCGCTGTTAGCAGCTTCATCCACGGAACGTTCTATGATCTTCTCGGCACCTGCGATAGCAAGCATCGCAACCTGTTTACGTAACTCTTCACGTGCACGTTTACGCTCAGCATCAATTTCCGCTTGCGCTTGTGCTACGATTTTTGCACGTTCTGTTTCAGCTTCTGCTTTTGCTTCTTCAATCATCATACTGCGTTGTTTATTCGCTTGTTCGATGATCACTTGTGCTTCTGCTTTTGCTTTCTTCAGTCGGTCGGTTGCGTCGGTTTGCGCTAGTTCCAGGTTCTTTTTAGCACGTTCTGCGGAAGATAAACCGTCAGCAATTTCTTTTTGACGTTTTTCTATGGCCGCCATAATCGGTGGCCATACATACTTCATACAGAACAAAACAAACAGGACAAACGCGATAGCCTGGCCGAGGATTGTTGCATTCAGATTCACAGACAATACCTCTTATTTATTAGTGAGTTAATGTTCTTAATGTGTTCCGTAATGCTAATTAGGCAACAGCGAACATTACATACAAGCCCAGACCAACAGCAATCATCGGAATAGCATCTACTAGACCCATTACGATAAAAAACTGTGTACGCAGTAGAGGTATTAAATCTGGCTGACGAGCAGCGCCTTCTAAAAATTTACCACCTAGGATGCCGATACCGATCGCAGCACCGATCGCCGCTAAACCCATCATTATAGCGGCAGCCATGTACAGCAGATCCATATTCAGGTTTTCCATGACAGTCTCCAGTTTGTTTCAGTTAATTCAATTATTGATAGAAAAATTAGTGCTCTTCAGATGCCATCGAGAGATAGACAACAGTCAGAACCATAAAAATAAAGGCTTGTAGCGTAATAATCAATATGTGGAAGATAGCCCAAGGCAGGCTTAGCAACCACTGTGACCACCACGGTAGTAATGCCGCGATAAGAATAAAGATCAATTCACCTGCATACATGTTACCAAACAGTCGTAGACCGAGTGATACAGGTTTTGATAGCAGGCTTACTCCTTCAAGAATTAAGTTTACCGGAATAAAGATAGGATGATTAAAAGGTTGAAGAGTCAACTCTTTCGTAAATCCACCAATTCCTTTCATCTTAATGCTATAAAAGATTATTAGGATAAACACGCCGATCGCCATAGATAAAGTCACACTCACATCTGCTGTCGGAACTGCACGCAGAGCAGGTAGCCCTAAATAATGCTCACCAATATATGGAAGGAAATCGATTGGTAGTAAATCCATGAGGTTCATTAAAAATACCCAGATGAACACGGTTAATGCCAACGGGGCAATAACTTTGCTCTTACCGTGATACATATCACGGACTGAGTTATCAACGAAACCAATGATCAGTTCTATTGCAGTCTGTAACTTACCGGGTACGCCACTAGTCGCATTAACGGCAACTCTTCTAAATAGCCACAGGAACAGAGCCCCGAGAACTACCGAGAAAAAAAGCGAGTCAATGTTCAACGTCCAAAATGTTGGACTAGCTTGGGGATTGACCAACTCAAAGGTACGTAAGTCTAACTGAAGGTTATTCAGATGGTGACTTATGTACTCATTTGTAGTCATCACTTCTCCTGATGCAGACATGATGCCTCTTACCCTTTTGTAGTTTAAAAATACTTACCGTTTAAAAACGGCTGGTGCAACAATCTGAACAATTAGCACCGCTAAATAGGTCAAACCCAGTGGTGTCAGTGACGCTTTAAACACACCAAAAGCAACAACTAAGACAATTATAGTTGTAACAACCTTTAGCCCTGCTCCTAACGCAAAGAACCAGGCAATGCGGACAGGTTCATCCTCTTCTTTTGCTTTTTGGATACGTGATAGCAGCATGAATACAATATTAGGTAACCAGCATGCTAACCCACCCGCAAGAGCAGAGGCTCCCCATTCTATACTATTTGCACAGAAAGCCCCACTGAGGATAACAAAAGTTATTAACTGAACAGACAACTGTTTTACAGCATTGGTGTTGTCGTAAAGGGATACAGACATAACTTTTGATGTTCTCCCAGCTCTTCTCAGCTCAGAAACGCTAAGTGTTGTATAAAACTGCCTTTGCTTAAATGTGTCAAGAGACAAAAACGAGCAAATTATACGGGCAGGCGAAATGAATTCAATCAGTAAGTAGCGAAAAGGTGAATAAATATTTAATTTTTTCGAGATAGCGCAGAATTGTCACTGTAATAATTAATAATTGATTAACAATCTGACAACTAAAAAATCTTTTATGTGATTTACATCACACTAAATATTAATGACTTTATTTATTCCATCGCATCCCTAGCCGGATAAATAAGGTTTTGATCGGTAAATCAAATAATTAACTGATACAATTTTTAATCAAAATAATGATGCAATAAATCAAATATTTAATTATTAACTATCTGTAGTGCTAAAACGATTAACTTAAAATATCCCGTTAGGATGACTTTTTCCTTTCAAATCATTATTTATGCCATTTTTTCGTTATTAGCATGTAAATTTTACGTAAAATACGAATAATATATATTCAAACTAAAATGAAATAGCCGTAACATTGTAAATGCACGGCTATGGCTCAAAAAGATAAATTTATTTGATAACAAGCAACTTTATTTTATAGATAACTTAACTAAATGGCGCTGTTCATCAAGTTCAGGAATTTCAAGTTCGATAATTGATTGCACTACAAAACCTTCAGGAAGCTCAGTAATTTCTTCATCACGTATCACGCCTTTTAAGGCATAAAATTGCCCTTCAGGAGAAGGCAGATGATGACACCAACTTAACATATCATTCAAAGAAGCAAATGCACGACTGATTACACCATCAAATCCATCTTTAAATTGATACTCTTCAACACGCGATTGAACAGGTTCAATATTATTGAGACCTAACTCATGCTGAACTTGTTTTAAGAAGCGTATACGCTTTCCTAAGCTGTCTAACAGCACGAAATGGGAATCTGGTCGAACTATTGCTAAAGGAACGCCAGGTAGACCAGGGCCTGTTCCTACATCAATAAACGTGGAGCCTGTTAGATGACCGTTCACCACTATGCTATCCATAATATGACGAATAAGCATTTGTTGAGGATCTCGAACTGACGTCAAGTTATAGGCTTTATTCCATTTAACCAATAACTCGACATACCCTACTAATTGTTGTTTTTGTTTATCTGTTAAGCTGATATCCGCTTTGGCTAACAACTGAGTCAGTTTTGATAGTAAATCCATTTTATGCACTCCGACGCAGTATGCCTTGTTTTTTTAACCAAACGAGTAAGATTGAAATTGCCGCTGGGGTAATTCCTGAAATACGGGAAGCTTGGCCAATTGATGTTGGTTTATGATCATTCAATTTAGCCATAACTTCGTTCGATAAACCTTTAACTTGTTTGTAATCAAGATCGATAGGCAATAAAGCGGTTTCATTACGTAGTTGTCGTTCGATCTCTTCTTTTTGACGAGAGATATAACCTTCATACTTAACTTGAACTTCAACTTGATCCGCAGCTTGTGGATCTTCGATCCCTGGGGCAAAAAGATTTAATGATGTTAGTAATCGATAACTTATTTCTGGACGACGTAATAAATCTTCACCGCTCGCTTCTTTAGACAGCGGAGCTGCTAAAATTTGATTAACTTCATCATGACCTTCAGATTTAGGGTGAACCCAGATATCTTTTAAGCGTTGACGTTCTTTTTCAATCAGTTCAACTTTTCGGTTGAAGTGTTCCCAACGAACGTCATCAACTAGACCTAATTCGCGACCTTTTTCGGTTAAACGTAAATCTGCATTATCCTCTCGCAGCATCAACCGGTATTCAGCGCGAGAAGTAAACATACGGTAGGGTTCTTTTGTTCCTAAGGTACAGAGGTCATCAACTAGAACGCCCATATAAGCTTGGTCACGGCGTGGGAACCAACCTTCTAATCCATTGGCATATTGAGCAGCATTTAGTCCAGCAAGTAAGCCTTGAGCACCAGCTTCTTCATATCCAGTTGTGCCATTAATTTGACCAGCAAAGAAAAGGCCTTCAATAAATTTACTTTCTAGTGTTTGTTTAAGATCCCTTGGGTCAAAGAAATCATATTCAATCGCATAACCAGGACGAATGATCCTTGCGTTTTCCATTCCTTTCATTGAATGAACAATTTGCATTTGTACATCAAACGGTAAGCTGGTGGAGATACCATTTGGATAAATTTCGTTGCTTGTTAAGCCTTCTGGTTCTAAAAAGATCTGATGTGAATTTTTGTCAGCAAAACGCATGACTTTATCTTCGATCGAAGGACAATAACGAGGTCCGATCCCTTCGATGATCCCTGCATACATTGGGCTACGATCTAAATTATTTCTGATCACTTCATGTGTTTTTTCATTGGTATAGGTGATATAGCAAGGCATCTGTTGTGGATGTTGATCTTGTCTACCTAAAAATGAAAATACAGGCATTGGGTCGTCACCTAATTGTTGCGCTAGTTGACTAAAATCGATAGTTCTTGCATCAATTCTTGGTGGTGTTCCTGTTTTTAAGCGATTAACGCGAAAAGGCAGTTCTCTCAAACGTTGTGAAAGTGAAATTGAAGGAGGATCACCTGCTCTACCACCACTATAATTTTCTAAACCAATATGAATTTTTCCATCTAGAAAAGTTCCTACAGTTAGTACCACAGATTTAGCTTTAAACTTAAGTCCCATACGGGTTACAGCACCCGTTACGATATTATTTTCAACAATTAAATCTTCTACAGGTTGTTGAAATATCATTAGATTAGGTTGATTTTCTAATGCAGTTCTCACAGCTTGTCGATACAAGACACGGTCTGCTTGTGCACGAGTAGCTCGAACAGCAGGACCTTTGCTTGCATTAAGAGTTCTAAATTGGATACCGGCCTTATCAGTGGCTGTAGCCATTAATCCACCGAGAGCATCAATTTCCCTTACCAGATGTCCCTTACCGATCCCACCGATGGCTGGGTTGCAAGACATCTGACCCAATGTATCAATATTGTGAGTCAGCAATAGGGTTTGACGCCCCATACGTGCAGCTGCCATTGCTGCTTCAGTACCGGCATGACCACCACCAATTACGATGACGTCAAATTGTTCTGGATAAAACATGTGTGAGCCTTAACGTTAGAAAATGCTAACTGTGCATTTGAGAAATGAATTCTACTCAAGTTTTAAGAATAGACCAACCCCTGTAAGCATCAGCCTTATAGTATTAAGATCTTTTTTCTTTAAGATCTCTTTATTAGATCTATTATTAGGATCGAAGGTTTCTGTGGATAAGTGATTTTTCACTATAAAGATCATTACAGTGTAAAGGATCATATACTGTGAATGATCCGTGATCTCTTTACGTATAAGCTGGGATCAAAAAAGGGACTTATACACAGGCTCTGGTCGACCTAAAAGTTATACTATGGATAACTACGGGTTAATACCACTGTTTCCCCTAAGTTATCCACATTCAACCGTTTCTTTTTTGAGCAACTTAGAGTTCGTTTGCCCATTTTTTAACCCATTCACCTGCGGGATCTTCAGGAATTTCGTGTTTTTGCACATCAATTTCTAAACAGTCGCCGATCCTTTTAGCACCTTTATTGGTTAATAAGGCATTAAGGGAATGGATCGCACCACAGAAAGTGTCATATTCTGAGCTGCCAATACCAACGGATCCAAAACTGACATTACTGAGATCAGGGGATAACGTATTTATTTCATCTGCTAGTGGTTGGATATTTTCAGGAAGATCCCCTGCACCATGTGTAGAACACACCACCAGCCATAAGCCTTCAAGTGGTAGATCATCAAGTGCAGGACCATGTTGAATTTCAGTCTCAAAGTCGAGTTCTTCTAAAATTTCAGCCATATGCTCTGCTACATACTCAGCACTACCCATTGTGCTACCACTTATAAGGGTTATTTTCGTCATGATGGTTCTCTTTCACAATAATAAGCCGCCATTGTACGCTGTGAATGAGCTGGGATCTACCTGTGGATAATGTGGTTATAGTATTTTTTTTCTAAGGGCATATCGTGCGCATAATGGGGTTCTGCAAGGAGATCAGCGTTTCTGTAGATTGAATTTCATCTATGGTTTGAATTTTGTTGATAAGTACATCTTGAAGGGAATCAATAGATCGACACATGACCTTGATAAAAATACTGTATTGACCTGTTGTGTAATAAACCTCAACCACTTCTTCTAAGGCATCTAATTTTTTTAATGCAGTATGATAATCTTTTGCACTTTTCAAAATAATGCCAATAAAGCAACAGACATCAAAACCAAGTTGTTTTTCACTAATATCAATACGAGTTCCTTTAATGATCCCCGATTGCTTCATTTTCTCAACACGTACATGAATAGTTCCTGGACTGACAGCGAATTTTTTGGCCAATTCAGCATAAGGCATACGTGCATTTCTCATTAATTCGTGAAGTATGTCACGATCGAGATTATCGATTTGATAATTTTCAGGCATTATTTACCCTCCATTTTGATGAATATTCATTTTTATACCCTTTTTATTATCTAAAATAAACAACAATGGCTTTTTTTACCGATGGATATTGAATTTATACCTCATTTTGTTGCTTAATCTATACATCAGCTAATACAGCAAACAAATTATGGGTAATATTATGGACAAGTCATTTATCGAACATCAGCAGCAAATTAGTTTTGTTAAATCTTATTTCTCACGTTTACTTGAAAAAGAACTTGGTCTGATTGAAGTTCAAGGTCCTATCCTAAGTCGTTTAGGTGATGGTACTCAAGATAACTTATCAGGCAGCGAAAAAGCCGTTCAAGTAAAAGTGAAATCAATTCCAGGCGCAACCTTTGAAGTTGTTCACTCTTTGGCTAAATGGAAACGCAAAACCTTAGGTCGTTTTGGTTTTAGCGAAGGCCAAGGACTTTACACTCATATGAAAGCGTTGCGCCCGGACGAGGATCGCTTAACACCAATCCATTCTGTCTATGTTGATCAGTGGGATTGGGAAAAAGTGATGGCAGATGAGGAACGTACGCTTCCTTATCTGAAACAGACAGTGGGTAAAATATACAAGGCAATAAAAGAAACAGAAGCTGCCGTAAGTAAAGAGTTTGGACTGGCACCGTTCCTGCCAGACCAAATTCACTTTATCCACAGTGAAGAGCTATTACAACGTTACCCTGATTTAGACGCTAAAGGCCGTGAACGTGCTATTGCGAAAGAATTAGGTGCTGTATTCCTTATCGGTATAGGTGGAAAACTATCTAGCGGGGAGTCACATGACGTACGTGCACCAGACTATGATGACTGGACAACTAAAAATGAAGACGGTTTTTGTGGTCTAAACGGTGACATCCTTGTTTGGAACCCTGTTTTACAAGATGCATTTGAATTATCTTCAATGGGAATTCGTGTTAGTCCTGAGTGCTTAACGCGCCAATTAGGTCTAACGCATGACGAAAAACGCATGGAGCTAGAATGGCACCAAGCATTAGTTAAAGGTGAAATGCCACAAACTATTGGTGGTGGTATTGGTCAATCACGCTTAGTAATGCTACTTCTGCAACGCCAGCACATCGGCCAAGTACAATGCGGTGTTTGGGCGCCAGATATGGAAGAGTCTGTTGAAGGAATGCTTTAATAATAGACTGATTAAACTGTAGAATTAAGTATATTAGCGACTAAAACGGCGTAGCAGTCTGCTTTTTAACCCGGTATCAAAGCGCCAGATATGATCAAATATCTTCATGATGCCGGGCTTCCCATAATTTGATACTGATACCGCATGGAAGCGGTATTTCCCAACTTTTTGAAGAGATTTTATTTTTTGGATTAAATCATCAGGTAAACGTTGGGCAACAAAATCAGAAATTACTACTGCATCTGCATCAATCCATTGCTTTGACTCTAATTTAATGACAGTTTCTTGTAAGCAGCCAGCGAGATCTGTTCCGCCACGAAAGGTTTGATGTAAAAATTGAATGCATTGCTCTAACCCATCAGCACTAAGCAGATCATAATGCACAATTTGTGTTGAAAATAACATAATGTGGCATGATCGATTATCCGCCAGCGCAATTTTCATTAACGCAAGGCAAAATGCTTTTGCGCAGCGTTCATTGAGTCCACCCATTGATCCTGATGTATCTATACAGACAATAAAAGGCCCCCGAGGCTGCTCTTCATCTTGATGGTGAACTACAGGGCGCAATACTTTCCGCTCTTGCCAGCTTTCCCCTTGTAAGCGATAAGTCAGCAATTGTTTTTCTAATAATTTACGGTAAAACTCAAATTCAATATCTTCGAGCCCTAACATAGCTAATTCTGCGGGTAATAAGCGTAAAATATCATCACTTAAACCTAAACCATTAACTTGTTCAGGTACCGTTTCGGGTACTTTTTCCATAATAGTCATTGGTTCAAGTACAACATTATCATCAAGAATTGCCCGTGCTGATTGGCTTCGACCTAACAATTGCGCGATTTTTTCTAGTTCTGGTTGCTGACGTAAAAAATCACTATAGCGATTTAATAATTGGTCATTATAAGCAGATGTGGCATTTACCCCTTTGCTTAAATCCCATAAACGTCCTGCTGCTCGTTCATTTTCCCCCAGTACTTCTTCTAAATTACCACTGAGTGCTAGCCTTCGTTGTAGTTCCGCTAATAATTGCTCTTTTTCTTGTTCCAGTAGTTCTTTATGTAAAGTGGTGACTTGTAAAATGAGATTGACTCGCCAACGTTGGATAAACAATGACTGACGAGCGCTTTTATTTTCAATTTTTCCACTGTGTAATTGATTGGCTTCAGTATAAAAAGGCGAATCAATTTGTTTTAGTTTATCTATTACTGAGGGCAATTGAGAGAAAAAGGCATCTGTGGCGAGTCCAAGACATTGTTGGTAAAGTAAAAACTCTTCAGTCAGCTGTTGGGGAACCATTGCATCTTGTAATTTTTGTTTAAGATCTTTTTTCCAACTTGATAAATCTTTTAATAGTGCTTTTTTTAATCGGGGATGTTTTTCAAAGAAAGCGGCTAATGTAGGAGTTGCAAGAAGTGAAATAATTATCTCTTCTATTAATTGACCTTCATTAACTGAAAGTAATAAATCTAGGGTGGCTAGGCTTAACATGATTATTCGGCCACTTTACCTGAAATTTTGTTACGCAACTGAATGAGTTTATCTGATAACTTAATAAAACTTTCTTCAATATCTGCTAGCCAATGTGTCTCTATAAATAAATTAGGTTGTTGTTTTTCAAATTGATAGCGAGCTGATTGAACTTCATTTTGAATTTTATCGAGTTTATCTAACCACTCAGTGAGATCAGTAACCGCTGTTGTTTTTTCTTGTAAATAAAGAGTTGATGATTGGTGGCTAATATCCAATAGCTGAACTTGATTTAAATTATTGACCTCTGCGGTAATTTCTAATGCGAAACCAATTCCATTGAGGTGAACGGACAACGTTGCCCCTTTATTTAGGAAGGTTGAAAGTGCTTTTGTATCTGTAGTGACAAAAGTGACCTTCATATTATGCAGTTGCAATGGTCGATGCAAAAAGAGTGTTACTTTTCCTTCACGAATATTTTCAGGTAGTAAATAAGACGCTTTACGTGCAAACATTGCATTGTTTTTATTCACTTTAAAAGCATCTTGATTATTTTGATCTTGAGTGGAGGACATCCATTGTAAATAAACTTGTTCAATCTCTCGTTCAAGTTTTCTTTGCTGCCAACCGTCTTCTTGTAATATTGATTTGAGTAGATTAGGTAAGGTATTCATCGATTTCATGTCATGCCACAAACAATCTTTGAGTAAGACTATATCAAGTGGGGAAACTGCATTTCGTCCATTAAAAAAGGCACTTGCTTGCAATAGGTAAACGGCTTTTTTCCAACGTCTATCAGAGACATAAAGATTTTTATCTGTTGAGTCGAGCTGTTCACGCAGTTGATAAATGAGTTCAAAACAATGATCGGGTAGCGTAATTTTAGGGATATCTTTTTGCCATTGATGGTATTCATCATCACTAATTTTAAGGTGATCAGGCATCAATGCTTCATTAAACGAAGATTTGCTAGTAAGTAGTGCTCGAAAATTTTGTTTTTCTTGCACTTTATCAAGCCAAATTCGTATTAACATGCGGTCAAACAAAGCTTCAAGGCTATTATCTGCATCGGGAAGCTCATTTGATGCGGTGACTAATAAGCGCATCGGAATCGATTTTTCTTCGTCACCATTACGAAATTTACGTTCATTAACTGCGGTTAATAACGTATTCAAAATGGCAGGGCCCGCTTTCCAAATTTCATCTAGAAAAACCACTTCTGAATCAGGTAAATAACCTTTGGTTAGTCGCTCATAGCGGCCTTCATCTTTTAACGCTTGTATTGAAAGTGGTCCAAAAATTTCTTCTGGTGTAGAAAAACGCGTCATTAAATATTCAAAGGCATTTGCATGACGAAAGGCAAATTTCATTCGTCTAGCGATCAAACTTTTAGCAATACCGGGTGGCCCCAATAGAAAAACACTTTCCCCACACAGTGTGGCGAGTAGACACAAACGGATAGCTTGCTGACGTTCATACAAACCGCTTTCAAGGTAGTTACTTAGTTGCGCGATTCGTTCCGCTATTTGCATATTTATTCCTTTATCGTTATGTCACTTACTTAACACTGATAGATTCATTTCATCAATTCTTTTTTATTTATTGTGCAATCTGCTTTGCGGTTTTTCTTTGATGTGGTTACAGCATACACCAAGTTAAACGTCGTTTTATTGAACTTTATAAATATGATTTTTTATATCATGGTTTTAGTTAAAACGATTCAGCTTAATTAATTCAATATGTTAGTTTTTCGTTTCTTTTTCTTGTGAACGAAACGTTTCGATGACGATCACAAATATCATATAAGAATATTGAGTTGTGGTTATTCTTTACTATTATTAGATGAGCGAAACGTTTCGCTAATAAAAATGGCAGGAAATAATGAAAAAGGGTATTTTGCTGAATGCGAATATTGTATCGGTCATTGCGAAATTAGGTCATACCGACCATATCACATTGGCAGATGCGGGATTACCTATCCCACAAGGGCCTGAACGTATTGATTTGGCGATTACACAAGGTTTACCTGACTTTATGTCAGTACTAAGTGTGATAACCCAAGAAATGCAGGTAGAAAAAGCTATTCTTGCTGGCGAAATAACAACAGTTAATCCACAAATGGAAAAAGCCATTTTAGTCCATCTACAAGCACTTGAATTAGCTCAAGGAAATAGTATTGAAATTGTTTATTGCAGTCATGAAAGCTTTAAACAAATGACTCATGGTAGCAAAGCTGTGGTGAGAACAGGGGAGTGTTCACCTTTTGCCAACGTTATCCTTTGTTCAGGTGTAACTTTCTGAGGTGATTATGCAACCTTTATTAGAACTTATTGGAATTGATAAATCATTCCCTGGTGTAAAAGCGCTTTCTGGTGCTGCTTTGAAAGTTTACCCAGGAAAAGTGATGGCTCTGGTGGGGGAAAATGGAGCGGGTAAGTCAACTATGATGAAAGTCTTAACCGGTATCTACAACAAAGATGCTGGGGTGATCCGTTACCTTGGAAAAGAGATTATTTTTAATGGTCCTAAAAGTTCACAAGAAGCTGGCATTGGTATCATCCATCAAGAATTAAACCTCATTCCTGAATTGACGATTGCTGAGAATATTTTTTTAGGTCGCGAGTTTGTCGGAAAATTTGGCAAAATTGATTGGAAAAAGATGTTTAGTGAATCAGACAAATTACTCAAACGCCTCAATCTTGATTATGACAGCCACCAAATTATTGCCGAATTATCTATCGGTGAACAACAAATGGTTGAAATAGCAAAAGTATTAAGCTTCCAATCGCAAGTCATCATTATGGATGAACCTACAGATGCGTTGACGGATACAGAAACGGCTTCCTTATTTCGTGTGATTGAAGACTTAAAGGCTCAAGGGTGCGGTATTGTTTATATTTCTCATCGTTTAAAAGAAATTTTTGAAATATGCGATGACGTTACTGTTTTTCGTGATGGCCAATTCATTGGTGAAAAACCTGTTAGCGAATTAAAAGAAGAAAACTTAATCGAAATGATGGTCGGCCGTAAGCTTGAAGACCAATATCCAAGAGTTCAAGTTCCTATGGGAGCGGTTCGTTTGCAGGTTGATAATGTGTCAGGGCCTGGCGTCACTCACGCAAGTTTTTCACTAAAAAGCGGTGAGATTTTGGGTATCTCTGGATTGATGGGAGCGGGTCGCACAGAATTAATGAAAATTGTTTATGGTGCAGCAACCAAAAAAACAGGTGAAATTCATCTTGAAGGTAAATCTGTTAACTTAAAAACACCACAAGATGGGCTCAACAACGGTATTGTTTATATTTCAGAAGATCGTAAGCGTGATGGATTAGTGCTTGGAATGTCGGTTAAAGAAAATATGTCATTAACCGCGCTTCGTTATTTTAGTCGAGCAGGCGGTAGCCTTAAACATGGCGAAGAACAGCAAACGGTCGGTGACTTTATTCGTTTATTTAATATTAAAACCCCATCAATGGATCAAATTATCGGTAATTTATCCGGTGGTAATCAACAAAAAGTCGCGATTGCTCGAGGATTGATGACAAGACCAAAGGTTTTGATCCTTGATGAACCTACTCGTGGCGTTGATGTGGGCGCTAAAAAAGAAATCTACCAATTAATTAATCAATTCAAAAAAGAAGGGCTGAGCATCATTTTAGTTTCATCAGAAATGCCTGAAGTTATCGGAATGAGTGACCGTATTTTGGTTATGCATGAAGGCCATATTAGTGGTGAATTTACAGGCAAAGAAGCAACTCAGGAAGCCTTAATGGCTGCTGCAGTGGGTAAAAATTATGGCTCAGTTCAGGAGTTATCAGTATGAGTTCAACTACCGCATCATCAAAACGTTGGTTTAGCAAAGCATGGCTGATGGAACAAAAATCATTAATCGCTTTATTAGTCTTAATTGCTATTGTATCAACACTTAGTCCTAATTTTTTTACCGTTAATAATTTCTTTAATATTCTTCAACAAACATCCGTGAATGCCATTATGGCCGTAGGAATGACGCTAGTCATTCTGACATCAGGGATTGATCTTTCTGTTGGTTCACTTTTGGCATTAACTGGTGCGGTTGCTGCATCAATGGTTGGCGCTGATGTTAATGCTTTTGTCGCTGTCGCGGGTGCACTTGCTCTTGGTGCTGCAATTGGTGCCTGTACTGGCGTTATTGTCGCAAAAGGAAAGGTTCAAGCTTTTATTGCCACATTGGTCATGATGTTGTTATTACGCGGTGTGACTCGTGTGTATACCGATGGTAGCCCAATTAATACTGGATTTACTGATAATGCTGAATTATTTGGTTGGTTTGGTATTGGTCGCCCATTTGGTATTCCGACACCCATTTGGTTAATGATTATTGTTTTTGCTGCGGCATGGTATTTACTGCATCACACCCGTTTAGGGCGCTATATCTATGCGTTAGGGGGTAATGAATCAGCAACACGGTTATCAGGAATTAATGTTGATCGTATTAAAATCATGGTTTATGCATTGTGTGGTTTATTAGCGGCATTAGCCAGTGTGATTGAAGTTGCTCGACTTTCTTCTGCTCAACCAATGGCAGGTAATGGATATGAACTTGATGCTATTGCTGCTGTAGTGCTCGGTGGAACCAGTCTTGCTGGTGGTAAAGGGCGCATTGTTGGAACGTTAATCGGTGCGCTTATTCTTGGCTTCTTAAACAATGGGTTAAATTTACTCGGTATTTCATCAAACTATCAGATGATTGTTAAAGCAGTTGTGATTTTACTTGCGGTACTTGTTGATAATAAAAAGTAATGTAATCCGATATACCCTACATATTTCAGGAAAATTATTATGAAACTAAATAAATTAGCAACATTGTTATCTGCTGTGGCACTTTGTGCGACAGTGAGTGTGAATGCAATGGCGAAAGATAATATTGCATTGGTTATTTCTACCTTAAATAATCCATTCTTTGTGACGATGAAAGACAGTGCCCAAAAAGAAGCGGATAAACTGGGTTATGAATTAATTGTTTTAGATTCTCAAGATAACCCAGCGAAAGAATTAGCAAACGTTCAGGATTTAACTGTGCGCGGTACAAAATTGATGCTAATTAATCCAACAGATTCTGACGCTGTAGGAAATGCCATTCTTATGGCAAACAAAGCAAAAATCCCGGTTATTACCCTCGACCGCGCGGCAAATAAAGGCGATGTTATCAGTCATGTTGCTTCCGACAACCGTATGGGCGGAAAAATGGCCGCTGATTACATTGCCCAAAAAAATGGTAATGATGCAAAAGTTATTCAACTAGAAGGTATTTCGGGGACTTCAGCTGCGCGTGAACGTGGTGAAGGTTTTAATACTGGTGCTAAAGAGCATAAATTTAATGTATTAGCTAGTCAGCCTGCAGATTTTGATAGAACAAAAGGGCTGAATGTAATGCAAAACTTATTAACGGCTCATCCTGCTGTTCAAGCGGTATTTGCTCAAAATGATGAAATGGCATTAGGTGCATTAAGAGCATTACAAACAGCAGGTCGTGATGATGTGTTGGTAGTAGGATTTGACGGAACAAATGATGGTATTAAAGCTGTTGAGCTTGGAAAATTAGGCGCAACGATTGCCCAACGACCTGATCAGATTGGTATTGTTGGAATTCAAATTGCCGATAAAGTCTTAAAAGGCGAAAAAGTTGAACCAACAGTGCCTGTAGAGTTAGAGCTGGTCATCAAAAAATAAGATGAGTTTACCGCCGTTACTACGCTGTTATTAATAGCGGCGGTTTACTTAATTGTTAATAATCGATTTGTGGTTCAAAAGTGCCAAAAGGAAATAAATGTTATGGGTACAGCTAAGCTGGTGGTTTTAGGTAGCATTAATGCTGATCATATTTTGAATGTTCAACATTTTCCTCAACCCGGAGAAACAGTGAGGGGCAACCATTACCAAGTCGCATTTGGCGGTAAAGGTGCTAACCAAGCAGTTGCCGCAGGTCGAAGTGGTGCAGACATAACATTTATTGCTTGTGTCGGTGATGATGATATCGGTGCTAACGTTAAAAAACAGCTTCAATCAGATAATATTAATATTGAATGTATCGATGCAATTAAAGATGAAACAACCGGTGTTGCACTCATTTATGTCAATCAACAGGGTGAAAATGTTATCGGCATCCACGCTGGCGCAAATGGGCATCTCACCATCAATCGACTCGTTAATTATCAACAAAAAATTATTGATGCTGATGCTGTACTCATGCAACTAGAATCACCACTAGAAGCTGTACAAATGGCCGCTGAAATTGCACAAAAAAATAATACAAAAGTTATTCTTAATCCTGCTCCGGCCCAATCATTACCTGATTCATTATTAGCATTGGTTGATATTATTACGCCAAATGAAACTGAAGCTGAATATTTAACGGGGATTGCAGTTAATGATGAGCAGGGAGCCCAAGCTGCCGCTGAAGTTTTACATCAAAAAGGTATTAGTAAAGTGATGATTACATTAGGTGCTCGGGGTGTTTGGTATAGCGAGCAAGGGGCTAAAGGAAAAATAATCCCTGGATTTAAAGTAAAAGCCGTAGACACCATTGCCGCGGGTGATACATTTAATGGGGCCTATGTGACTGCGCTACTTGAAGGTAAGGCTGATGAAGAGGCGATTATTTTTGCTCATGCTGCGGCAGCTATTGCTGTCACTCGCTCTGGTGCTCAACCCTCTGTACCGTGGCGCAATGAAATTGATGAATTTTTAACTCAATAGGACTAATTGTGGCAACAATGAAAGATGTTGCTCGCCTTGCTGGCGTGTCAACATCCACTGTTTCTCATGTTATTAACCAAAATCGTTATGTGAGCGAAAGTATTACATTGCGAGTTAATAATGCGATTGAAGAGCTAAACTACGCCCCTTCTGCGTTGGCCAGAAGCCTGAAAATGAATCGCACCAACACTATTGGCATGCTGTTAACAACAAGTAATAACCCTTTTTATGCCGAAGTTGTACGAGGTGTGGAACGTAGTTGTTATGAGCGTGGATATAGTTTAATTCTATGTAATACTGAAGGCGATCTTCAGCGTATGAATCATAGTTTAGAAACCTTGCTGCAAAAGCGTGTCGATGGCCTACTGATTATGTGTACTGAAGTTCAAGGTCCATCAAAGAACATATTCTCTCGTTATCCCTCAGTGCCTACGGTAATGATGGATTGGTCGCCGTTTGAGTTTGGTGGCGATGTGATCCAGGATAATTCTTTTCTTGGTGGTGAAATTGCGACTCGTTATTTAATTGATGCGGGTTTTACTCAGATTGCTTGCATTGCAGGACCTCAAGATAAATCGCCAGCACGCGCTCGCCACTTAGGTTTTATTGAAGCTATGAAGCAGGCTTCTTTAGCTATAAATGAAGAGTATATTATTTTCAGTGATTTTGAATTTGCTGGCGGGTTTGAATCCATGAATAAATTGCTTGAACTACCCAACCCACCACAAGCTATTTTTGCAGGTAATGATGCGATGGCGGTAGGTGCCTATCAAGCTATTTTCCGTAAGGGAATGAAAGTACCTGAAGATATATCAATTATTGGATATGACGATATAGATTTGTCACCTTATATGATCCCGCCCTTAACGACTATTCATCAGCCAAAAGATAAATTAGGCCAACAGGCTGTGAATCAACTTATTTATAGGATGGATAATCCTGAAGCTGATGCAACAGTATTAGTCTTAACGCCCAAGTTGATTGAGCGCCAGTCTGTTAAAAAAAGTTAATCTGTGGAGGCTTTAACTTTGCTTTTAATAAGGTTATCGCCATCCGTTTTACTTAACAGCAAAAATACAAAAGCAGAAACTAAGGTAATCACACCAATAGTGATAAAGGTATAATGGAAATTATCTACTGTATTGCCACTAGGCTGCGCATCGTAATAACTTAATATTGCTGCACTTACTGCAATTGCAAAACTTATCGATAATTGTTGAGTGACGGCAAGCATACTGTTACCGGAGCTTGCATTGTTATCCGTTAAGTCAGCTAAGCAGATAGTATTCATCGCGGTAAATTGAATCGACATTGCCATACCTAAAACAAATAAAGGAATGACAAGTAAATAGATAGACATATTGGGTGATTGCAAAGCGAACTGTGTAATCATAATGCCAATAATTAGGGTGATAAGAAATAGTGTTTTTCTATAACCAAAGTTAGTTAAAATTTTTGTCACACCTGATTTAGCCACGATCGAACCAATTGCTAGTGGTGCCATCATCATACCTGCAACAACAGCTTCGTACCCAAAACCAACTTGTAACATTAAGGGAATCAAGAAAGGAATACTGCCTGTTCCTAAACGTGTTGCGAGGTTACCACTGATACCAATCGAAAACGTACGTGTCTTAAATAGGTTTAGTGGAATAATGGCATGCTTAGTTCGTTTTGCATGAACAATATAAAGTAGTAAGAAAAGAAAACCACCTAGGACGATTGATATAGGAATATAGTTGGAAAGTGATTTGTCACTGAACAAATCTAGGCTAATGGATAACATGACTAATCCAAAGCCGAAAAGAATAAATCCAAGTGTATCAAATTTGCGTTTTGGCATTTTAAAATCAGGCATATGTTTTAAAGCATAAAAAATACCTAAAACACCAATAGGAATATTAATAATAAATATCCAATGCCAAGTAGCATAGGTCACTAATACGCCCCCTAAGAGTGGGCCTAATATAGGGCCTATTAGGCCAGGTATCGTGACAAAATTTAAAATAGGTAGTAATTCACTTCGAGGATAAGCTCTAATTAACGCGAGTCGTGCAACTGGCATCATCATTGCACCACCCACACCTTGAATAACGCGAGAGGCGACTAAAAAATCAAGCGTAGGTGACAGAGCACAAAGCAAAGATCCTAACGAGAATAATGAGACAGCTAAAATAAAAACACGGCGAGTACCAAATCTATCGGCAAACCAACCACTCAGCGGAATTAACAATGCAACAGTTAATGTATAACTTACAATTGCAGATTGCATGGCGAGTGGCGAGTGATTAAGACTTTTGGCTATATCAGGTAAAGCCGTATTTAAAATGGTGGCATCAAGCGCTTGCATAAAAAAAGCCATTGCAGCAATCCACGGGAGGCCAGACATATTCTTAGCTGTTTTGAGCATTTGTTACCTATCTAAAAAGTTAAAGCCCAATAGAGGGTAGTTATCTTGTTAGGTTTATTTTTGGGTAATGTTTAATAACTTATAACAGAAATCAAGTGCGTTAGTACTATTACCATTAATTATGGCATTCGCGAGTTGTTGATGGATATCAACTTTAATGACTTCATTTATGGTAATAGCATCGAAGTAACGTTGATAAACAGACCGGAACAAATTGGCAAAAGAAATTAAAAAAGGATTCGCACAGGCTTCATAGATAGTTAAATGAAAAAGATAATCCACTTTTACCCAACGCTGCCTATCAAAATTTTTTGCAAGTAAGAGCATTTCATTAGCGAAAAGCTGTAAAGATTGTTTTTGTTCTTCGCTGGCATGCATGGCTGCAAGATAACAAGCTTGCGGTTCGATTGCGAGACGCACAATTTGAAAATGTGTAATGACGACTGACTGCTCTTCGCTATTAATCCACCAATTTAACAACTCTTGATCGAGAAAATTCCAATTTGCCGACGGCATCACGCGAGTTCCAATTCGTGGGCGCGCTAACAACATACCTTTTGCGGCTAAAATTTTAATTGCTTCTCTTATTGCTGTTCGGCTGGCTTGAAATTTTTCGGACAACTCAAATTCACTTGGAAGAATTGAATCCGGTAAATAGCTACCTGTTAATATCTGTTGGCCAAGATCTGCTGCGATAATAGAAGAAAGGTTTTTTTTCGAAGCTGTTTGTTGCTGACTTAATTCCATAATTCGTCTCAATACCTATTCTGAGATAACTATATTACGTGAGTAAATCAATAATTGCTGTAGAAATAGTCAGTATGCAGCACCTATTTGCCTTATGAACTCACTTTTGGCTAAAAAAAACGCGAACAAAATAAAAATGTAATAAAACACTTGCCAGAATTCTCTGACTCCCTATAATGCGCATCCACTGACACGGCAAACCGCTTCGGTGGTGAGGTTTGAAAAATAAACCCCGGTGACAGTGAGGTGAAAAAGAAAGATAAGTTGAAAATAACCACTTGACTTTCTGAAAGAAAAACGTAATATACGTCACCTCGCAACAAGAACCTAAAGTGGTTCAAATCGAAAGATTAAGTTGCAACGCTCTTTAACAATTTATCAGACAATCTGTGTGGG